>PMIN01000240.1 GCA_003158275.1 Methanobacteriota archaeon
TCCCGCAAATAGGACGGCACTCGAGTTAGGCACGTATGCGGGGAGCATCAGCCAGAGGGCATCAATAATGAGCGCAAGCATTCCGTTGCGAAAGGCGCATCATACATATTAAATCTGTCTCCAAAGCCGGTCGAATTGGTCCGTAATCGCCCAAAGCACGACATAACTGCCGCTCTGTGTCCGGCACTATCAAAGCGCAAAATAATAATAGTAACAAAATAAAAGCTCTGTTAGGAAACGCTGGAGAACTGCATGTCAATTTATGAAGCGCCTGTCACATTACCTAAGCGGACGACCTCCTTGTGCCACGAATGCCTGAAGCCCATAGAAGCTACCATCTACGAGAAGGACGGCCAGGTGTGGATGGCCAAGAGATGTCCTGATCACGGCGTGTTCGACGAGTTGTACTGGTCTAGCGCCGAGATGTACCACAAGGCTGAGCGCTTTTCGTACGCTGGAAAAGGGGTTGAGAACCCGCAACTGACGCTCCACGACGCCTGCCCACTCGAATGTGGCCTCTGTGATGCCCATCTGACGTCCACGTGTCTCGCAAACGTGGATGTCACCAACCGGTGCAACTTGCGCTGCGAATGGTGTTTTGCTAACGCCCACGCACAGGGTTACGTCTATGAGCCTACTTTCGAGCAACTCACCGATATGCTTACAACGCTGCGCGAAGAACGCCCTGTTCCGACACTTGCGGTGCAGTTTTCGGGCGGTGAACCAACGCTGAGGGACGATCTCCCCGAGATCATTAGTAAAGCGGTTGAGCTGGGTTTTATTCAGACCCAAATTGCCACTAATGGCATCAGGCTTGCAAAAGATGTGACCCTCGCAGGTACGCTTAGACGCGCGGGGCTGAGCACAGTATATCTTCAATTCAACGGCGTATCCAAGCAGACCGACAGGTTCATCGAGCTAAAAAAGAAGGCCATCGAGAACTGCAGAGATGTTGGCCAAGGCGTAGTGCTGGTTCCTACGATCGGTCGTGGGCTGAATGAACACGAAGTCGGCGAAATAATCCTTTTTGCAGCTCAAAACGTGGACGTAATCAGAGGGGTCAACTTCCAACCAATGGCTTTCACCGGCGCTGCGAACGATTTAGCACCGGCCGTAAGAAACGCACAGAGGTTTACTCTACCTGACCTCGCATTTAACATAGAACAGCAGACGGGCGGACAAGTAAAGGCTGACGACTTTTATCCCGTGCCGTGTGTCGTTTCGATCTCAAAACTCATTGAGGCTTACACAGGAGCTCCGCAGATCGAGTTTAGCTGCCATCCGCACTGTGGCATCGCCACCTACGTGTTCGTCGAAGACGGGAGGCTCATCCCGATAAATAGATTCGTGGACGTTGACAAATTCTTTGAGCTTACCCAGAAGCTTGCAAACAACCTGAGTAATGGCGGTGTGCTGCGCAAGCCGGCAGCGCTTATGCGAGGACTGCTAGCACTAAATTCGCTCGTCAACGAGGAGAATCAGCCGAAGTCCATTCAGTTTAAGGAAATGATTAAGACGGTCTTGCTGCATCACGACTACACTGCGCTCGGAGACTTTCATAAGCATACGCTTTTTATCGGCGGCATGCATTTCATGGACGCCTACAACTACGACGTGGAACGGGTCAAGCGTTGCGCCATCCACTACGCAGTCCCTGGCGGACTAATCATCCCATTTTGCGCGTACAATAGTGGCCCCTGCTACCGAGATGCCATCGAAAAGAAGTACAGCATCCCTCTCGAGGAGTGGGAGCGTACGCACGGCAAGCTGCGACTCGAGCCGCTCGCTTAAAAACAGATAGCCCGGCACGGATTCGAACCGTGGTCGTGAGATCCAGAGTCTCACATGATTGACCGCTACACTACCGGGCTATAGACCTTCTATACGAGCGCAAAACTGCTCATCCGAGCGGCACACGCTACTACGTACAGTCACGCACGACCATATATTTACTTAACGAAAGCGCTGCTAACACCGTGGTGTCGTGAAAGCCTTAACACACTCGATTTTCGCTTTCGTTTTCTGCATCGTCGTTAGCGAGATCGCGCTCTCCCCAACCGCGACAAACAAATTGTTCTTGCTGCTTTCTGCCACAGTTTCGCTGCTGCTAGCGTCACTTCCTGACTTCGACGCGCGCCTGCCGCTACGACTCATCGGTCACAGAAGTGGATTTTCGCACTCGATCTTCACCGTGGCAGCGTGCACAGGCCTTTCCTACGTCCTGTTCTCGCCATATCCGCCACTCGATCTAATCGTTGTACCCGCTGTCACAGCGGCCATTACAAGCCATATCCTTCTCGATTCGCTGACCGTGTCGGGTTGTCCGCTGCTCTGGCCGCTCAGCCGTCACCGTTTTTCGGCGCACCTATGCAAGTACGACAGCCCTGTAGTCAATACATCAATCATTTTGTTCTCCTGTGCCGCAGTCGTCGTCTTCGTGCTTTACGGGTAGCAAGACTCCTTTTTCCCGAGCTAATACGTGAGATGTAGGACTTGGTATGGCTACAATGTAGACTTGAATTATCAGCGACTGAAGCATTGTGGAGCAATTCTCGGCGAACTAAGACGAACAAAATATTAAAGTATTCGAAAAGCCACTTTCATATGAGGATTTAAATTGTTCCCGTCAAAGAAGGTTCAAAATCTGGTTGGTTCGAAGATCCAAGTCGAGATGAAGGGCGAAAAATGCGTGCTCGAAGGACTGTTGATGAGTGCAGATGACTATTTAAACTTGCATCTTACAAACACCACTGAAGTTGTTGACGGACAAAAGTCCCGCGTTCTAGGATCGGTCGTACTTCGCGGCAACAACATCATTCTTCTAAACCCTGTAAACGACTAGTCCGGATTAACTGAACCAGCTTCGCGAGAACAACCGATACTCCAGTGGCATATTGTCTATCCTCCCCTGTCATCGCAGCTAGGTTGCTCGACCCTAAGAAGGTGCTATACAGTGAACGTAACACAAAGCAAAAAGAGCAAGCACGACCTACTCTTAGCGCAAGGCAAGATAGCTCCGTGTATAGGATGCCACGAAGTATGTAATCCAGAGTACTGTTCACTGCTCGATGAGTGGCTAGAACTGCTCATGTGATACGCACGAGGTTTTAACGTCTTTCGTCGACTGACGCACGAAGCGGCAGCAGTCTCTATTTTTGGCGTGTTCTCGCTAGGAGCCACGCACTCTTTGCTTGGGAGCAAACCGGCCTCTATTGTGACGATCGCCAACGTGAAAGCGTGGCCCCTCCTAAGGTACGAACCAAACTGCGTTCGATTTTAATCCTCGATTAGCAGACACTTTTTTCTAGAAAAACGCGACTCACAGTTGTTAAATACGAAAAACTCGCGTCGGCTGCGACTTATTACACAACGTTGAAATACTTTAATCGCAAATATTGATGTGGGACTTATTTTTGGGAAAACGCGACCGAGAGCTGGCCAAAAACGTGGCGAAATGCTATTATAGCTTAGCTGATGGAGATTGTGAAGTGGAAGTCATTGAGAGTTTTGATAGCAAGATGCCGAATGTCAGCTTCATAAACGACATAAGAAAAGAGCTGCAAGTATGGTGGCCTCGCAACATCGGCATGAAATCTAAGGTCGCGCGCTTATCTGAGTCAGATTTTGTATATTGCATCAACGAGCTTCGCGCGAGAAACGGATCACCCCCCATTTCCGCAGATGGGACGCTGCATAAGAAATGGATGGAATGCATGGCATCAAATGAGCCGCACGTCTATCTGGTCGCTATCCGAGGAGAGAGAACGAAGTTCGTTTTGGTGAACACGATGGTTCACTCGCGCAGCAAAGCCTAACTTTTTTTTGAATATGTGCGTTCTTCCCTCTGCATTCGCTGAAGACGTTGATGACTGTGAGATGATCAGGAAATCGCGTGACTAGCATAGAAGAGCAAATCAGCGAAATAGAAACGGAGATACGCGATACACCCTACAACAAAGCGACACAACTCCACATCGGTCGTCTAAAAGCGAAACTTGCGCGGCTGAAGGAGAAGCGAGAGTCCAAGGGTTCGCACAAGGGAACCGGATTTGCTCCACGAAAATCCGGTGACGCAACCTGTGTGTTAGTCGGATATCCGTCAGCGGGAAAGTCAACCCTGCTAAACGCGCTCACTAATGCAAAATCACCAGTTGGAGCTTACGATTTCACGACGCTGAACGTCATCCCTGGCTCTATGGTGCACAAAGGAGCGCATATACAAGTCTTGGACATCCCGGGACTGATAGGCGGCGCAGCAGTCGGAAAAGGCAGAGGAAAAGAGATAATTTCAGTTGTGAGAAGCGCGGACCTAATATTGATCGTGGTCGACGTTTTCAGCGAATATCAAGTTGAAGTAGTCAAAAAAGAATTGTATGACGCAGGAATCAGGATAAACCAACGCCCTCCAAACGTAGCGATAATCAAGAAACCTCGCGGGGGGGTTACGATTAGCGGGACTCCCAATGCTGCTGAAATCGACGAAGCTACGATAAAAGCGATTTTACATGACTTCAAGATCCACAACGCCGACGTCATTCTTAACGAAGACGTTGATGTCGATCGATTCGTCGATGCCCTGTTACCGAGCAAACTTTTCGTGCCCGCACTAACGGTGGTAAACAAGATAGATCAGTCTGCTGGGCCAGCAAGTTTCGGGGACGTTCACCTTTCTGCGGAGCAAGGCACCAACATCGAACTTCTAAAAGAGCTGATCTTTGAAAAACTCAGATTCATTCGGGTATACCTAAAACCCCCGGGCAAGGTGGCAGATAGGGAAAACCCACTCATTTTGCGCCGTAACTCCACGATCGAAGAGGTCTGCGACCTCATGCACGCACGTATCTCCGGACGATTCAGATACGCTCAAGTGTGGGGTGCGAGTGCGAGACACGCGGGGCAGCACGTCGGGCTAACTCACGTACTCTTGGATAACGATACTGTGACCCTGATAGCCTCCCGCAAATGATCGCAGGACCGGCTTCCCGCAACTCAATTCTGCTCGCGCACAGTGAGCAGTCCAGTTTGGCGTCAAAAAGGTCTTAGAGTGATTTTGTCGCATTACACTAAGCTTATATCGGACAAATAAGCCATGTTGAATCAATGGAGCTCCACATCGGAGAGGCGTTCAGCATTGACCCGGGATACCTTGTAACTGAACGAAGCGCCGTTATCGGCCAAAGCGGAAGCGGCAAAAGCTATCTCGTGAGTGTGATCTGCGAAGAACTCGCCGCAAATGATCTCGGATTCGTCGTGATCGATACCGAAGGAGAATACACAGGGCTCTCCGGTCACAAGAACATAGAGGTAATTGATGACATTGAAGACATTGCAACCGACGAAGAGCGGGTCCGAAATATCATCGAAGAGTCACAAAAGATAGTCCTTGACGTTTCCGAGACTGATCCAAAGGCCATAGATAAGTTCTTGGGAATCGTTTATAAGGTCGCGACCGACAAGTTCCGAGAGGGGCGCGACCGGCAGGTTCCTTTCTTAGTCATCGTCGAAGAGGCCGACATTTACATTCCGCAGAGAGGGCGCGCACTTGAGATCTTGCAGGTAATGAGCAGAAGAGGCAGGAAACGGGGCCTTGGTATTCTTCTTGCTACGCAGAGGCCTGCTTTGGTCAACAAGAACGTTTTAAGCCAGTGCAACAATGTGTTCATTGGAAAGCTGACGTTAAAAAACGATATCGATTCCGTGCGTATATTTTTCTCCTCGCTCGACGACGCGCGCCAGCTGACTGCACTTGAACCGGGACAGTTTTACGTGCAAGGGGCTATCGCTGATCCTTCGTTCATCAAAGTGAGACAAAGGAAAACACCCCACGGGGGGGCGACCCCCACCATTCAACGCGGGACCGAGTCCGCATCAGATGTCACGTCACACTCTAGCGTTCGCACGGCACAGGATTTGGACAAGGCCGAGCATATGCGAGCGCGACTGGCGCTTGATACAACGACAGGAAGTAAGAAGGTATCTTATGTATCATTCGACGAAACCAGGGTCCTGAAGGCCTTAATTAGCAACAAGAAGCGCAAGCACCTCAAGTTCTTCGGCACGAATGAGCGTGTCAGTGACTTCAACCTGCTAATGGAGCCTATGTTCTCCGTTTGCGTTCGAGAGATGAAGAAGCGACTCATAGGCACGAGGTTCAACGACTACACCGTCTTGATTGATGCCATTACCGGGGANNAGCGGCACCACCTATGCGAAATTGCGCGAAGCTCTGCCCGATACGGGCGTCAAATCGAGCTTGAAAAAGCTCGAAGAACGGCGTCTGATCGGCATAAAGGACGAGCTCTATTTCTCCCTGTATGACATAAGCTACCCAAAATCCCTCGTGTCAGAGAGCGTTGATGGTTTAAAGCTTAGCGAGGGTCGCGCAGAAAATGAAAACGTCATAAAGCCCAAGCTATCAAAGCCAAAACTCAAAGGGCTGATACGGGGACTGTATCCCGGCTGCGAGGTGACCGATGCAAATATCATATACTCGCCGGTTCTTGAAGTCCTGTACGCAGACGAGTCTTCAAAAAGACGTGTGAGAATAAACGCGTTGACTGGAAAAATTTTGCATGGCGCTGCGGCTCCGCGGAGCGAAACAGCTGTTTTGGCAGAAGCTGAAGGTGTCAAGCTCAATGACAGGAAGTGACGCATTAGATCCAACGCCAAACCCTGGCTTTCGCGCCATCGTCACCCCCTAGTAGGCGTAACCCTTGAGGTTGTCACGTGAGCTTCCCTAGCACGTAAAGTCGTCGTTCGTGGCAGCGCTTGCGGTCTGGAGTGCGAAGCACATTATAGCAAGCTGTCCACATCGTGTATGTGCTCGACGTCGCGGGGTTTACCGCATACCCTATCGATGGATCGTGGGAAAACATGTACGACGTGCTTCTCGACGCGGGAAAGAACATCGTCGCGAACGCCGAAAAAGAACTGGCTTCGCGCGGGGTATGTGAAGACCAGATCGTGAGTACAGTGCTCGACGGACACCCGGCCGAAGAACTGGACACGTACGCCGGAAGCCACAATATCGATCTCATCGTCATCGGATCGCACGGGCGAAAAGGTCTGAATCGTCTGTTGATCGGCAGCGTAGCCGACAAGGTGGTTCGCGCGGCTAAGGTTCCAGTGCTGATAATTAGAACCCAGTAGAGCGGGGTGAGGTGAAAGGACTCACGAGCTGCTGCTGCGTGAGCCCGGTAGCTGGCCGGTGGCCGCGCAGTGCCGGCAGTTGACGAGTCCAAAGTGGAAAAGCTTAATTGCGCGGTATCTATGGAGCTAAGAGGAGGAATGTTATGAACACCGTTTTTGAGAACA
>PMIN01000124.1 GCA_003158275.1 Methanobacteriota archaeon
GTCTCTTTTCGCGTTCGGGGTTATAGAATGGGATAATCCCCCGTGTCCCGTATTTCCCCAAAAGCAGCCCACCGATACGCCAAGAACCGACGCAGGAACCAGCACGAACAGGAGGACTAGCGGACTCAAGTTCTCTCTCTTCTGCAGCGCGATTGTCGGCTCTGTGGGGATAAGGAGCACCGATGAGGTGGCGCTGACGAGAGACAGTTCAAGCAAGCGTAGTTAGTGATGAAAGGCAGCGATAAGCACCCGGTCACTTTGATCGGTTACAACACTTCTACGCGTTTATAAAAGATAGTGACGGCGCCGCCCGGCCACACAGATTGCATTTAGATGCCGTGACCGGTAACAGCGCTTATATCAACGTGGCGCATAGGTGTGAAGATAACATGGAAAACCAACGATATAAGCGCGGAATCGAAGCGCTGCGTAAGGCCAACGAGGAGGGCATCACAAACCTCATTCGGAGTATGGACGATGTTGCGCCCGACCTTGCACGCTACGTTATTGAGTTTGCGTACGGGGATATCTACACCCGTCCGGGACTGCATACGAAGCAGCGTGAACTATGCATCGTCGCCGCTCTCACCGCCCTCGGCAATCGAGAGGATCAACTTCGCGACCACATTCAAGCAGCTCTCAATGTCGGGTGCACGCGGGAGGAGCTTATCGAAACTATCCTAATGATGGCAGTCTATGCAGGCTTTCCAGCCGCGATCAATGGAATGCAGATCGCACGCGAAATGTTGCTCCGTGAGTGAGTGGACCGACGAAGCAACGTCCTGATAACGCCGTCCTGCCGCAGCCCTTTTTTCCCAGCATAACGAAGCGGAGCGCGTTACGCGCATAGCGCTTGACAGATAGGAACTGGCGACCGCCGCTGAGTCAAAAAAGATGCTCCGGTTGGGATTTGAACCCAAGTCGAGGGAGTGAGAGTCCCTCATGATTGGCCGGACTACACTACCGGAGCCAGACTTTTACTATAGCACACGGATTCTTAAGCTTTGCTGGCGCAGCGGAACCGTCATAAAATGGTCCGGCCGACCTGCAGATGGAACGGACGTCTGCCCTGCGCGCGGTGCGCCAACGCCGCCGCCGTCAGAACGGGACTACGTCGTTGAGAAAAGTATACTCTTTTCTGATCTGGTTGACCACGGCAACGTCGATTACCGCGGTGATGATTACTTCAGAGTTACCCGCGGCGACAAGCGTCTCCCCCCACGGGTCGGTAATCATGCTGCCGCCGACAAAAGTCGTCGTTGGCACCGGGGTGCCTACTTGATTGCAGCCGATGAAGTAACACTGGTTTTCGATAGCTCGGGCCTTGTTTAGCGCTATCCAATGGTCAAGGCGTTGCGAAGGCCATGCCGCAGGACAGACGATAATTTCAGCCCCCTTCTTGACCAGAGCCCGATAGAGCTCAGGAAAGCGAAGGTCATAACAGATCGAAAACCCGATGACACCAAGCTCGATCGGCGCAACGACAATGTCCGTTCCTGCGATCAATGACCGTTTCTCCTTCGAACGATAGGAGAACAGATGAACCTTGCGATACCGTGCGCAGATCGTGCCGCGTCTATCGATGAGCACGCTTGTGTTGAACATCCGCCCAGGCTCGTCCACCTCAAGCATGCTCCCCATCAGGATGTAGCTTCCCTTTTCGCGAGCAAGCCGCGTAAAGACTTCGGTTGTCGGCCCCGGAATATGCTCTCCGGCTTTGAAATCTCTGCAGTGGGTGAACAGCTCTGGGAGAACGATGAGGTCGGCATCCGTTTCGTCGATTAAGGCGACCGCGCGATCAACGTTTTCCGATCGCGTGCCGAGCGCACCCATCTGAATACACGCCGCCTTGAACCCCATATGATCCACCACTCGCGTGCGAAAATCTAACGTTCGCCACGTGTCACACAGTCTTCGAGGCATATAGCCTTAGGGGCCAGACTTTCCCCTAGCGTTCGAGACGACCGATGGAACGCCTGAGGATGCGCGCGCAGGAAGATATTTCTATTCTCAGTCGGAACTAGAGGTAAATGAAGCGGGAGCAAATTCTCATCGAAGCGTTGCCCTACATTCGTGAGTTTTACGGATCGTTCGTCGTCATCAAGATTGGCGGCCACGCGATGATCGACAAGCGTCTCATGGAGGGCATCATCGAAGATATCGTGCTTTTGCGGTATGTCGGCATGCAGCCGGTGCTCGTCCACGGCGGTGGACCCGAGATCAGCGAGAAGATGGAGCGGATGGGTAAAAAACCCGAATTCGCCGCGGGCTTACGCGTCACCGACGAAGAGACTCTAGAGATCGTCCGCATGGTTCTTATGGGGAACATCAACACGCGCCTCGTCGCGCTCATCGGCAAGCACGGCGGCAAAGGCGTCGGCTTGTCTGGGAAAGACGGACGCATGATCGCCGCGCGGAAAAGGGGCCCTCAGCGGGTGGTCTATGAAGGTGTCGAGCAGGAGGTCGACCTCGGGTGGGTCGGCGAAACAGAAGTCATCAACCCAGAGATTCTAATGATCATGGCCGGGAAAGGATACATCCCCGTGGTCGCCCCCATTGCGGTCGACAGCGCGTGCCACAGTCTCAATCTCAACGCGGACACCGTCGCTGGAGATATTGCAGCAGCGCTCATGGCCCGAAAGCTCATCGCGCTGACTGACGTCAGCGGCATTCAAGGCGATCAGCGCGATCCCGAAACGGCCATCTCGCGCATGACGTTCGCAGAAGCGCAGCACGCGATTGAGACCGGGAGCATCAGCGGCGGAATGATCCCCAAAGTGCACGCGTGCATCAAGGCCCTCGAAGCGGGGGTGCAAAACGCGCACATCATCAACGGCAACGTCCATCACGCACTCCTGCTCGAGCTGTTCACGGACGAAGGCATCGGAACGATGATAGTGAGGAGGTAAGCGAAGCGGCCGCCGCATCGGCGGGCACGCTGGGAAACACACATGAGAACGATTCGCGAAGTGGAGTTGCAGGGACACATTATTGACTCACTCACGCTGACGCGGGTGCTCGACAAAATCATGGATCTTGACGGTGAGTTCGAAATCATCACCTTCAAGATCGGTGAGCACAAGAGCGACCCGAGCTACGTCAGGCTCGCAGTCAAGGGGTGCGACGAGGCACATCTTGACGCGATCCTGAGCGATCTTCACCGCCTCGGTGCCCATGTTCCCGAGATCGAAGACGTCCGTTTAGGAACCGCCGACAAAGACAAAGCCGTCCCAAAAGGGTTCTATTCGACGACGAATCACCCCACTTCTATTCACCACCGCGGCGCTTGGATTCCCGTAGAGGATATTGAGATGGACTGCACGATCGTCGTTCGCGACGACCGGGCGCGGTGCACGCCGCTCCACCAAGTAGTGAAAGGGGACCAGATCGTGCTCGGCCAGCGCGGTGTCCGCGTTGTTCCCCCTGAGCGACCGCGGACTCGCTCCCTTTTTGAGTTTATGGGAGGGGCCGTGTCCTCTGAGCGCCCTTCAGCGACGCTCATCCGCCAAATCGCCGTGGAAATGGTACAAGCTAAGGTGCAAGGCAAGAAGATCGCCGTCGTTGCCGGCCCCGCAGTATCACACACCGGCGCTGCCGTGGCGCTGTCGAACATCATACGCCGTGGGTACGTCGATGCACTTCTCGCGGGCAATGCGCTCGCGGTCCACGACATCGAGCGTGATCTGTACGGAACATCGCTCGGCCTCGACATCAAGACAGCCGAACTAGTCAGTGAAGGGCACAAGCACCACCTCTATGCCATAAGTGAGGTGATCCGCTCCGGGTCGATTGCAGCGGCGGTGCGCCAGGGGCTCATCAAAAGTGGCGTCATGTACGAATGCGTGGTCAATAGCGTGCCGTTCGTGCTTGCTGGGTCCATCCGCGATGATGGCCCGTTGCCCGAAGTCATTACGGACACGATGGCGGCTCAGGATGCCATGCGAGAGCTTCTCAAAAATGCTGACCTCGTGCTGATGATGGCCACCATGCTGCACTCCATCGCCGTCGGGAACATGCTGCCCTCGTACGTCAAGACAATTTGCGTCGACATTAATCCGGCGACAGTGACGAAGCTCATCGACCGCGGGACGGCGCAGGCTATCGGGATCGTTACGGACGTGGGAACCTTTTTGCCCACGCTTGCAGCGGAGCTCGACACGATCGATGTGGAGTAGCGAGTAGTGGATAAGCACTTGTCAGACGCTGCGTGTATCGCTCCCGGGCCAGAGCTATGCGCTGCTGCACCGCATCAACCTAGTCGGTGACGCCCGCCGAGGCCGTTGTGTCAACGGGTTTGTTCGCAGCGCCAAGAAGAAAAGATAAGGTCACGATTCCGCAAGTGCCCCATGTACTTGAACCACTCGACGATAAGCGCGCTGTATGCTCTTTTTGAATCGGTGGCCAGTGTCTGTAGTCGGCATCAGGTAGGTATGGTAGGTCGGCTCTTTACGCGAGCCATTCTGCTGAGTGAAAAACTGCCCACAGCTGTTCAGAAAAAAGATTCGTACTCGAGCAGATTCGGATTTTCCAAAAGACCGAACAGAAATTCTCGTTTTGATACAAGGAAATCGCGAAGATTCTCCAAGAACCGAATCACCGCTGGATTGTGCCTATCGAACGCGATGGACTGATCGTAATGCTTCAGGCGCGCGCTCGCCTCGAGAAAATCGCGGCCCGTCCAGGTGCCCTTGACGATCAGTTCGCTGCGAATGCGGTCGACGTGCAGGTCCACGGTGGAGAAAGCCTTCAAGAGCGCGGTTCCCACCTCACTGAAGTATGCCGCGATTACCAGTTCAATTTGTTGAGCTTGCTCTGCTTCTCTTGATTGCTGATTACCTCCTCAATGATTACCACAACGAGCAACACTTCGATGTGTAGAAACGCAAGGTCGCTAAGCCCATAGACCGCCACTTGATACACGTCGCGGAAGAGGAGATAGTGAACGAGGTAGAGCACCTCTGAGGCTGCCACCAGAAGTGCCCCAGGCGCGCGCGCCAGCTCAGTCTCATCTGCGTCTCCTGTGATGCCGATACGTCTTCTGATTCGCTCTAAAGCTGTGGCCCATAATTGAGCAGAAAAATCCTATTTGCAAGCCGTACGCCTGCTCGTTCAATGCGATTGGTCGTCAGCTGATCGTTGGGTATGGTTCGACTGAAATGCTTGAATAGGTTCTCTTTGTCGCCGCGAAGCCTGGGCACTTCTGCGAAAATGCCCTCGCGTACGGCGCGTAGCTTACACAAAACCCCT
>PMIN01000116.1 GCA_003158275.1 Methanobacteriota archaeon
TAGGACAGAGTTTTCCCTCATTTATGGGACTTCTCTTCCACGGCTCAACTCCGACGAGCTCGCCGTCCTTAACCACCAGGTTAAGTCCGCAGCCGACCCCGCAATAGGGACACGTTGTCGGCACGTATTTTATTTCCATGCGTTCTTCCCCTAAATTCAATCTGATACAAACCTGAATAGCAGCGACAATAATGAATTGCTAAATATGTTGCACCAAACTATAAATTCGCTATGACCTAATCAAAATAACGAGTTAGGAGCCAAGAACTGGCGAAAAGAACACGCAACGAGGCCGAACACATAAAATAGAGGTATATACTAGCATATACGTGAGGCCGTTTTTGTGAACTCTTCCACTATTTTGAGAAGTGTCCAAGACCATCACGCGCCGCACTATTTTTAGCGTGTGCTTAGTGTCCGGATGAGGTTAAACTACTACGATTTTGCCCACTATCACGGCGTTATGAGCCAGGATGATAAACAAAGAAGGATAGTATGCAACCGTTTAGACGGTGTTTATCTCAGTGTGCTAATGTGCAAAGCAGCATCTACGGTAGTTTTGATATCACCGCTGTTTTTTAATGCGTCATGCGATAAGAGATGGGGCGTAGCCCCGGGCGAAGGTTCGATCTCACCACTAGCACGCTGGTCGGTTGAGTTCACCGTGCCTCGTCTGACCGTTCAACCAACCAATTTGTGATGACAGAAAGGGCATCGGAATCTAGAACACGGCCTTCGGCATTATAACGCGCTGACACTTCAGCGGCCAAAAGCTCGTCTTGTGGTCGAGGTTCGCGCTTGAGCACGTGATCGGTGTTGTCCGGGAACACGAAGGTAGCGTTGCCATCGGTAGCGGTGGCGGTTTGCAGCGGACCACCGTCAGCACGCCAGTCGATTTGAATGTCCTTCTTGCCGATAACAACCAGCATAGGCTCCGATACCTGCGACACGAGGTGCGCCGGATTCTTGAGCCACAGCTCGCGAGCGAATGGTAGGTTTACCAGGACAGTTAAGCTGGCTAAAAGGCTTTTCATAACTTCAGGCAAGGATGCATCAGGTGCTATCGGTTTGCCAGCGACGAACGCGGCGATGCAAGCATCGTAGCGTTTCATTATTTCATCTCCGTTGGCGAGAGGCCCGACTTGCGCGAGCAGTTGATCCCGTGCAACGAGACCGATCGGACGGCCCGGAGCGCCGGTCAGGACGAGACCGTCGAATCGGCGATGAGGTGTCCTGGTTTGATAGTTCAAGGCGTGGATGGCTCCCTCGCTGTTCGTCAACACAAACAATCGCGAGACATCGACGTCGGTTAGCGACATGAGCGTAGTGACAGCGCCGGTCAGCTCGTCGAGGTGTCCTTGCATGCTTATCTTTCCGATAAGCTGCGGGAGGTTTTCACGCACACGTGGCCCCGCGGCTCGTTTGTCATATCGCAACGTAATGAAGCCCTGTTTAGTAAGAGCGTTAGCAAGGAGCCGACCACTGCAGTTCGTACCAGGCAGGAGTGGTGAGCACCAGTCTCGGTCAGTCGGTCCGCTGCCGGCGACAAAAACGACGGCTGGATGCGGGCCGGTATTGGCGGGGTGCGTCAAAGTCCCATAGACCGCGATCCCATCGACATCCCACGTCACCTCTTCACTATCACGTTCTTCGCTCACCATTTTCCCCCCGCGTCACTCTCTTTCTGCACCGCTGGCCCTATCGAGAAGCGTCCCCAGGACAAGCCGCTTACGCAAGGGGCTAAGATATGTGTGACGGGTTTCTTTTTCGTGTCCTTCCTTCTCCATAGTTCTGAAACACGAAACAATGGCATCTAGTGCCTGGGTATCATCTAAACTTGTCGCGGACTCCTCGTAGACTTTCGTCTTGACCTCTGAAAGCGCGCGGCTCAATAGCTCCGCGTCGCTGCCCGTTAAGATTAGCCCATTTTCTATCATTTTTCCCCTCCTGGTCGGTGTTTTTTACATGAACCACATCACATAATGCATAGTCGCTTTGTTTTGATGATGATATAGGCTTCAAACTGGCCGTTATTCCTAGTGGCGAGTGCCAAACTTGCTTCAAAGGGTAAACGACCATCGGGTGAGTCTCTAATATAGCGCGGACGCCGGTACTCCTCACAATATGGAACGGCCTCTCTATCGCCACGCAGTTTGCAATGGGCGTAATTCTTGCACCGCTGACAATTCATCATATGTGCATCTCATGAATGACGGCGTAAAGAGGTCTACCCGTGCGGTGGGAAACTAACAAGTCGTCTCGCGCAGAAGAAATGTGGTCACGCTTGACGGTATCGTAGGTCTTCAACTTGGGCGAGAAAAGTATATCTCAAAGATCCGGTCGTCCCGATGCTCTTAGCGGGCTATCTTGCGCTTTCAACGGAAAAGGTACAAATAAAATTGGGCTTGGTACCAAACAACAAAGTCAGAGAACACGTCCTCAACGTTTTGAATCTGAGAAAGACGTCGAATTAACGAACGAGAGATCGTGTAAAGAAAAAAATTCACTGTTCCTAAACTCAAGGAGAGAAAGATGAGCACAATCAAAACCAAAGACGGCACGCAGATCTATTACAAGGATTGGGGCAATGGTCAGCCCGTCGTGTTTAGTCACGGCTGGCCACTCAGTGCCGACGCGTGGGACGTCCAGATGCTGTTTCTGGCGCAAAACGGCTATCGTGCGATTGCGCATGACCGCCGAAGTCACGGACGTTCGGAACAGACGTGGGACGGCAACACGATGGACCAATACGCGGACGATCTTGCCGATCTTATCGAAACGCTAAACCTGCGTGAGATGGTGATGGTTGGTCACTCCACAGGCGGCGGCGAAGTCGCTCGCTATATCGCACGGCACGGCACAGCCCGCGTCGCCAAGGCAGTGCTTGTCAGCGCGGTCCCGCCGCTGATGCTCAAAACAGCAGCCAATCCCAAGGGCACGCCGCTTGCCGTGTTTGACGACATTCGGAAACAAGTGTTTGATAACCGCGCGCAGTTTTTCAAGGACTTTACATTGCCCTTTTATGGCTATAATCGGCAAGGTGCCAACGTATCTGAGGGCGTTCGCGAATCCTTCTGGCTACAAGGAATGCTGGCGGGGATGACCGGAGTGTACGATTGCATCAAGCAATTTTCCGAGACCGACTTTACCGAGGATCTGAAGAAGATGACTATACCTACGTTGGTCGTGCACGGCGATGATGACCAAATAGTGCCAATTCAAGCCGCAGCGCTGCGTACTGTCGAAATCGCGCCGCTGGCAACATTGAAGGTTTATCCGGGCGCACCGCACGGTCTGCCCACCATCTGCCAAGATCAGTTGAACGCCGACTTGCTTTCCTTTATCAAGGGCTGAGTAACAATCTTCACCAGGTGAATGGCCGCGCTCTTAGAAAGTTGCGCTCACGACCCCTCATACGCATAGCCGTATTCTCGACACTGATGTATGTGCACCTGAATCCTTTTGATAATTCGTCGCAACTGCTGACGTGCTGTGTCGGGTAGCTAGGCATCGTGCGCGCGGTCTTGCAGGTATTGATACGCTTCCCAACTGGTCGAGCATTTCCTCAAAAGTTTTTCGGCAGCATATCGGCATAATCGTTTTTGTAGTCCAAGATTTCAAGGATAAGTTCATCGACCTCAGCCCGATCGTTGTTCATGGGCCAAATGGTGGGTCTTCCCGGGTAATTGTTAGCTGAAAGTAGGGCGAAAGTGTGATAAACTTCAGAGGCTTGGCGGCCAGCATCAAACAAACTTCAAAGGGTAAATGGCCGCAAGTCTCGATAGAGTTATGGCATGAAAAAGCCTTACTCAGGGTTCGCAAAAAGGGGGAAAAAAGGGTGTTTCACTGGTTTAACATCGTACTCATTGCGATCGGAATCTATGTCGCCGTAGACGGCGTCGCAAGCGTATTGGTCAAACACGGACAGTATCACAACGTCTGGTTCGACGGCGAGAGATACGTCAGAGCGCTAGCTGGAATCGTGATAATCATTTTAGGGATCGCCGTGACGTGATTAAAAATGTCGAAACGAGAAGAGGACGCATTCAATGAGACCTTGAACGCTCTGACGCAACCTCCGCGGCTGCCTTAGAACTGTTATGCTCGAGGGCTCTTGAATGGCGACCAGGCTCTTACGGAGGGGGGCACTTGAGAAGTGTCGAGCGCCCAGTCACGTTTTGCGAGAGTGAAGCGGCCTTCGTCTGATATAGGCGATTCTCGTCCGTACTGCCTTAACCGAATGTCGTTATGTCAAGGCGGAGGATTCTGCGCTCGAACAGGCGTTTTCATGTTGATCTGGACTGCTTTTTGAAGTCGACGAGACAACAACAAGAAAGGCAAGCGCCCCATCGTGAACCGTCTGGTAGATACGCGTCGGCAGCCCGATACGCCCTGAGACCGTGAAGGGAAGGCGTATTGTCGGGTAGTCGTATCCGGCTTTGGCGTGGTGCGCCAAGATGTTGCTCCGATAAATCTCGAACAGTTGGCGGTTTGGCATCGCACCATCATAATATGTGTAATGTTCAGCAGCTAGCATAGTAGGTGCATAGCCGCGCCGCACACTTAGTCGTCATGATTTGATCCCCTCGACTAAGCACGAACCAAGCGGAACCCGGCCAAGAAAGAGGAGGCACCAGTTGAGCGACTGTGACGACGGCGGTGAAAAAAAAGAGACTCGCGAGCTGGGCGCTTCCTTCAAGAATTTGAGATAACTTCTTAAATGTACGAGTCTTAGAAAATCTTAGAAGCAAATCCAGCGCGGCTGGTCAGCAAAGCAGGTGATTAAGATGAAATTCAACTTAGATGTCGTTGAGATTGTGTCGCACATCGATGAACTATCGAGAGTCCACAGCACGATTGTGGCAGCGGGATTCGCCGATACCCTCAAAAATGCCCAAGCGATTACGCTTTTTGCTCCTGAGAACGAAGCATTCGATAAGCTTCAAGGAAGCACGATAATGAGTACGCTCGAAGACGCTGACAAAGCGAAGAACATCTTGACCTATCACGTCGTTCCAGAGAAGCTTGTGACCTCGAACTTGCGCAAAGAAAAAAGCGTTACCAGCATGCAAGGCGCAACGCTCAAGATTGAGGAGCACCACTGGTTGCGCCACGGCATAAAGGTCAATGACGCGGTGATAAAAGAGGCCGATATTGAAGGCACCAACGGTGTCATCCACATTATTGATACTGTCTTAGTGCCGTAGTATCGTGGCTTTGTTCTCTCCTGCCGGGGAGAAAGAAAGGTGAAAAGATAGGGATAAGCGC
>PMIN01000174.1:0-14749 GCA_003158275.1 Methanobacteriota archaeon
TTGGTTTATCAAGTAAAACTGATAATCATCAAGATAAATTGATATAGGATAAGGCACACTTAACCGATGGGATCTAGAGGCGGCTTCGACAACAGTATGGCGGGCGGTTGTATCCCCCGTCGTGGGGTTGAGGCGGTTGACGTTAAAATCAAGCTACGAGCGGGCCCATCAACTCCTCCCGATGCACGCTCGCACGAATTGGCGACCGATTTCACGAAGGGCGCGGTACTCCCGTCTGCCTATCACCGGCTCGTGCCCCCATCCCGTGACACACCGCAGCCTGTATTCGAATTCGCCTCAGGATTCGTTCTTGTCGTTTTTTGGCTTATGGGGGGGCTATGGGCGAGCACCTGGCAGTACGTGGAAATAACGTTCCCCGTGATCCTCGTCGCGACGGTCATCCTCTACGCATACGCGCGCGACTTAAATCTGATGCTGTCTGGGGAAGAATCAGCGCAGCACCTAGGCGTAAGCGTGGAGAACCTCAAAAAGATCCTCTTAGTAACGTTTCGATCATAGTAGAGTAGCTGTCGGTTTCTGCGGCATTATCGGGTTTGTCGGACTCATGGTGCCCCACGTGGTGCGGATGTTTACGGGTCCGGGTCATAAGGCGCTCATTCCCGCTTCCGCGCTCTTCGGCACTCCTTTGCCATCAACTTGGTGCGGCATAACACCGACATTCGCTGGGTTCAGATGTTGCTCGGGCACACGCGCTTAAGCGTCACGTCGGTGTATCTGCAGTTCAAGGAGAGTGACTTACAGCAGATCTATGACGCCGTACCCTTTTGACTTTTTTTTCATATGATAAGTTGCTCCCAAAGGTTTTTTCGTTTGCGTTTTGGCAAATTCAAGCTCATTCTGTAGCTCTCGATATTCTAGTCCGTCTGACTACTAATTAGCCTGGCCTAAACTATTTATATTAGGGCAGCCTAAACATTATACAGAGAATCATGTCGCAGGAACATAAGCTAAGCGCCTCAGAAGAGGAATATCTTGAAGCCATTTACACGAGGCAGGAAGGGGGTGCCCAAGCCGCTACAACGGGAGATTTGGCGGCCTGCCTCGGCGTGAAGGACGCTAGTGTAACGGAGATGCTCAAGAAACTGAGCGAAAAGGAACTCGTGAACTACACGCCCTACCACGGCGCAACGCTCACCGAGGCGGGACTCAAGATCGCCACCAAAGTGAAACGGAAGCATCGGCTGCTTGAGCGCTTCCTGGTGGATATCTGTGGGATCGGTAAACGCGAGTCCCACGAGCAGGCGTGCGAGATCGAGCACGTCATTTCAGATAAGGCGATCGATAACCTCTCCACACAGCTGGGAAACCCTGCAACATGTCCCGGCGGAAGCGCGATACCTGATGGCGAGAAAGGAGACGAAACGGAAATCTCAAAGCTGTCTGAGATGGGAACGGGGACGTACATGATACGCTTCTTGACGTCTCCAGAGCCCGAAACGATAAGCCGGCTGTGCTCACTCGGCCTCATCCCGGGACTTCCCGTGAAAGTGCTGCGGAAGATCTCGAACGGTCCCATTGTCATCGAGATGAAGGACACACAAATCGCGCTTGGCAGGGACGTCGCCGAGTCTCTTCTCGTGAGCCCGGAAGAAGAGAAAGAAAAAGGAATACGAGAGAGAGCGAAAAGGGCGCCCGCTCACGTTATCCCAGGCTAACGCGCATCGCCACGTAATGCGCGACGCGCAGACTTGTTAACAATGGAGCGGAGCCGCTAGCTCATCACACATATGCCAGAGCTACCCTCGTTTTTGAAAAAGTGGAAGACCGCGCCGAAGAAGGCGCTGGCAGAACCAACTATGGGTGCGTTATGCCCCCCCGTGCAGGAGACGCCTTCGCTTTCAAAAACGCCAGACACCACATCGAAGCAGTTCGCGCTGATGGGTAACCCCTCTGCAGGGAAAAGCGCGATGTTTAGCCAGATGACCGGAGTGAACGTCATCGTTTCCAACATCCCGCAGACAACGGTGATGGTGCAAAAGGGGCTGTCGCAAGTTAACGGGCATAACCTCTTTATTTATGATCTTCCTGGGGTCTATTCCATCACGGCCGTTACCGAAGATGAGGCGGCGACAAAGGAATTTCTGCTCGGCACTTCCCTGGATGCCGTCATTGATATCGTCGACGCCACACGGCTTGAGCGGAACCTCTATCTTACGCTGCAAATGCTTGAGCTCGGCCTGCCCGTGGTCGTGTCACTCAACCAGGTCGATCTGTTAAAGACGCTCGACCTCGACATCGACGTCGCCGGCCTGGAAAAAGAGCTTGGAGCGCAAGTGGTGCCGACCATCGCCACCCAGGGTGAAGGCGTGCATGCGACGCTCGAAACCGCCTATCACTACGCCGAACGGCCGTCGAAACGGGCGCCCCGTCAGGTGAGCTATGACGACCACGTCGAACGCGCCTTAGCGGCGATCATCCCACTGCTTCCCGAAACGGGCATCCCAAAACGGGGGTTTGCGGCGCGCCTCCTTGAGGGCGATAAGGACTTCGAGTCGCGCGTGGATGAGCACACGCTCGCGCGCGTCAAAGAGTTCAGAGATGAGGTAGAGCGGGCTCACGGCGAAGACGTCGCCATAACCATCGCACGGGGGCGCTACTCGACTGCCGACCTCATCGCGAGTGCGGTGCTGGTGAGGAAGGTACACAAACCGACGCTCGCAGAGAAGTTCGGCGACATGGCGACGCGCCCGCGGACGGGGTACCCCCTGCTCGTCGGACTCATCGGCGGCATGCTGGCGCTCATCTTTTTCGTAGGGGGCTACTTAAGCGATCTCATCTCCGCGTTCTTTGAGGGAATCGTTTTCCCCCCTGTCTTTGGGATCGTTGATGCACACGTTGCCAACGTGTTCATCACGTCCGCCGTCCACTCCACTCTGCTCGCCTTAGCGGCAGCGCTCTCCATTGCCGTTCCGTACATAATGGTCTTCTTCATTTTCCTAGCGATCCTCGAAGACGTGGGCTACCTCCCACGGGTAGCGGTATTGCTGGACAGGCAGGCGCACGTCCTTGGCCTGCGCGGCAGATCGATCGTTCCCCTCCTCTTTGGCTACGGCTGCAGCGTGCCCGCGATTATGGCGACACGGGCGCTTCCCACGAGAAAAGAGCGGATCATCACCACCGCCCTCATCACGATGATTCCGTGCTCGGCGCGCACTGCGATAATCCTCGGCGTCGCGGCGACCTACGCGGGAATCCAGTACGCGCTTGCCATCTACCTCATCTCCTTCGTGCTCGTCATCGCCTCTGGGAGGCTGCTGCGATCAACTGTGCCGGGAAGGACGGCGGGGCTCGTGCTCGAAATTCCGCTCATCAGGAGGCCGGCGCTCGTCCCGATCCTGAAGAAGACGTGGCTGCGGATGAAGGAGTTTCTTTACATCGCCGTGCCCCTGCTTATTATAGGGAGTATCGTGTTCGGATGGCTGGATGTAACCGGTCTGAGTCAATTCATCGAGGGGCCGATGACGCCGATCACCGTCGGTATTTTGGGACTCCCCTCCTTCACGGCCATCTGTCTCATCTACGGGGTGCTGAGAAAGGAGATGGCCGTGGAAATGCTAGCCATCGCGTCGGGAACGTTCATATTTAACACAGTGATGACACCGGTTCAAATATTCGTATTCTGCCTCGTCGTCACTCTCTATGTTCCATGCATTGCGACGTTTGGTGTTATAGCACGGGAGCTCAGCGCGCGGTGGGCTGCGGGCATCGGGATCTTTACCATCGTTGTGGCGCTCATCGCTGGCGGAATTGCGTTCCGGGTGCTCACGTACGCGCATTGGTGATAAAAATGAGAAGCAGGACGTTTGCGAATATGGGCGGACCCCCGCTCACCCATTAGGTCGGTCTTTATTCTTTCTTCGTCGAACCACGAATATGGAGGCAAGTGACACGACGACAATCGCTCCAACAACCGCGAAGACCGCCGGCTCAACAAGCCCACCGTTCAGGCCACCAATGATTCCTGCGTAGGCAGATGCGACGTCGCTGCTGGGTGAAGCGTTGCTGCTTGATGAAGCAGCGGCGCCATTACCTGTCGTCGTCACCGAACGATCGAGCGTTGTGAACTGCACGCGTCCTGTGCCCCCCAAATACTTGATGTAATCGGCGAGCATGTTCACCTTTGAGGCATTGACTGTATAATTGGGTCCCTCGAAATCGGCAGGGTGATACAGCACAACGAAGGTGTTGATGCTATACGGATCGTTAAGCCACTGGTTGGTTGCGTTCTCGAGCGACTGAAGGGTATTGTTAGTAACCTCAATCGAGATCGTATCTAATCTCATGCCATCCAGGTTTCCCCCATTCTGGTTGAAATCTTGAAAGGCGGTGCTGTATTCCGTGAACCCCAGCGCTTTGCACGCCTTTACCGTGTTGTTGTCGCTCTTGTCAAACGGAGGGAGGAACGAAGTGGGCGTGACCCCGAACGCCTGGGTGATGTCGTCGCGCCCCTGCTTGATCGCGTCGTATTGCGCCGCATACGGCCTCCCATAAAATTCACTGGGGCCGACCGGTGACGGCCCGGTATCCAGGTGCGTATAGCCGTGCTGCGCGAATTGAAAAAGATGGTTTGACGTGAGTGATCGCATGTACTCGAGAAACGTGTTATTTACTTTAATCAACTGATTGCCAGAAGGCGTAGGGTACGGATGCGGAATGATGCCCAGCGTCACCGGCACGTTCATGTTGATGTTTAGCTGGTTGACAGCCTGAAGCTCGGCGAAATCGGCGTTAGGCGCGACGTCATCCTCTCTAAATATCACATACTTGTTCGTTTGCGCAGAACCTCCACTGCTTGCGCTCGTCGTCGCTCCACTGCTTGCGCCCGTACAGAGCATCGACACTAGAAGTATTAAAACGAGCGAGCAGACGAGGACGATTTTCGGTCTGACTAGCGCATTGCGTCTGATTTCGTTTGACTCATCTTGCGGCACTGGACACACTCAGAGACGTTGTTAGTAATCAAGAGACTTAGCGCACTCTTGCCTAGTAAAAGTTTGCGTTGAAGCGACGGTGACGGCTATGATCGCGCTTCATAGGCAAGTGCATGAGTTATTGAGACTAGTGATTTAAATAGTGCTCGGCGGTGTTGTCAAGGTGGTACCAATCCGAAACGCGCGTAGAGCAACGGCGCCGTTGGAACATCACTGCGTGAAGCAAAAATGAAACAGATGGTCTAGACCGTGAGATTCGCGAAAAGAGCTTGGGCGCTCACAGTATTGCGCCGATTAAGGCGCCGACAAGTCCTCCAATCAATATCCCTGCTAGCGGCGCGAGAAGAGCTCCGAAGACTAGGCCAACCGCGAGTCCAAGAACCGCTCCGATAACGGCTCCCGCCAGCGCTCCAACCCCTCCAAGGATTTGCTGGCCGATGAACGCGCCTAGTGCTCCACCGACGATGACGCCAAGCAGCAAGCCGATAGCCGCAGTCAATATACCCCCCAGCGGAATGCCTATGACGACACCGAGCAGAACCCCGACGAATGAACCAACCAGCCCGCCAATCAAGCCCTCTACTACTGCACCACGGTGCCTGCCAGCCCAGGCGCCGACTAATGCGCCGACGATAACGCCGATCGTGATCCCAGACCATATGTTGGCAAGGACACTTACGACTACGCCGAGTGCTCCACCTGCAAAGCCACCGACAACGCCGGGGTTTACGAGGCCGGCCCCATCATTGCGCGCAGCTGCCAAGAGTGTAACGAAGCTTCTGTACGGGGCCACACTAATTAAGTAGCGGGCCTCTGTTTAAAGTTTATGGCGCAAGCAATGTCGCAAAAAAAGGGTTGATAAATAGCGGTGCGCCAAGCGAATGTCGTAGCGGCGACCTGCGCTTGGGCTCGCAGATGGAAGCGTCTGTTCGCGCTATTTCGTATTGAGGACGCGGTTTTTTTGTGCAATTGTTGGTTTTGTACCAGGCTTTGACTAAAAGCTCCGTGAGTACGCCATAAACAAAGAAATTCTGCCGACGAGCACGCCTTTTATAGGATTGCGCTCGTGTGAGCAATATCACTCCTCATGGCGCAATGTTCATAAAGAAAGGTGCCTTGTTGTACAGGGCTTATGCGGGCGACTTGAGAGGTGCGCTCACGTAGACGGAATGAAGTCGCACACTCTAGCAGGTCCTACATTCTTGTTAGGCTGATAGGAAGGATATTCGGGAATATCACCGGTGTGCGGGTCATGGCGCGAGGCGCCGTTTGCGGCGCGAGCATAGAAGAAATTGCCTCTAGCCTCCTCTCGCATATCGATGACGTCAGCGGGCAGAAGGAAAGGTATATTTTGCGGTTTTTCAATCACACGGGCACGATCCCCGCGCAAAAAATAAGGTGAGACCTATGCGGTACATTCGAATCACCGGCGCAAAGTCTTTCATGGAGCTCACGCACGCCAACGTGGCAGATTGGCAACTGTTCGGCACGACGTTTCTTGAGTGGAAAGAGGAGACAGGAAAGGACTACGATAGCTGGGTAAGCGAGCGAGTCATCCCGACGTTAGACTTGTTTGACTATCTCGCCTGGTACGAGGATGGATCACTACAAGGGTATGAAGGCGGATATAGCGTCATACTCGACCCGAGCTTCGGGCTATGGACGAACGCGATACTCGTCCGAGCTAAGCGACTGGGGTTACGCGTGGAGGACACGCAAGAGACCGACTCTGGGTGTTGGATTGGGTAGTTTAGTCTGCAACTGAGTAAGCAGGCACTGATAAACTGGCTACCCTGCCGTGCGCGAGGTTTTTGAGCGAACGTGTGAGATCGCCCATTTTCCGTGAAGATGTCCGCAGAAAGCGGGTTAAGCAAAACGTGTCAACGGGCCTCTAAGCCTCTTCTTCAAAGCTCGGAAACTGAAACTGCAGCGCCTTAAATCCCTTTTCGTCAACAAATCGCGCGTCAAGCATGTGTCGCGCAGACCTGCCCATCGAATCCGTTGCGACGCCGAAAAGAGATCCGTCGCTTCGGATCACGAACGCGGAATATTTCGCAAGAAGCTCTTTTATAGTCGTGGCACGCCCCTCGTCGCGTGCTTGCCACTCTGAAAAGGTCGATCGTTGCAGTAACTTGAACTGGCGAGACGTTAGCGTCATAACGCGTGTCTTAATTAGTGAACCCCCCTGCTGGCTCGTGGTCGTACCTACGTGCATGAACCCCAAACGTTTTAACAATATTTAAAGCGCGTCGCTGGGCTGATGTGCTAAAGCAACTAGATCAGCTCCATTGTGACGTGGTCGGGGCCCCTGCGTTACAAGCAGCGCGAAAACGGCTACGGCGCGTGCAGGGCGCGAAGCACACCGCGTATCACATCGTGAAAAACTGATACAACGCCTTTTGCTTGCAAGCCAGATGCCTTACTGAAGCGGCTTTGAGCGCTGTCGAAGGCATATTTACCATTGGCCGGGGTACTCAGTGAACCGCTTGCTTTACCAACGCAAGCAGCTCTTCTCGCGTTCGCACGCGCTCGCGTGTCTTGGTTTTGCCGCTTTTAATGACGTTTGCAAAAATCTGAGGTAGGTCGTCTTCCTTGGCCCCTGTGAGTCCCTCAATAATTCCGCTGAAGACGTCACGCGTTCGTCTCTCTTCTAAGGTGATGTGTCCGAAATTGCGAAACCACATCTCTATGCGCGTATCTTCCGATACGATCGTTATCTTACGTATCTGCTTTTCCCACCAGAGGTGGATCATGATGTCGTACTTCTTCTGAGCCATGAATTGTCTCCTGCGGCGTGCGCGCGGCTTGACGCCTACCAGTATAAACCCCTTGTTTTTATCCTTTCGGAAATCTTCAGGCGCTCTATGACGGTGAAAAAAGAAAAGACAAGCGTGCGGCTGCGGACTCGCAAAAAAAAGAAAGAAGTGGTGTTTGTGCGCACCTACTTCACTTCCGCTTCGGCCTCTTCGCCCGCCGCTCTCGAGGCGGCACGAGCGATCCATACCGTTGCAATCACTGCTACAATGGTTATGATAATTGCGTATGAGAGGTTTGCTGGAATGCTGTTGGGAGTTCCCAAATAATAGATGAAAATAGATTGTATCGCTTGGTTCCACGCAAGGCCTGCTACGAACGCGAAAGCGGTCGTGACGAGGGCAGCGGTCACCTTTAGGTACTCTGCTCGACTCACCATGTGTTTCACCTCCGGTAAGCTAGTTACAGGGTGAACTAGGAGTTGCTTACAATAAAACTTTCCATTTGCTGCGTTTTCGGCTATTAAATGCTAGCGTTTACTCCATTGCAGAAAAGCGCGAGCCGTGGCTTATTTTTGACTAGACGCGGTACGCAACCAGGAGAACGATGAGCTGCAATGGCAAGAGGATATCGCTGATATACAGAATCGGCCCTGCATTGCCAGGTGCGTAGTTGTGACTGAGCCGTATGTCGCGTATGTGGCCGTACGCCGCCCCGATGCCAAACACCGCAAATGCGATTACCGTCGCGCTCCAGAAGTCACCGCGCACCCAAAAGCAGAGCACCCCTAAGACCCCTACGGCGGGGTTGTGCAGGGTTACCTCAAATTGAAACGGGCTTCCAGTGGGTCATCCAATACTTCGTGCAACGTCGTCAGCAACAAACGCGTGTCTCATGAAAGCCCACAGCGAACCGATTCTCACTATAATGACAAGGAACCAAAGGAGAAACTACTCAACGATTCCGCCACCGAATAACGCGATGTTGAGAACGGCGGCAACGATCGCCGTGGCGAATAGCACGTAGGGCCAGTATTCTGCTGCACGGTTAGGCGTGGGCGCTCTCGCCACATCGTTTCGGTGCCATCTCTCTCGCCGTGTGCGCGTTTAAAGCTGTCCTTTGTTGCGTTACCAGTTTGGAACCGTCACGCGAATTTAACGTACCGTCTCATTTGCGGCGTGATGGCAGCGCTGAGGGCTGGTCGCAACACCAACGCAGAAGCTACCTGATGCGGGGGGGAAGAGTTTTTATTTGCAGCAGCCCTTCCGTGGAGCAGCGATAACACTCTCGTCAACTCAAGGCGTTAACCGTAGTGGAGGGCCGCCGACGAAGACATGACAATTACTCTTACGACGCTTTGTGAGAATACCGCCGCGCGCGTTGGCATACGCGCCGAATGGGGTTTAAGCATTCTTGTCGAAACTGACGCAGACGCGATATTGCTCGACACGGGTCATAGCACCGTGGCGACCTTCAACGCAGCGGTCTTGGGTGTGGACATATCTGCGCTTCACACCATCGTGCTCAGCCACGGGCACCGCGATCACACGGGCGGTTTGTGGTCGGTGCTCAGCGCGATACAAAAAGACCCTGCACTTCGCGAAGAGGCGCGTGCAGTCAACGTTGTGGCGCACCCAGACATTTGGGTGCCAAAGTACTCAGGACCCGTTCATAAGAACATCTACGCGGGGATGCCGCACGTACGAGAGGCGTTAGAGAGCCTTGGCGCCGCGTTTGTAAGCACGAGCGAGCCGGCGCGAATAACCAATCGGATACTTACAACAGGCGAAATCCCGCTGGACACGGCCTATGAAAGAGTCGATCCAGAGTTGTACGTTCGTGATGAAGGCGGCGTCAGGCCTGACCCGATGGCAGACGACCTTGCGCTCGTCATCACGACCGATCTCGGTCTTGTGGTCGTATTGGGCTGTGCACATCGCGGTATTGTCAACACGTTGCTCCAGGCACAGAGTGTGGCGAATGAGGATCGCATTCACATGGTTATTGGCGGGACGCACTTAATGAAGGCGTCGGAAGAACAGCTTAAAGCGACGATCAAAGGACTAAAAGCTCTCGATGTCGCGCGAATCGGCGTCTCTCACTGTACCGGTTTGCCTGCCGCCGTGAAACTCTCCGAAGCGTTTGGAGACCAATTCTTCTTCAATAATGCAGGCACGCGCATCACGATCGAGGACTAGCGCGCGAAAAAAGTGCATCTCACGCGCGGCATTCGCTGACAAACTAATGAGGTACGCCCACACAGGATCAACTAGCTGCGAATAACGGAAGCTTCGTGAAATAGCGAATTATGATGCGTTTTCCGCGAAAAAAAGGTTTAAAAGAGAGGGGCCATAGTCGGCATGGTGATTCGTATGGTCGACAAGAAGAAAGTTATTGATGAACTTAACGCAGCGTTGAGCATGGAAATCGCTGCGATAGTGCAATACTCGCACAACTCGTACTCGATTATGGGTCCCTGGCGCGACGCCCTCACCGGAGAGCTGGAGAGCTTCGCAAAGGATGAGATGAGCCACATGGAATACGTCTCGAAAAAGATCGTTGCGCTTGGAGGGGTGCCCTCGACGAAGCCTGCCGCCATCAACACGCCCGCAACGTGGCGCGCTATGCTTGAGGCCGATCTCGCAGCTGAAAACGCAGCGATCAACCGCTACAAAGCCATTATCGCACTGGCAGACGAATTAGGGGACGTAGACCTGAAGAAGTCAATCGAGGATATCACAAGCCAGGAATATAGACACAAAGAGGCTCTCGAGAAGTTCCTAAAGGAGCCGATGTAAGGGGGTAGTTTCCCCCCACAACTTTTTTTGCTCCGTTTTTTTACATCTTATATAGAAACGCTTCTCCAACAGGCGAGCGCAGCGGCTATTAGGGTTGAAACAAGGAGCTTGGTTTCCTTTTTTCTGAGCGTTGGCTCAGACCGCCTTAGGGTGACAAAGCCTTCTATGTTCTGTGGATCAATAGGGATCGAGATCAAGTAAGCGGGAAAGATCCGATTTGTGAGACCGCGGTGCTGTGCTGCGTTAACGGCGTTTGCAGTGGTGGTGCGTGACTTCGCTACAACGCTACAATAATATATGCATGAGACCAAACACAAGGAATTAAAGGGTGGTCTCATGCTAGACAAGACGATTTCTGAGCACTTTGTCAACAAAACGATAGAGGTGTACTTCGGTGGCAGACCGAACGAAACCCTCACCGGTAAGGTCGTCGGAAGCGCGGATGGCGTTGTTGTGCTCGAGCACGATGGGCGCCGAGATTTCATCAACGTCGGAAAAGTTGCAGCCTTTTGGGAAGTATAAACCTGGCGCCTCGCCGGCGGCGCCAGTTTAGCGGTCTCTATTGTCCTGCTTCACAATCTAAGGGGCTAATGGACGCTTGCCCTCGTACCGCATTAGGTCGGCGTGGCTAATCGGTCGCCTCGCCGGATCTTGTAACGGCTTAGATAAGCGTGGTCGCTATCGCAGCCCCTCAGACGCGCACTATCGCGACCGTTTGACCTCAGGTTTTTGTTTTGCGCGGCTTGCAGAGGATTTCGCTGATTTCAAGCTCATAGAACTCGTCGCTTGTCGCCGCCTTAGTCACGAGCGCCGTGTCCAGTCCTTTCGAACTCCCACCA
This sequence comes from Methanobacteriota archaeon, assembly GCA_003158275.1. Lineage (GTDB taxonomy): Archaea > Halobacteriota > Bog-38 > Methanoflorentales > Methanoflorentaceae > Methanoflorens > Methanoflorens stordalenmirensis. Next base: position 11,344 of record PMIN01000174.1, read on the forward strand.
AGCGCCACGACCTCATTACCTGGTTCGACGATCTCTACCTGCGCCGCGATCAGCGTGAGTTCGACAGCCACTTTGGTGCCTTGTCCGAACCTGCGAAAGGCATTTTTCACTTCATCGGAGTACTGGTAGTCAACTTCTTTGTAAAACACGAGTTTAAAGCCCGCATTCTCAATGTGCTTTTTGGTTTCGGGCGAAAAACGCGATGGATCGGTGCCGACGAAAAAGAGCGTGAAGCTGTCACTCGCGAAGAAATCGAGCGCTTTTTCTGCAGAAGCTCCCCGAACCGAAGGAATCAAGATTCGGCGTATGCCTAGTTCCTTAGCACGCTCTCTCGCGATGGTGAGTACAGCAGCGGTGTTTTCCTCTCCAGGAGCATCAAAGTAGGTTATCTTTCTTTCTAGTGCCATTGTGGTAGTGCCTCCTTATAGCCGAACTTATGGCTGTCAGAACGCGTAAAGCTTTCTATGAGGTCTGGCGGGCGCCAAAAGGGCTTTCGTTTTTTTGACTCGTTTATGAACCTCGATAAACGTTTTGCACGTGCCGCAATACGTGGTCGGTAGCGCACAGCAAAGTAGTAATTGTGCAGTTTTCTGAACACCGCTACGCGCTTTGGACCATTACGACGCAGGCCAGTGCTACGGCTTTCGCAACGCCCGAGAGAGTGCATCGAGCGTACTCTTGTAGTCAGTAATCTCGCCTTCGCTTGGCAATGGCACGACGCACGAAAGCTCTGCACTGATCCGTTCGTGCGTTTCTGTGTCGAGTTCGAGCGCCTGCAGTGCAGCTTCGGTAATAACCCAAAATGCGTGCCGGTGTGATACTTCGTTGATGCACTCGAGGCTCACCACGCCGAGCTGGATTGCGTCGCTTCGTGCCTGACCTTCCAGACCGGCGTATAATAGCATAAGTTGCGCCTGCAGCATGTACGGTCCGAACCGGTCAGCTTTGCATCCATTGTTGGTGCGATACTTCCATTCAACCGAGTACGTCGGCCTAGCCATTCACGCTCACGCTCGCGTCTGTGTCTGCTCGCGCATATAGGAAAGCAGGTAGTATGGTCCGCCGGCGCCTTTCCCAGTTAGTCCACTCGCCTTCCATCCGCCAAACGGCTGAACGCCGGGCCAGGCACCCGTCGTGGCACCGCCACGCCGATTCGCGTAACACACGCCAAACTGCATCGACGCGAAGAACCGTTGAATCTCATCCTCGTCCTCAGAAAAAATGCCTGCGGTGAGACCATACTCGGTTGCGTTCGCTTCTCTCAATCCCTCTTCGAGCGATGTGACGGTGTCGATGAGTATAAATGGCACGAAGAGCTCATCCCGGAAAAGACGGTGGCTTCGGGGAAGCCCGGTCATGATGGTGGGACGTACGTAGCACCCCTTGCCGTACGCACCGTCCCGGAGCACGGTTCCGCCTGCTATCAGAGTCCCTCCGTCCTGCTGACCGTCTTCAACGGCGTCTTTGAACTTTGCGAGCGCGGTGCGGTCGATCAATGGGCCGACAAAAACGGTGCTCTTGCGCGGGTCGCCCACTACCACCTCTTCGGTCTTGACGCGCAGCCTTTCGATGAAGTCAGGTGCCACTGCTGAATCAACATACGCGCGCGACGTGGCGCTGCATTTCTGCCCGGCGTAGCCGAAAGCCCCTTTAAGCACCCCGTCAACCGCCTTGTCAAGGTTGGCGTGAGCGGTGACGATAACGGGATTTTTGCTTCCCATTTCAGCGACAAAAGGCTTTGGATAAGCTTGGCGTGCGGCAAAGTTGCGCCCCAACCACATCCCCGCATCACGCGATCCCGTAAATGCAATGCCGGCGACGTCCGGATGCGCTACAGCGACAGCCCCAAAGGGCTCTCCCGGACCGGTGATCGCATTTAGCACGCCGTCGGGAATCCCTACTCCCGCGCACGCCGCATACAGCTTTAGACCGGTCAGTGGCGCTTTGCTTGTCGGCTTGAACACCACGGTGTTTCCGGTGAGAAGTGCGGCTGAGACCATTCCTGCAGCGAGCACGAGCGGGAAGTTAAACGGTGAGATAATAGCCCACGTCCCATATGGCTTCATCGCGCTGACGCTTCGCTCTCCGGTGACCTCGGACATGGGAACGGCGAAGCCCTCTTTCTCTTCATAAATAGCGCAGTTATACCGAAGCATTTCGATCGCTTCACACACCTCAGCGAGAGCTTCAAATCTGTTTTTTCCCGCCTCATAGGTCATGAGAGCGGCAAGGAGGAAGCTCTGCTCCTCGATGACGTCCGCGACGGCGCGAATGATTCGCACGCGTTCTTTCCAGTCAGTTTTACTCCACGCGGGAAACGACTCCGTTGCCTCGGCGACCGCGGACCGGGTCTCGGCCTCCCCGCCTTTTTGAAACGTGCCGATCACGAGATCCGTATCGATGGGGGAGCGGGTCTCAAAATCTTCGATAGCTGCGACGCGCCGACCGCCGATATACATGGGATGATGCTGCCCAAGCTCTCTTCGGACCGTTTCCAGCGCCAGTTCGTATCCGCTATCAATCTCTTTGTTATCGAGAAGCGAAGTGTAGGTCAGCTTTTTCTTTTTTGCCATGGTCGAGTGCTCCTCAGCGCCTTATTGGAGAGACTAACACTGCTGCACCCTCGATTCGTGCGCCTGTATAATACGCTATCGGTTAGGGTAGGTACGTACTTTCATTGGATCTGCGTTGAGCCAAATAGCGCAGACGGTTTTTTTTGCAATAAGGATGACCTCCTCGCAAAACGTTGCTCGGCGTCAGGCCGACTCGGCGCGAAGTGCAAACTTTGACTCCGTTGAACCGAAAGATACTTGGCATTGGCGGCGTTCAAAGGAGTAGGACGAACGTGGAGGGGAATGACTGCAGACCCTATAACTGGCGAACCATACAAACGCATCAAGCGCACAATGGAATCTATTTCCGGACGAGTGCGACAAGAGGCAGGCTCGCTCGATCGTTCAGAGGTGAACGCGTTTGTCGCTGAGATCATTGCGACGCACGCAGATCGCCATCGCATATTCCTTCTTGGCGAGGGGCGGTCGGGGCTGGTCGCCCGCTCCTTTGCTATGCGCTTAATGCATCTGGGTTTCGACGTCTACGTCTTTGGCGAGGTTGTCACCCCTGCTGTCAAACCACACGATCTGGTGATCGCCGTTTCCGGGACGGGCGAAACAGGTCCGGTTAATGAGACAGCTAAAATCGCCAAGCATCACGGAGCTCGAATTGCCGTTGTCACCTCGAATACGGACTCATCTCTTGGCACCATTGCGACCAACACTGTGACCATCCGCGGCCGAACGGAAGCCGACGAAACGAGCTTCCTAGAGCGTCAGGTCACTGGCGTATCAATCTCACTCACGCCACTTGGAACGCTGTTTGAGATCAATGTGATGGTGTTCTTAGACAG
>PMIN01000174.1:14780-25339 GCA_003158275.1 Methanobacteriota archaeon
AGAGCGAAAACGGGAGGTGACTATGGCTTGGACAGCATAATTCTGTACGTGCTCATTGGAACGTCGGCCGGAGTTTTAAGCGGCTTGTTAGGAATTGGCGGCGGTCTCATCCTGGTCCCGGCGCTCGTGCTGCTCGTCGGGCTCACCCAGCAACAGGCGCAAGGCACCACGCTGGTTTTGCTGGCCGCGCCTTTTGGGTTGCTAGCTGCCTTGACGTACTACCAAAGCGGCTTCGCGGATTTGAAGATTGCGGCGATTCTCGGCATTGGCTTCTTTTTCGGAGCTTTTCTTGGGGCGAAAGTCGCAGTAAATGTCCCTAATGTCGTTTTGCAAAAGGTTTTTGGTGTAGCGCTGTTGGTAGTCGCGGTATACCTGCTGCTAAGCAAATAGAGGGAAAGCGTCGAGTTTCGCGTCCCCATCAGTCATCGTGCCGGCTGCAACAAGACGGCGCACGACCCAAACGTGCTTTGTTAGGCAGGGAAAGGATTATAAAGACACGAAAGAAGACCAAAGTAGTTGGCAAATCAAACGCTCTAACGAGCTGAAGTCCGCTGTGGGGCCTATGGCGGCCTCTAGGAACATGCACGGTTCAGTGTTTGCGTGTCCGTGGTTGGCGGTGCGCACAAACCAAAGAGTTTGAGGTGTCGAACTATAATTGAATCAAAGCGAGGCAAAAGAATGGGTCTTTTTAAACTGATGTGTCTGCCTATGAAAATGATGATGATGCCCATAACGGGGCCGGTTCGCATGATGATGATGCCTTTCAAGATGGCGTTGCGTTTCGTGACGGTAATGCTGCTGTTCGCGCAATTGATGGTAATGCTGTTCTTGGCTGCCGCGTTCGTCCTGTTCACCGTCGTGCCGGCCGTTATGTTCGCGCTGTTTTTCGTGAAGAAAAAAATGCACATGGGAAAGATGGGACGGCACGGAAGAATGCACATGCACGGGCCCACGCCACGGCGCTTTAAGCCCTAGGCGTATGGAAAAGGCAGCTTCTCACAAAAAGCAACGAACGACTCGAAATTCCGGTTGACACACGAGTGCCATCTTTTTTGTAGTCACAGCTGAGCTCAGCCGAGCGTGCTAGGCGCTGAGAATCAGATTCTGCGGTTACGCGATCGGTATGTGCAAAGGAAGTATTGCACGTGAGAACTCGGCAGACCGACCGCCTTTCGCCGCGTCTCCACCAAGGCGACGACCGCCATTATTGCAGTCGTGCTTCTTTGCTTACCTTAACGTCAGACATTTCAATCCTTCTGTCTGATGCGCATTGGCCACGTTGGCTGTTGCGCTTCGGGCGTGTCGCAGCTTTTCAAATGCGCGGGGAACAACGACGTGGACTATTTAGGTATGAACGTGCGCGTAGGACACTGACTTGTCTCTCGGTCGCCTGGCACCTCGTGGCCAAAGCAACTGCCTCTGCCGTCGTCGATTGGTTCATAGAANNGCTAGGTAGTAGCCCGAACTGTGTGAACGTTGCCGAAACCTTTGGAATTGATATGCGCTTTAACTCCCCGAAATGAGGACGCTATGCGGCTTCTTCTTGAGCATCAATAAACTACTGGTGCGGACGTCGTGCCAGAACCGCGTTCAATCTGCCCAGCCATTATTGACAGGGGCCTGGCCCGTTGTTTCCAACGTCTTCATCAAACGCGCTGCAATTTCCTTGCTTTTCTGCTCACTGAAAATCGTTTGCAGCACGCTGGTGAGTCGGTTGCGGGCCGTTGCGACGTTTGCCATGTCGACCATGCGGTCAGCGTCTTGGAGGATGCCGAGTGTGTGCGACACGAGTGAATGAATCATGCACGCCTTGAGATCGCACTCAAATTGCGACTCCGTCTCGCGGCGCCGGTCGTCGTACTGCGGCGCGCAGAACCTGCATCCGCTTCCCGGAACCATCACTCCCATTTTCGGAGCATCAAGAGTATTGCGCTGCAGGGCAGCGATCAGCTCGTCAGCCGTCAGCCTATCCATTTCTGCGGCGATGATGTCAAAAACAGCGTGTTCCAAGTCGATCATTGTCTTTGCAGGTATGGTCGTTGATGACTATTTATCTATCTGCCTCTTTGCCGTGACCACATTTGACTCGTTGAAGGATGGCTTGCCGCGCATAGCTCAGCCATGGGCTACAGAGGGTTAAGCAGAGTCTTGCAATATTGAATGTGACGTCTCGCACGCGGAAGTACGCCAAAAATAAGCCAAAAATGTACCACAATTTCGCGCGCGGGAACTAAAGTCGTTAGTCCGAATCGACACATCTGTTGGCCAACGGCGTGTGCAATGCCTAGCACTCCAAAAATGTTATTATATTAATTTTATTATAATTTAGAAAATATAATATTTTGAAAAACTTACTTGTCGGGCGGGACGCCTGAACTTCGTTTAACCCCAACTGCCCCGCACTACTCTTAGACGGTTGTGGTGCGATTAGGGTGGAAGAGAACGACGCACGATGAGAGTTGCGACACGCGAATAAGGTAGGGACCTCACAACCGGACTTGCATTGATCTCTGCGAGGGACAACTACTCATCCAACATAATGGACGTCAGCCGTCTCAGCCGGGCGACAGCTAAAATGGAGCCCCAACATTCATTTACTATAACGTCTGAGTGGGATTAAGGCTTAGAAGTGAAAGCAGGCCGCGCAGTTGACGCGAATCAAAAAACGGCCCGCTCTCACGCAAAGCAAGACGCAATTCAAAGTGACTGGACTATCGTATATAGTTTTGGATGTTTGTCTGCGTCTTTCTTTGTGTGATCCTTCGCTTCGAGCATAGCTGCCGTCGTACGACGGAAGGTAAACCCATGAAAGGAGCACATACAAGACAGAAATTCCTGGAGCTACGAGCTCAGGGGAAGTCGTTTCGAGCTATTGAAATCGAAATCGGTACAAGTAGAGGCACGTTGGCAAAATGGGAGCAAGAATTTAGAGAAGAGCTCACGAACCTAAAGGCCATCGAACGTGACGCCATGCGCGAAAAGTACTTGCTGACCAACCAGGCGCAGCTGGAACTCCTCGGGACGCAGTTCACGCGCCTGAAGGAAGAACTCGAAAAGCGCGATCTCTCAGACATTCCTACGCCCAAACTCTTTGAGTTGGTCTTAAAGTACAGCACAAGGCTTACAGAGGATTTTCCCGCGCAGACTATTGACACCGAAGAGGAGCTTGCTAAAGAGAAGGCTAGTCGAGAAGAGATGCGAGAAGCGATGCGAGAAGCGATGCGTGGGGTGAAAGCCACGATGCCGATAAGAAGCTGGCAATAGCTGCGACGCTCTGCTGGGGAGCATCGATACGTCAAAGCAGTAGAGAAGAACGCTGGTATTGACGAGGAGTTCTGCCGGGAACCGGGTTGCTCGTCGAATTCACGCGAGAAGCACGGAGCACTCGGTGTCGATGGGCAAAAATTAAGCTTTCATAGCCAGGGCACCGCTGTGCCCGAGCCCCGTGACTACATGGTGCTCTCCAAGCGAGTGCCGAGTCGTTCGGGCGATCTTACCGGATGGGTTATCTAAATGCAATTCGTGCGCTAGAATCCTCCGCTGCCTAAGTGCGTTTACACGTGGCCCCGGGGTGTTGTGGGTGGGCGGGTTCGTTTAACGGGTGGTATCGGCGTAATTGAAGCGAATATGCTCGGTGCAGAACAAGGGTTGAGTTTGGAGTAGGCGTAGAAGCTGCCGTTGCCACTCTCGATGCTGCTGTTGACGTACGTGGCACCCGCTGCACCGGTCGTCGGCTGAGGAGAAGCGGTTTGATTGGTGGCGCGTCCCCCCCTGTAATCAGCAGCACGAACGCGGCAACCACTAAGATGCACACTGCTTGTTTCATATCCTTTCGTATCTAACACGCGGTACGTGACGCGAATCTTTTTGGATCAAGCCATACGGTGACGAAACCGCGGAGCGTAAAGCGTTGACGCTAGTCATGCGCTCGAAAAGCCCGCCTTGGTGCGCGAGAAAAGTCTCCTGCAGACGCAAAGATTGATCGGCTCCGGTCTAACGGACGAAGCAAAAGGTACCGATGATGCAACGAGGAACGAACCGATGAAGAATAAGAAGGTGTATCAGACGACGCTGCGGCTCCATGATATCAACCACCTCTTTGATGACCCGAACATTTCACCATTTTCTGACTACTACCAACCGTACAGTTTCAAGACAGGTATGGACTACATCGTCGATGAGTTGTACAGCCACCCATCAGCAGAGGAGATTAAACTTACAGTGCTGCTTCCCGCAGAGCAGATAACGCCGGATCTGGAGGCGAAGACGCTGAAAGCCGTCCGTAAATACTCTGAAGCCTGGGCACAGAATGCGCGACAGGGACAGGACATCGCACGATATAAAGGCCTGCGCACGTTGCGAGTGGGCATCCTCGCTTTTCTTGTGTTGAATGGGCTCGCGCTGTGGTTCGGATCGTATGCGAATTTTGGGATCAGGCTGCTGAGCGGGGGTCTGCTTATTGGCGGATGGGTACTCTTGTGGTGGCCGCTTGACGCTTTGGCCTTCGGCGTATGGGAGAACCGGCTGGAAGAGAGCGCATATAAAGCGTTAAAAAACGTGCAGCTCACGATCAGTTCAGAGTGACACCGAATCCTGATTGGTTTCTTAATTGGTTCGACCGGATTCGAACCGGCGACCTCCGCCATGTCAAGGCGGGCGATTTTGCGCTTGTTTTGGCATTTTCTGATGCTAAGTTAGAGCGCGCAATAACTACGAGAAAGGCCAAAGCTCCTTCGTGGACTGTCTGATAGATTTTGGTTGGCAATCCTGCAAGTTGCGAGAATGTGTGCGGCAATCGCACTGTTGGATAGCTATAGCCATTTTTTGCGTGGTGGAGCGAGATCTTGCTACGGTGAATCTCGAACAGCTCGTGTTTTGGAAGTCCAAGTGCAGGAAAAAACCCTGAGCAATATTCAGCGGCTGACATAATGATGCTGAGGTTCGGGCTGGACACTTAATTGTTGTGATTAGCCGCGCGCGACTAAGAAGCGTTGGAATGTATAAACGAACCCAAAATGAATGTTATCTCAAAAAAATGTCTTGCTTCTGTGATTCACGAATAAAAGGTTAGACTGCCCGTAGTATGCACTCGAGCTTAATCGTTGTGATTTTTCCCTCAAATGAGAGATAAAAAGATCAATTTGACAGGGCGAGTGGTCAAAAAAGACGATATTGAACACGTGCTGGCAATTATCAAGCAGCAGATGTTATACGGTTCGATCGACGAAGCAAGTGCTCGGCAGTTTGTTGGGATTGTAATGTTTGGGGCATTTACGGGTCAACGCCCTTACAGTACGATAAAACACTCAGGGTTGAACAGTTTAGGGCAGCACTCAAGCTTGACAAGCCTGTCGCTTACGTTGAATCTCACAGGACAAGATCGGGATGGAGCATTACGTGCCGCTGCATCCACAGCTTGCACTCTTGAAGGATCTTCTCTGTCACGGCAGGGGTGGAAGCGAACTGGTGTTTATGCTCGAGAGCTTCGCAAATGGTTGCAGAATTTAAGGATCCCTTTAGCAAGATGCAGCAGCCACTTCGTCACCTCCGACCTGCGGAAGTTTGCGGAGCAACATGGCGATGTCGTAGGACGGAATGAATCTAATCGTGCTTATATCCTGACTCATGGAGTCCGCGGCATCGAGTGGACAGTTATCGGCATCCGCTGCCTAAGCACTTCTACAGTGTTTAAATGAAATATCGGAAGGACTTGAACTCTCACAGCGAGATCATCATCAGGCAATACAGCGGCAGTTTAACCGCAACTTATTGTGCAGTCCGGAGAATCTCCGCGTGATAACTTGGGTTGTTGGGCGGTCGCAGGGGTTCCAACAAAGTCTATTGTGTTGGAAGACCCCATAAAGGCGGGGTCACCCCTGCACCGATCCTTAAGATTCCTTATGCGGCCCTTGACAGGCTGTAGAGCTTCCATCCGAAGACGACAGGGAAGACTAAGAAGGCGAGAAGGGCGACAGGGGCGTACGCGGCAGAATTGGTCGAAAGGAAAGATATCCCCACGATCTGAACTGCCCCGATCGCCAAGCTCAACCCGCCGAAGACCTTGCCAAAAGATGATACCCTGAACATGGCCACTCCGAGAACGATTAAACCCGTCGACAGGAGGAGTGTCGCTGCAACGTCAAACTGATTGAACATGCCCTGGGTCGCCTGCCACAAGAGGGTGAGTGTAGCCTGGTCCGCAGCGGTCGCCCCGGCAGCATGATAGAGGTTGGAGATCGGATCGAAAGCGACCTGTGTTGCGTCTTCAACAAAGGTCACTCCTAGACCTAGAACGTATAGGAGACTCCCGAAAGAGGCGAGTACCGGGCTCTCCCTGCGGAGACCCTGATACAGGCCAAGGAGGAGACCAACTAACGAGACGCTGACCAAAAAGTAGAAGGCATTCCCCACCGCAAGGCCCGTTCTGTGATCGGGGAACCCCCTGACCAACTCCGTTGCGTTGGCAGTCGTCGGATTCCCGAAACTAATTAGTGTGACGATGGTGAAAATGAAGAAGATGCCGGCCAGAATACCGGCAATGCCGCCGAATCGCAGAAAGCTCTTCTCCTCGCTCATAAGATTTTCTCCTTCAGTTGGCATAATAAACCACGACCGTTTGGTTTATTCTCCTTAAAGATAAGTGTTACTCAGGCCTGGCAGCGCGGAGAGTCCTAAAAGCGGGCTCGCGGCAAGTCTGAGCGTTTCAAAACTGCACGTTTGCACGCCTCACCGGGTATGAATCCACGATAAAAGGGCAAAAACTTAACGCTGCACAAAGCAGCTACTAAAGAAAGGGAGGAATTATGGACGAAAGAATCAGGAAGTTTATTCCACTTTTTGTCCTGATAGGGCTGGCTATAGTAGCCGTCGCAATTTACGTAATAGTGTACCATGTCGGGATGCCGACCCGAGATTTGTCAGGGGCGCCAGCGAACTTTTGGCTTGGCCTGTGGCAAGGTCTTATTGTTTTCTTATCATTCATAGCCAGTTGGTTTGACAACAATATCGTGCTTTACCAGGTCAACAATAATGGATTTTGGTATAACCTCGGATACGTTATTGGCCTTATCGTCCTTGGGGCTGGCGGCGGAGGCAGCGCAAGAGCTTCTAGGACAACACAAAGACCCAAGATGCAAGGTCAGGAAGCCCCGCCACCCTCGCTGTTGCTGTTTGCCGGCATCGCTGTCGCATTTGCGTGGCTGCTGTTCGTGGGGCTCTGGTTGTTTTTCTATGCCAGTAATTTTAGCATACTGCAAAACATAGGGACGTCCGTCATCTCTCTTGCAGTTGTGGCAATATTAGAGGCCGCAATCTGGATCCCGTGGGGGCTGAAACACCCCAGCAAGTAAAGAGCTCGCGCTGAGGGCTGTACTTAGCATCTAAGTGCCTACGTAAAATAGGTTGTGTGGTCATAACGCGGGCGCCGGTAGAGGTGTAAAACAAGAATATGATCAAGAAATAGAGCAGTATAGAGCATCATTACGTCGTTTCAAGTTCTTTTCTAAATAGTGTCATAGCACTCATTTAGTTCGTTTCAAAACTGGATAGAACGACAGAAAATCCCGCTTGCGCGCGTTCGCGATCCAAGCAAGGCGTCTGTGGCTAAGCGACTTCCGCAAGTTTGCTGAACAGTTTGGAGATGTTATCGGCTGGGATACGACAAACCGCAAGTATGTCTTAGCGCACGGCATGACTGCAAGCTCCTCTACCCGAAGACGTTTATGATACCTACATGCGATATTGGCGAGGCATCGAATTCACAAATTAAAGTTCTGCACGCTCAGCATAGCTTAGGAATCCTAGCTTAGGATATGGTGAAGCCGTCGCGTTCTACTTGGGGTGGAATTATTAAGAAGCGCTGGCTCACGTCATACGTCTTTATTTTTATAGCGCTATCCTACTCGATTAGCCTTTTTTATGGCGGCTATTATGTGGAGAGTATCACGTTCACGATTAGTGCGTGTCTGGCGATCTCCTCCTTTCTCTTAGCGACACGTCTCGCATTCGAGCTGAGCAGGGTTGAAGAAGTCGATATGCCAGAACTAAGAAAGTGTATCAAAAAAGGCGTTCTGAAACTACCGAAAAGGATTCGCCGCGGCAATACGCACAATATCTACGTTGACCTTGAGCCAGTACTTGACGACGATGCACCTCCTAAGTATCTGACAGTCGAACTCCAAGCAGTCTGACGATTTTAGCAATGCCAATTGGGACTATCTCGGCGGGGCGATATATTACGTTTCAAATATTAAGGACAACATGGGCAAACAGCGCACGCTGAACGTCCGAAACCGCGACCGAAGTGGCGATCCTCCTGAGATAATCGATGCCATTACCGGCGAAAGATACTGGCCGGATGTAAAAAATAAAGCTGCTCCGATCTCAACCCTTGAAGGGCTGAACTACAACCCGTATCGTGACATTTAACGCATTTGCCTTATTGTATAATCACCTGGGCCTGCGGATCCGATAGCCTAGGGGCCTGCGTTAGTCCCGTTTTGTCCAATTCGTTGCAGTATCTAGAAAAACATCAATGCATAGCAGTGGGCAAGATAACGTCGCAATATCCTTTGTTTTTAGAGATCCGGCCGCAAACTGGCGCCCTCATGGGTGGGGAAACTAGAACCTGATCTAAGACTTCGCTCTCGGCTGCATCTATTCGCTCAAGTGTTTCAACAATATCCTCTCGCGTGACAATTCGTCCCGTAGTCGTCTTTCTGGCCTTCACGTTCTTGGGCAGNNACCGTGAACGAATTGAAGAGCGGTTCAGCTCTTGTTTTTGATAATCTCTTAAGAAACGCAACAGCAAACCCGACTGCCTCCCGGTGTGAATATTCCGAAGAATATTTGTTTAGGATAAAAGTCCGCAACCTCGTCATCGTCTCTTCAGAGACATCGCCGTGCGTGCAATCCCACAGCACTTGTGAAGCGCGGTTTATCCAATCTTTAGATTTTGGAGCAAGTAGTTCCTTCTTCCACACCACGTAGCCATCTAGTTCAGATTTGGAGAAGCTTAACTCCGAATGTTTGCGCCGGCGTGTCGGGTGGACAGCTCTTTCTGGAGGGCTAATTCTCTCTAATCGGGAAGATAAAGGTTCTGCTTGGCGCTTTTCATAACTGTCGCCCAAATATTCTAGATAGGTTTGCGTGATCTGAAAATCGGCGGAAGCGCCTTCCAAGTCTTCGGATTCCTCGCTACTGTGCTCAAGCCCGTCGGCGCTTGTAGCTGACGCGTCGGGTTTGGAGATAGTATCGGACTCAGCCTCCCACCGGAACATTCCGGACGTCTCTTGCCTGTGCGTTGTTCGTAGTCGCGCAAAGACATCTCCAGAAAGCTCGAAGGCTCGACATCATCGTCTCGGTTGTGTGCTGGCGCTTCTTTGTCGATGTTGTGCAACTGATTGTGCAATTTCTTGTCTGTGTCAAGTTCATCGTCAGCCATATTCTCGCCACCGATTGAAAAAAGAGCAGTGGGCTCGGCCGGATTCGAACCGGCGATCTCCGCCATGTCAAGGCGGGCGATTTGGCGCTTTTTGCGGCATTTTCTGATTTCTTTGCACTTTCTTCTGCGGCTTTGTTAGAAGGCGAAACAACAACAAGAAAGGCAAGCGCCCCATCGTGCACCGTTTGGTAGACACGCGTTGAGAGTCCTATAAGCGCCGAGAACACTTCTAAGTTTGAAGCTGCCGGTGACCACCCGTTTGGGTCTAAAAAATAAAAATGAAGTCAGAGAGCGCAGGACCTGTTCGGTGGAAAAAAATAAAGTCTCTACAGGCTTATCAACAAATGACTAAGCCGAAATAATGCCGGAGGTGATACGTCGTGGAAGAAGACGAACCAAATTTTTACTCAGAAATAATGAGTGGCATAGAACGTGCTGGTGCTGAAGGTGCTTCCCCTGCTGAGATGGTCGCACTTAGAGCCGCGATGGAGATAGCGTGGGAGGGGACGCTCCTCGCAGAAATATTGGATTTTTTGGAGGAAAAAAAAGGTTATGACGCAAGAAGAGGGGCGGAGCTAATAGCAAGCACCAGAAAGACTTTAGAACAAATGAGCAAAGCTACCGCAGAGAAATACCCAGTGTGGGCCAAGGGAGTCGATAAATTCGACAAGGAACACCCATAGTATCTCTCTCTGTGGAATTGACTGCAACAAAGACAAGGAGGTGATGCATTTGGACGAAATACTGATTGGTGACTTAGCGAGTCAAATAGCAGACTTCGAAAACCGCCTGGAGAAACTTGAAAAATGTTGTGAAGGACTCCGCAAGGCAATGAGTCCGATAATCTAAAGAGATTAGTAGAGAGGGCCGTCAAAGAAGATGTAAGGCGGTTAGGAGGTTCGCGCGGCTAAGAATGGCTAAAAGGCTCACCCAAAGAGCACCTAATCAATAATGCAAAAGGGAAGGGAATAAGAAACTTCCCAATCGATCTATTTTGGGAAATGAATAGGGTCATATCGCGCTCCGTTGAAAATCAAGTAAACAAAAGCGCATTTTGTATACTAACTAACGGTGCTACGGGCTCCGCTCTAACGACTGACACATTATGAGAATCCCA
>PMIN01000179.1 GCA_003158275.1 Methanobacteriota archaeon
GGCCTGTTTGGCAGAGCTGAGAAGGTTCGGGCGTGCAAAGGCGGGTAAACCAGAACCCGCCGTGCTCATTGCTTATGCTGTCCTGTTGCAGCGCTCGGCTTTGTCGGGTCTTTTTTCGGCTAACCGCATGCGGGTTTACCTTCGCGTTATGCCGCATCTTACTGTGACAAGCGAACCGAAGAGGATGCACGGGTCGAGCAATCGCCCTCCTCTCGCGTCGCACCTCATCAAGATGCCGACTCGCGTTCGGACGGATGGATGCGTTTATGCAAGAAGTCATGCGCCAGGTTAGGGGGACGCAGGCCTGGCGGGTCGAAAAAAAGCTGGAAAATTAAAATGGGCGTGCATGATTAATAGATAGATATTGCGCGTAATTGTCCAGATTCAAGTCTGATAGATGTTAATATGGATATTTTGACTTTTTCAAGCTGAACATGCGTTGATGGGTCGGTCCCTTTTTACCAGATAGCGGCCCCGAACGGCCTAGAGCAGAAGGGAAAGCTTTAAAATTCACAAGCTCCCTTCTTCTTCGCAATCGAGTCTTAAGGATAAAAACGGCATCTTTGTGCGGTCAGCTAAAAACGCTCGGCCGCTTTACTGTGCATCGTAGGATTTGCGCTCAGACCTTTGTCGGAGGATTTGGCTTTGGCTGATGCGAAAGAAACTGCTAACTCTGCGGAATATAAGTCCGCACCAGTGGTACGAGTTTCAGCGGACGAACGGACCCCCAAGATTCGGCAGATCATTTTTGTCGCTTTGATTTCGGCCCTCTTCGCGCTGGTGTGGCTAGAAGCGTTAGGTCTTCTCAACACGACCTTCTGGCAGAACAACTTCGTCGTAGCCAACCGCTGGATGATCCCCGTCCTCGTCTTGTTCTTCTCGCTGCTTGTCGGGCTCGTGGGGAAGTACATGCGCGCCCCAAACGTGATCCACGGCACCATGGAAGATGTCCTAACAGACCCGAACTTCAATCCCGATTTCACGACGTTTCCCGGCGCGTTGCTCACGTCCTTTTTCTCGATGCTTTCAGGTGCGAGCGTCGGCCCTGAAGGCCCTCTCATCTTTCTTGTGGTAGACATCGCCGCGTGGATCGGCACTAAGCTCAAGTTGACGGGGGAAACACTGCTAGGGTTTACTGTGGCCGGCCTCGCCGGGGCCCTCAACGGCATTATCGGCAACCCTCTTTTCGCTGCGTTGTTCGCCAGCGAATTACAGGGTAGTGACAAGAGAGGCCTGCAGCTGATCGCGTGGAACCTGGTCGCTGGGGTGATCGGCTACATCTTCTTTGTGCTTGTCGGATACCCGGGATTCGCCTCAAGTATCGCTGTCGCGCAGGTGAATGTGCTTACCATTCCGTACGCGATTGATGCGGTCATCCTCGGCATCATAGGCGCTCTGCTGGCGATCTTCATCGGCATTTCGCTTCAGGGCTTCGGCAGGATAATGGACCGTGCGTTCAAAGACCGGTTCATCGAACGCGTTATGGCAGGAGGGGTGATCATTGCCATCGTCGGCTACTTCGTTCCCGAAGTGCTGTTCTCCGGCGAAGCGGAGATTCATCCGATCCTCGCTAACCCGGTAGCATACGGAGTGGTGATGTTGCTGGGCTTGGCGATCCTCAAGGTCCTCCTCTTGGGGCTCTCGTTCAAGAGCGGGTACCTCGGCGGGCCTATATTCCCGACGTTGTTCACCTCCACCACGATAGCCCTCGCCATCAGCCTGCTCTTTCCGAGCGTGCCTACCGGTTTGCTTGTCACGAGTGTCATAGCAGCAGCGATCACGCTCGTGCTGGGTGCGCCCTTTGCCGCCATCTTACTCACCGTCACCGTGGCGACCGCTAATACGTACGAACTCGGGTACATTGGCTTGGCAACTGCTACAGCGCTCGTTATTGGTACGGCCTTTAGGACACGTATGGCACAGCGCACTGCGAAGCGCAGCGGGCAATCAAGAGAAGGAGGAGCGAGTTAAGTACAGAGGCGCATATAATAAGCCTTCACGTGAATGGTGAGTTCACAGGTGCAGGGAATTATAACCCACATTTTTTCCGGATTTTGAACTGAATGCCATCTACTTTTTTCCCCGCAATTCACCATGAATTGCCTCGCCAATGGGATGTCTTGCAACAGCCCGTGCTCTGACTTCAGCAGACGAGGCCGAAATAACATAAGCGTCGTGCTCGTCACCCAGACCTTCATTAGGTCCGGTTTGTGCTCAGCGTTTCAAGTGTAACGATATTATTGATCTGTATGATGTTACTGTAAGCCAGGTTCGAGATCGCGATTTTTGTGTACTCTTGGTGCACCGTCGGCTGGCCAGCGACCAACTGGTACGCCCTAGCTTGGAGGGACGTCACATTCGTCGTCAGAACGTACCCGGATTTATTGACGCTTTGGACGTAATTCGTTGCGTCGTCAACGGTTTTGAAACGGATTATAGTCTGATTGTCAGTAACGCTCGTGGTTGCGGTGAGGTTGTACTGCACCTCAACATTGACCGTGGTGCCGTTTCGCCACTTCACGTCCCACGAGTTGACGGTTGTGTTGTTCTTAAACTCTCCATAAAGCGATGATACAAACTGCGCAAGAAACGCGTCGTGTTGTTCGCTCGTTTGTGGAGTAGCCGTTGAAGGCGTTGGTGAAGTGTTGTTTGATAGAGGTGAGGCGCAACCGGCTACCAACACCGCCCCAGCCACGATGAGCGCGATCAACAAGACCCAGTATGGCTTATTCATTTGAAGTCTCCTTTCGGCATCGTCGGATTCGACTGTTACTAACTGGTCCACCAACAGCAAATAGCGCAACAGCCTGCTTTTTTATAGGCCGCTTGTTTTAAAAAAGCGGCGGTATGCCTCACGCCTCACGTTCGGGCGGCTATCGACCAGGGCACTTTGTAAGGCAAGACCAACGCGAAAAGCCCCTGCCTTTGCATTGCATGCCCAGTCTGCCAGAGAGCTTTAGTCTGTCTGACTTCCACAATCGCGTGTGCAGCTTTTTCAGGAGCCACCGCGCGTGCTTGTCTACGCCGGTCGTCATCGTTACAGCTTTTAAGGCGCGGATGGCACAGCGCACCGCAAAGCGCGCTGGGTAGTCGAAAGAGGGCGTAGAATGAGTTCACATGAGTTAAATACTCGGGCGACAAAATGATCTGCAAATTTCAAAAAACTAAACAGGAGGTGAAAATCAAATGGCTGAAGAAAAAGCTTCAATGTGGCTGCGTATTACAGAGATCATCATTGGTCTAATCGTCCTTGTGTTGGGCGGCTACGTAGTTGCGTATCCAGGAATAGCGGCAGCGACTCTCATAGGTTTCCTTGCAGTCGGGATCTTTATTCTAAGCTTTGTAGAATTCGCCAGGATTTTTTCAGAAGGCATCTCAGGATGGCAGCGACTTCTACGCTTGATTCTATCAGTGATCGTATTTCTACTCGCAATAGCAATACTTGTCTCCCCGCTCATTTGGGGAGGATTAACCCTTGCGTGGTTGGTAGGACTGGCGTTGATCTTTTTGGGATTCGTGGCCATCGCACGCGCCACTCCAGGGATGATAGTCGTCGGCATCATCGCAGTTGTAGTCGGCTTTGTCGTGTTNNAGTACTTTTGCTGGCGATAGCTCTGATCATATTCGGGTTAGAGTTAATAGTATCGGGCCTCTTGGGAAGATGGGTGTAACACCCCCCTTCCTTCTTTTTTCCGTCATCCCAAGGAGCGATATAAGAGGGCGAACTCGACAAACGTGCGCAGTGAGCTCAAGGTGCAAAACAATAAAAAGCAGTTTGCATTGTATAACGCGACGATGTCGAGTATTTCTTGCGCTGCTCGTGTGAGGCGCAGCGAAGCTGAGGTTCGTAGACAGACGGTCTAGTGGACATCCTCCGCACAGTTTGGACTTCAATCAAGAAGCGATCGGCGATCAATAATGCTCTGTGAAGGCCGTGGTCGCTAGACGCGTTCGTAGAGACCGTTTACGCCCCTGCTGTTGACGCTTCGCAATCCATCGTGTTTTGTGACGAAAGTAGCATTTCGCTCGCGAAAAGTTGGCCCGATACGTCCAGAAGCACCCCTCCCGATGTGAGCGCCTTAAACAGGACATCTTTGAATTATGTCTTCTATACGGCTAACGCACGGCTAGAAAGCAATCTTTAAGTAACTTGAGCTTCGATCCACAACCGCGTGGCAGGGTCCAACTTCGCGTGTCTAACGATTCGGAACGAAGATTTCGCGTCGAGTTTCGCAGCAAGCAGCTGCTAAGACGCGCAGCACTCAGAGAGTGGGGAAGCAACCCTGTTGCCGCGACGCTGCGGTTGAGACACAACGACTAACATGTACGAAACAGAGTTCGCCATTTTCGCCGCCATTGTTTTTGTGTTCGCGCTCGTCTCGCGTCGTGTTGAGAGACTCAATGTGACGGCGCCTATGGCGTTCATCGCTGCTGGCATGTTGCTCGGCGCATCGCACGTCGTCAGCTCATTGCTCAACACTGAGGTCCTACTACTTGTCGGCAGCATCGCCCTCGTCCTCGTCCTGTTCACGGATGCGTCGCGTATCAACATTTCGTTGTTCCGGGTAAATGCAGAGTTGCCTGCCCGCCTGCTAATTATCGGTCTGCCCCTGACGATCGCAGCTGGCGCGGTCATTGCAGCACTCCTGTTTACGAACCTCACGATTTGGCAAGCTGGGATCATAGGAGCGGTGCTCGCCCCGACCGACGCGGGTCTGGGGCAAGCGATCGTTACCAGCGAACGAGTGCCCGTTCGCATTCGAGAGGCGCTCAATGTCGAAAGCGGCCTGAACGACGGTGGGTCAGTGCCCTTTCTTCTAGTGTTCCTCGCGCTCGCGGCGATTCAAGAAGGCATAGAGCCCCCCAGCTTCTGGATAGTCGCGGTGGAGCAGATAGGCATTGGCGTGGCCATCGGTCTTATCGTCGGGATTGCCGGAGGGTGGCTGATCAGAAGCGCCACGCGACGGGGCTGGATGACCAGGACGTTTAAGCGCCTGAGTTTCCTAGCGCTCGCCATTCTCGCCTGGGGCGTCGCGGGGCCAATTGGCGGCAGCGGCTTTATTGCAGCCTTTGTCGGAGGGTTTGCCACGGGAGCGACAGTCGGCGATGTTGAGGAGGCGGCCACTGACTTCAGCGAAGCTGAAGGAGAGCTCCTGCTTTTGGTGGTCTTCTTCCTTGTCGGCGTTGTCGCAACTTCGCTGCTGGGAACCCTTGACTGGACGATCGTGCTTTACGCGATTCTCAGTTTGACGATTATCCGGATGCTGCCCGTCGCGATTTCTCTTGTCGGGACGAAACTACGCCGCAGCTCGGTGCTGTTTGTTGGCTGGTTCGGACCACGCGGCCTTGCGTCGATCGTCCTCGTGCTCGTCGCCCTGGAAGAACCCGCACTCGCTCCTCTCGCTCCGCAAATCGCGACGATCGTGCTCGTGACCGTCATCCTCAGCGTCTTCGCGCACGGCATTTCCGCCCGACCTGGTGCTTCCCTGTACGCGCGCAAGGTGGCTGCAATGAACTCCGATGCTCCAGAGCTACGCGACGTTTCACAACTCCCAGCTCGCAAGAGGAGGATGACGAGCAGATAAGAAGGGGCTAAAATGCACGCAGTACCAAGTTGCCACGGCGATCGCTTGCCGACCGCTCATCTAAAGACTTTGTCTTGTTAAGCCCCAGAACCCCACGCCGGACGGATGCGCCCGAGCCGCACGCTTGCCCCGGAGCCCTACACGCGCGATAAGAGACCCGGAGATACAGACTGGGATCCTCGCCACAGGAAGGTATTTTACATGGAATTCACCAGTTACTTTAGGCAGTCCTCTTCATACAGGGGCGTGCTGGGAGCATTATGACACAAGGTAAGGTAATGGGTCCGGTGGACTACCTGATGGTTCGGTTTCCCGGGAGCAAGTTCAGCGGCAAGGCCGCCCCCGAGCTGTTGAAACTCGAAAAACAAGGCATCATCCGGGTGATCGATATGGTTTTTATTATGAAGGATGAGAACGGGAAACTGGTAACATCCGAGGCAGTCGACCTGACAGAAGAAGCGCGAGCTGCTTTCAAAGAATTGTCAAAGAATACC
>PMIN01000069.1 GCA_003158275.1 Methanobacteriota archaeon
AAACAACGCGAGATTAGCATAGCAGAATTCTTTGAGAAAAACCGTCATATCCTCGGTTTCGACTCATCGACGCGAAGCCTCATAACAAGTGTCAAGGAAGCGGTCGATAACGCACTCGATGCCTGCGAAGAGAGCGGCGTACTTCCGGATATTCTAATTGAAGTTCATAAGGTAGACAAAGATACCTATCGGCTAATCGTAGAAGATAACGGCCCTGGCATCGTGAAAGAGCAGATACCGCGAGTTTTCGGAAAGCTCCTTTACGGCTCTCGATTTCACGCCCTGAAACAGAGCAGAGGGCAGCAAGGCATAGGAATCTCGGCGGTCGTNNCATCTGGGCGGCCTACGGCAGTATTCTCCAAAACGGGAAAGAACAAGGAAGCCCATTACTACGAGCTTGTCATCAACACGAAAACGAACGAACCCGAAATATTGATGGAGAAAATTGTGCCGTGGGACAGACCTCACGGAACCAGAATTGAAGTCGAGATGGAAGGTACATACGTCCGCGCCCGCAAACAATCGATATATGGCTATGCAAAATCGACTGCAATAGTCAATCCACACGCCCGACTGACGTTGATTGAACCGACAGGAGACACTCAAGTGTTTGAGCGTGTGACAGAAGTCTTGCCGGTCGAACCCTGTGAAATACTGCCACATCCTGAAGGCATTGAACTCGGCACGCTAATCAAAATGCTGCGGTACACGGAGAGGGGGCGACTGACCTCATTCTTGACAAACGAGTTTGCCCGCATCGGACACAAAACCGCGAAAGAGATATGCGCAAAAGCTGGAATCGATCCCGACGTAAACCCCAGTGATCTCTCACGCGATCAGGCAAAGCGCTTGCTCGAAGCGTTCAAGACTGTCAAAATCATCGCGCCTTCCACAGAGTGCCTTTCCCCTATAACAGAAGAGCTGATCAGAAAGGGGCTGGAAAAAGAATACGACGTTGATTTTATCGCGACGACCACGCGCGACGCCTCTGTGCACACAGGCAACCCATTCATCGTCGAAGCGGGCATTGCCTACGGAGGGAGTTTGCCAAAGGAAGAAAAGACGGACATCCTGCGATTCGCGAATCGGGTTCCTTTACTGTATCAACAAGGTGGGTGCGCGAGTACTCACGCCGTAGAAAAGATCAACTGGAGGAACTATGAACTGCTGCAACCAGGGGGGAGCGGCATTCCCCAAGGCCCAGTCGTCATTCTCACACACGTCGCGTCAACGAATGTTCCTTTCACTTCCGAGTCAAAAGAAGCTATCGCGGATATCCCCGAGATAGTGGACGAGATAGAACTTGCGGTCCGAGACGTGGCGCGCGGGCTCAAGAACTACTTGGCGAAGCAAAAGATACTGGCGAAGCGAAAAGAGAAAGAAGAAATAATAGAAAAGGTCCTTCCCAAGCTTGCTGAGAAGGTATCCGAGGTAATGGGCGGGCCGCAACCGGATATACAACCCATTGTTGCTAAGATTATGGGGAATGTCCTCGTGCAAAAGACGGCCGAACAGAGCGACAACACGTCGATCGTGACGATCCGCATCAAGAACTTTTCTGAGAGCCAAAAAGAGTTTATGCTGCACCAGGCCTCTGCCGTAGAGATCGAAGATCCAACTCCTAAGCCAAGAGTATCAAGTTTTGACGGCCAATTCGACAACATTTGGAAGGTATCAATCAAGCCTAATGCAGAAAAAAAAGTCAGATACACCGTTAAGTCCGAGCAGTCCCCGGGCACCAATCCTCTCGTTGAAGGGATACTTGCAGAGATGGTTACAGGAGCCGATGCGCTACCTAAGAAGCGAGCTAGTGAGTGAGGCAAAGCATGAGCGTTGAAGAAGAACTATTGAAAGCAAAAAAGGAGAAGGATAGTTTAACCAAGCAAAGGCTCCTGCAAATCATCAACACCATCTACGAGCAGTTTGCCAAAGAACAAATTCCGCAGCTTCTGATTCCAACAAGAACGAAATCGAATATCGCATTTAACGAAGAATCAGAGGTTTGGGTTTATGGTGAACGGGAGAGTGCCAGGAGCTGCAAGACTGTGAGAGGCGCCTATAGCCTCCTCAAGTCGAGTTATACGATTGAATTTCTCAATAAACAGCTCGAGGAGAACCGCTCATCAACACTCAGAGAGCTTTACTATATTTCCGAAGGCTGGAAACTAGCAAAGTTCAGAGAGCAGCCCGAGTCAGACAGAATGATCGAGGATCTTGAAATCATAACTGAACTCCAACGCGAGAACTTTCACGTTCGGCCTGAAGAGAATGGCGCTACAATTTTCGGCCCCATTCGAATTAAAGAAAACGTTGAAAGACGCGGAAAAGTATCGGAACGAGTTATCCATTGCATAGATGACGTTGGGGAGGGGGGATATCAGATCCCTTACAACGTCGACAACCTAGATTTCGTCGAGCACGACGCTAAGTTTATCATCGCTATCGAAACCGGCGGTATGCGCGACAGACTAATTGAAAACGGATTCGACACAGATTACGATGCAATTATCGTGCACCTGAAAGGCCAGCCAGCACGAAGTACACGGCGGCTTTTAAAAAGGATGAACGAGCGGCTAAAGCTGCCAGTCGTCGTTTTTACAGACGGGGATCCGTGGTCCTACCGAATATTCGCCTCCGTCGCGTATGGGTCGATAAAGAGTGCACACATGTCTGAATACATGGCAACCCCAGCAGCACAATTCATCGGCGTACGCCCGAGCGACATCGTCAACTACGACTTGCCAACCGATAAGCTATCTGATCAGGACGTGCGAGCACTCCAATCAGAGCTCACCGATCCGCGTTTTGCTACTGATTTCTGGAAGGACGAGATCAACCTTCAGCTTGAATTGAAGAAGAAGTCTGAGCAACAAGCGTTTGCAAGTAGGGGCCTAGACTACGTTACCGACGTATACCTTCCTGAAAGGCTAACCAGTCTGGGGATCATTTGATTGCCCAGTAACTAGTCGCGCAAGAGCCTGTTTCTGTTGATATGAAAGTCGTGCAGGTGACTACTGGAACGCGTGGCTCAGTAGCGTCTCTCTGTGGCCGCCATGCAGAAGGCTAGACGGGTTCGCTCCGAGCAGCTCCACAAACTTGCCTGGCCCACCCCTTCTTCGCTGTAATAGACCCCTCGTTGAAAACAACTTCGCCGCGCACCATCGTGAGCGATGGGAAGACGCCTTCAAAGCCTTCAAAAGGGGTCCAACCACACTTGCTCATCATCAAGCTCGGCGTTATCGGTTTCTTATCCTTGAGATCAACGAGTATGAGATCTGCGTCAAATCCCTCGGCTATTGCTCCTTTGCTCCTTAAATTGAATCTATCTGCCGGAGCCGTGGACACCAAGTCAACAAGACGTCCGAGACCAATCTGATCCAGCTTTGAGAGCAGCAACGGAAGCAGAGTTTGAACTCCTGGAACCCCGGGAGGCGCGTTTGGGATTTTTTTGTCTGCAGTTGAATGGGGCGCATGGTCGCTTGCGACCATATCAACATGATCGAGGTGCGACCACAGCTGACCGACGTCATACCGGCTTCTAAGCGGCGGGTTCATTGTCCCAAACGGGCCAAGTCTTTTGTTATCGAGCTCGGAGAGAAAAAGGTGATGNNTGTTTTCGTCAGCACGTGTTTCCGCATGGACGCACAAGATGGCATCAAGGCGCTTGATAGTTTGCAGCGCGCAACGTAAGCCCTCACGCGACTCGTGTTGAATGAATGCCTCCCCAAAAGCCGTGGCCCCGAGTCGCCAAACGTCTTCGAGCTGCTCCAGCCTGTCGATAGCCGCGTTGATACCATAATCAACAACGGATTTTCGGGCCGCGCGCTGCTTCGCGAAATAGGATCTATCATCACACGTGGCCGGTTTCGTGTTTGGTTGGTCTATAACGGTGGTAACGCCCCCTGCAGCGGCCGCGCACGAACCGGAATACCAATCCTCCTTGTACGCTTCGCCCAAATCGCGAAAATGAACGTGCGCATCGATTGCACCTGGCAGAAGCAATCGGCCGCGTGCATCTATCGCTTGATCTCCGGAGCGGATGTGTCCGATCTTTGTAATTGTGCCGCTTTCGATGAGTACATCACGGACAACGATGTGACTCTTGTGAAAGACTTTTGCATTTCGGATGACTGTGGCGCTCATCGTCCGTCACTCAAGACAGCGCTCAACCACCTCGCCACCGGGACGAAGCTCGGAAAAGATCTGGCCCTCAAACACAAATATTTCTGCGCTGTCGCCTCGCGGAGTCAAGCCTGCCTTGACGTATGTTTGATCCAAAAACTTCTGGGCCGTCCAGCCATAATCTGTTGCAACTTGAGGCAAAAGCAATCCTTGCTGCAACCCTTTCTTTACAATAATACCGTGCTTGCCGATCACTATGTCAGAGGGGCCGAAAATCCGTACCGGTTTCGACAGGAACGTGATCTCCAGCGTGATCCGTGGTAACTCGTCTGCCCGCACGGGAGGAAATCGATAATCGTGTAAGGCCGCGCTGATTGCCGAGTCGATCAGCGCTTCCTTGATTGTCGTAGTTGGGTAGGGGTACCCAACACAGCCCCTCAGGACGCCTGAATGTAGGGTTACAAAAACGCCGCCGAGTTCCTCAAAAATGGCGGGAAGGCCTTCCGGCGCTTCTATCCGTTCCCCGGAGTTTACCGCGATCTCGATGGCTTGGCGTGCGAGACGCATACCCACGCGCGCTTCATCCAAATCCATGCTTCACATGTTAGTGAATAGTTATATTACGTTTGCCTTCGAGATAAACAGAGGAGAGGGGATGAGTGGCTGC
>PMIN01000047.1 GCA_003158275.1 Methanobacteriota archaeon
CCTTGTGACAGGCTAGAAATTATCTTGCTTTCGCGTAATAAACGTTGCCGTGCCTTATTTAGTCAATATTGCATTTTTTTTCAATTAAAGGTTAATTTGAATGCTGGCGACTGCGACTGTTGCGACAGGATAAGTCCAACAAGAGATAGGCAGGTTTGTAGTTATCTTGCTGCGCTTCGAGGAGCTACCCCCTCTGCAGAGCCCATAGGAACGCCTCGCCCTACGCATTGCCTTTAAGCTAAAAACACACACAATCAACAACTTTTTTTTCTAGAAAGACGTCATGATTTTGCACTGCGAATCGAGTCCTGCCGCAACGTTCGCCAATCTGTCAGTACGCTTTAAACGACCCCGAGGCCTGTCTCAAGAAGCTGCAACGGGCGTCGGTTAATACGGTCTGATTTCCACACACATCTTCAGAGTCTAACCTGGCCTGCGAGCAGGATTCCCATCGCGATGCAAAAACCGTAGATTTGGAGGTGAACGTATGCCGATAGGCATCGTATTTGGCGGCGGAGGAACACTCGGTGATTTCCAAGTCGGGGCGCTCAAATATCTAGACAAAAAGGAGATCTTATCAGATATTGCGTGCGTCTCTGGCACCTCAATCGGCGCTATCAACGCGACGATTGCGGCCACAGGCGAAGGTTGTGCCGCCAAGCTTGAAAAATATTGGGTGACGGACGTAAATCTCAGTGACGATCTGATCCCGCAACACGAATGGTCGGAAAGCATCGCTCCCGTTCTTGACGCCGTGGTTGACGGGGCAGCAGGTTCGTGGGTCGGGGCGGCAGCACGGTTCATTTGCGCGTCCCGCGAAGAGGCCCTCGCTATCGTGTGCAGCGGGATGCGGGACCTCACGAAAATGTTTGCCGACGTGAGAAATGCGCGCGCGCTGTACTCGACAGAGAAGCTTGAAGAAAAGATGCGAGACGACGCACAAGACGTTGCAGCAGCGCTCACGTCAAAAATCGCCCTTCGCCTTTACGCGACGAACCTTCGCACGGGAGCGCAAAGCTGTTTTTATAACAGCTCGTGCGACGGGGATCTCGACACGCCGAACACGCATCAACGAGTAAACATTCTCTGCGAATCAAAAGAGAAGCTTATCAAAGCCGCGTTGGCATCAGCGGCAGTTCCGGTGATGTTTCCGCCAGTTGAAGTGGACGGCGAGTGGTATGTCGATGGCAGCCTCAGAGAGGTTGTCCCTGTTCAAGGAGTCATAGACTGCGGCGCGGACAACATTTATGCGATTCTTTGCTTCCCGAGACTCACTCAAAGCGGGGAAGGCGGGATTGTCGATTCCCAGTCTGAAGACTGGAGCACGAGCAGCTTGCTCGATATCAGGACGTACGACTTTGGCACGAGCGAACGGGACTGGAGCAACGACGGTGGTCTTGACGTAATCGACGTCGCGAACCGCTCCGCAGCGATTGTGCTTGATGAGATCACGTCAGGCGATCTGAAAGGCACGCGCCGAGGCAATGTGCGACCCAAGCTGACGGTTATCGCCCCCCTAGTTCCCGTTCATGGTATGGCAGAGCTTGACTTTGGACTCCTTAAGATCAACGCGGACCAAGGCTACATGCGCGCGTTTGACGAAATTGACGCACCAGATCAGCGGCGTGACAGATGCAGGCAACTCACAGGCGAGATCACGTCCAGACGCGTCGCTATATGGAGAAACGAGCACGAGCTCATCAGACAATGGGCAGACACTGAAGAACCGCCCTCAGAAGGTTTTTTTTCACTCCAACGGTTTCACGTGCGGAGCATCCTCCCTGACTGGCTCGCAGCCCCGCGGGTTGACACAGAGATTCTGCTCACCATTCGTCAGCAAAAGAGGGATCTCAAACCCTTTGTCCTAGAGCGACTGAAGATTGCCGGAAGCTCGAATTCGCTGCCTGATCATTACGAAGGTATGTGGCTTAAATGGGAACACGATCCGGACTACGAGCGCGTTCCACTTCCGCCAAGTCCGTGGGGCCGGCTTGACCTCGGGCGGAAGGGCACAGAAGTTATTTCGGATGAAGCCTGTCCATAGGCGGCGGCAGTATACGGCGCTGCTTGGTAAACTGTGCGGCGCTAACGTAGAAACACATAGGCAAATTGAATCAATCGGAGGATAATTAGTATGCAAGGAGAGACCACTTCGGACTCTGTCAAAACAAAGAGTGTACCACCGGCGCACCCACATCGCCATACTAGCGCGTTGTTTGAACACGAACATCACCCGTACCAGCCACGCAATGTCAATCTGATGCACGAGGCTGAGCAAAAGGCGGCTGGCATCAACAAGCGGATTGCGGTTGGGCTTACTAAGACGGTTGGTACGATGTGGACGGCATATACGTTTGGAGCGCTTGCTGTCGTTGGATTGATGGCCATCATTGGCCTACTTAGCCCCATCGTCGCCTTACTTGTCGTATGGATTTCGCAAACATTCCTTCAGCTGACCTTACTACCGATTATTATGGTTGGGCAGAACGTCTTAGGACGAAAGTCTGAACTTCAGGCGGACGAACAGTTCAATACGACTATGAGCAGTTATAACGATATTGAACAGGTTATGCAACATCTCTCCGCTCAAGACGCGGAACTGCTGCGCCATACCCGTATGCTGATCCACCTGCTGGAGAAAAACGGTATCTCGCTGCAACAACTGGAGGCAGAAATTAGTTCTAGCAGTCATTTGGCAGATGGTCTTGCCCAGCCACAGTCGGCAACTGATGTTCCCGCTACTTCCGCCCCTGATGAAAGCGAGAAGTAGAATGCATAAGCTAAGACAGCAAGTTGCATTTTATAGCTGTTCTCTTGCTTCACAGGAGAGCGGCATTTTTTTTCCTCACAAAGCATAAACAGCAAATATTGGTGAGGCAGTTCTGGCATGCTGCCGTCAACGGTTTGACAATCCCCTTTTTGATAAGCACATAGGCTTCCAATTCGTCTACGAGATTGAATTTAAGGAAACTTGAAGAGCAAACGAACCAATAGATACGCACCAACGCGAGAATAGATTGCGGCTGGAAAAGTTGCACGTCAAATACGTGGCTGGGATTAGACCCGCAGATCCGATCTCCCGCGCCCTCAGATGTTAACCCACCCCGATATCACAGCTGAGCTCTTTTTGACAATTGGCCCAGATTGCAATGAATCACAGATTTGTGGTTGGTATACAAGGCTCATTAGAGATCTGCTATGTGAGTGGGAAGGCACTGATGAAGAGCCAGCCTTACACGTCTATTGTCACGTGAGTGGCGGGTTTGTTTTTGGATCTGCTCCATTACGATGTAAAATCTTTCGGCGTGCTGATTACCACCAGCGGTAGCTGAATTTACAACACTAGTTTTATACTCCGCTACGATTTAATTAGTAGTCACAGGAGGTGGAACAATGGCAGAGGATGACAAGCAAGATGAAAGCATTAAGTGCACCGTCACGTGCCCTGAGTGTGGTGGCGAGATTGTCTGCTCGCATGAAGACGCAAAGCACGAAGGGAAGCACAGGTGTGAAAAGGGCCACAAGTGGACCTGAATAAAGGTGTACCGAAAGGGTAGCCCCCCCTCCTTTTTTCGCGAACAAGCTTTAATTAGGTAATAGCCCTCCTGTTGCGGCTGGGACCGACCTATTAACACTGAAAGCTTTGACGGATCAATTCGACACAGCAAGTGAAGCCTAATGCAGGCCCCAACCACGATCTATGTGGTCTTCCGGCATCCGCTGCCTGAGCTCGGAAAGACTGCGAATTCAATCGGGGCGAGCTGTAGAATCGCTCAAAAAAATCATGCAAGGCAGCTACGGCTTCCGAAGCTGCTCTAAAGTTTTGCGTATCTGCGTCAGCGTGTATGCTCCCCAGATCAGCACAACAACTACGACGATGCTTACGGTAATTCTCAGTGCTGCCTAAAGTGGATGTGGCATTTACTATTTCTCTCCTTAATGTATTCTATCATTACAATAGCCTGCTGCAGCCGCAGCTAGCTTCCCATTTTTTGTTATTATTAGCGACTGAATAAAAGTCAACAATGAGCTCAGCATTTTCAGCCCATTTTTCAGCCTAATTTTTCGTACATCCAGTTCATAATAGTGTCAAACGTGTCACGAGTGAATCCCATGTGTCCAGCTTCATAAAATCTAGCGCATTTTGGACTTCCATGTTCAAGGAGAAAATAATAGTCTTTGATTGGAAACACTGAATCATGTATTCCATTTATAAGTAATAGGGGTGCGCTTGGCTTCTCTAGGATGCCTTGTTTAAGAAGGGAGAGCTTAGGTGCGTATTCTACCCATTCCTTGTAACCAGGCAATCCGAAGGCGTAAGTGATAGTTTCGAAGAATTCAAAAGGGTATTCTCCTCTGTCTTGCTTTTGGATCCAGTCCAGCTCGAAAGCATAATGGACAGGTCCCCCCNNGACTTACAGCGCAGGCTATTTTGTCTTTGTAAATATGTGCAACCTTGACCGCCCAATAACCACCAGTACTGTAACCCCAGACTCCAATCCGATGAGAGTCCAAGGTCTCATTCGTCCCAATCCAGTCGAAGACTGCCCCAAATAGTCTTTCCGCATCCTCTGAGCCTTTGAGTGGAGAGTCACCAACTCCAGGCCCATCAATTGCACAAGTGGCTAAGCCATGCGCCAGAGCAGGGTCATTTAACTGTTCTTCCTTGAAACCGTCGATTCCACCCCAACTTACAAGCACAGGAAATGGCGCCGAGCCCTTTTTTGGTAATCNNAAGAGCATCTCCTGTGACTTCCTGTACGCTTGCTTTTTTCCGTCCGAATTAATGGTTGGGTATCGAGCAAGTCTGTAGTATTGGTAGGCTCGGAGATAGTTTTCTTTGGCGTTTTGGGCATCGCCTGCTTTTTCCGCTTGGGCTGCTTTTTCTCCATATGGTTTGGCTATCGAGCTCCATGCAGCAGCCCACTTGTCTTTGTCATAAGACGTGAGCGTGGTCATCACCCGTTCCACGTCCTCGTATACCGCATAAGTGAAGGGGTAAATCCTCATTTTTACTCTAGGGCCCCACATTGCCCATAACTCGTTCATTGGGCGCACATATCTCTTTGATTCTTCATCGCTCAATTTTTCATTATCGTCGGAAAATGGTGAGGACATATGACAAAATTACTCCTTTGCTTTAACAATCTCAGCATTGCGGTAACTAGTTCTAGTTTGGCAAGTTATTTAACCTCTATAATGCCG
>PMIN01000126.1:0-4610 GCA_003158275.1 Methanobacteriota archaeon
CCGCATGTACTGCGCTATTCAGCCCAACGGAATCGTGACACCGTGCGTGTTTATGCCGATACCTGTCGGCGACTTGCGATCAGAATCTTTCGTCGACATCTGGAAAAACTCCGAGGTCATGCAGTCGCTCAGGGAACGGCACGATCTTAAGGAGCACTGCGGGTCGTGCGATTACAAGAACGTTTGTGGCGGCTGCCGCGCCCGCGCGTATGCGTATTTCAACGACATCAAAGCCCCGGACATTGGATGCATTTACAACCTGCCCGCGTACAACGCGCTCAAGCATAAATCGCGTGCACCAAGCGTCGCGGTCGAGACAACAGAGACCGCTGAATCAAGTTGAACGATCCAGCAGACTGTGGGGCACTTTACTGATTTTCGGAGTGCGGGTCAACCGACGTGCCGAGAATGGGCGTTGATTTCATCTTAAGCGCGCCTTTAAACACTTTGTACATTACCATGGCGAACAGAAGCTTGTCTCGGCTTAATTGCTTGAACAGATAGTTTGGTCTCAAGTAGAACTCTTTGAATGCCTCTCTTTGAGTGTCCTGAAGCTCCCTGAGCGTGAGATCAACGGTTTCAATGACCGGCGTGAGCAGCGTAAAGTGCGTCCAGTCCTTTATTCTAATGAGTCCCATCTTGCTAGCGAGTTCGTAGAACTTGGTGCCAGGGTACGGTGTAGCGAGCGAGAAGAGTGCGTAGTCAGGGTTCACCCGTTTTGCGAAGCCAATTGTTTCATCGATAGTAGTTTTGCTCTCGCCGGGCATTCCAAGAGTCATTGAAGCGATCGTATGCATGCCGATGTCTTTTGCGGTTTTGAAGGCGCGCTTGGCCTGTCCTACTTTGGTGCCCTTCTGGACATTGTCGAGGATCTTCTGATTCCCGCTCTCAACGCCAAAAAGCAGCGTTCGGCAGCCCGCCTTCCACATCTGCGAGAGCAGCTCTTTATTGAACCGATCGACCCGCGCTGTACATCCCCATACAACGTCAATTCCGCGGCTGATGATCCCTTTACAGAAGCTGTCCACCCACTTCGGAAACAGGGTAAAGGTATCATCCATGAAGCCGACCATTCTGACTTTGTAGTCATCTACTACCTGTTCCATCTCGTCTGCAGCGTTCTCTGGCGATCTGAAACGGACTCGTCGCCCGTGCATCGCACTTGACGCGCAGAATGAACAGCCCATCGGGCATCCTCTGCTGCAGATCATGGTGGCTAAGACCTGTTTGCGTCCAAAGAGCATGTATTCGCTCATAGGAAGTAGGTGACGCGCGGGGAACGGCAGTGCATCGAGATCTTCGATAGGCCTTCGTTTGGGCGTTTCAACGATGCGGTCGCCGTCGCGGTAATTGATGCCATCAATGTTGCGGAGGGGCTTATCATTCTCGATAGCGTCGACGAGCTCGAGGGTAGCGTATTCCCCCTCATTCCTGACCACGACATCGACGAAGTCGTTTTCCAAGACCTGCTCTGGCATGAAGGTGGCGTGATATCCCCCCATTGTGACCGTGCACTCAGGGTGGAGCTCTTTGGTAATTTTGCCCACTGCGAGGGCTTGCTTGATCGTCGGCGTCGTCGTCTGCACCCCGAGCAGATCGACGTGCTTGTTTGCAAGCTCTCGTTGGTAGCCCTGGAAATCCATATCGAGCGCCGGCGCGTCTAAAATGGTGACCTTGACATCGTTCTCTTCGAGTACGGCGCCGATGTACGCGAGACCAAGGGGAGGCGCGGTGAGACCTAACACATCCTTATACTTGGATGCGATGTCGGGAGGATTAACAAGGAGGACTTCCATCGCGATCTCTCAATAGGTAAGGGTGCCGAAAATATAAGGTTAACCGCAGAGAGCAGCCCGGCATACCGCGTCGCATTTGGCGTGCGCGTGATACGCCGTGCCATCAAGTCTCGCTGGCGGCTTCTTTCTTAGTGAGTCGTTGTTTGAGCAGTGCCAAGTGCTCACGTTTGCCGTTTGTCAGAGCGCTTAACTCTCGCTTAGAGAGCGCTCTGAAATAGCACGCATCGATGCACGCCATATTTTCATACCCTTCGCACCTGTCGCACTTGTATGCTCTTCGTGTGGTTTTGCGCTTTCGCGTGCTTCCGGTCTCGGCACTCTTCGCTCTCCTGTCAAACAGCATGTGCAAAACGCTTCGCTCGCGCGCTTCAGGCGTCGGCGCAGCGGGGCTCTCTTCGATGAAGATCGCATTGAAGGGGCAGCTGTTCGCGCACCGGCCGCAGCCTATGCATTTGTCTTCATCGATCGATATGACGTCGTTCTCCCGCACAATGGCCTTCGGCTTGCACACCTCGATACACGCAGGGTTTTCACATTGCTTGCATACGATAGGGAGCGCTTCTTCATCGAATATAAGCCCCCTTGACTGTAGCACATCTTTCACTTTCAGGCGCGCTTTTCCGCCGTGCCGTTCCGCGCACGCCATTTCGCACACGCCACAGTTTTCGCACCTTTTCAGATTGACGGTCACTACCTCAGTCATAGAGTCACTCTGCTCTTCGCGCGGCGTTCAATAGCCAACGACAGCATGTACCCCCTCTTTCAATAAGTATTTGTAGGCGCTTATCGCAGCCTTTGCGCCCTCCCCAGCTGCGACGATGATTTGTTTTTCGGGAACGGTGGTGACGTCGCCCGCTGCGTATATGCCAGGAACACTCGTCGAACAGTCATAGCCGATGACAATCTCTCCATTCTCGTTGAGCGTGACGAGGCCCCTTACGACGTCCGAATTCGGAATCAGGCCGATTTCGATGAATATACCCGTGACCGGAAATGACACCAATGAGCTGTCAGAGAGGTTCTTGAAGACCGCTGCATTAACCGCGTCGTCTCCTTTCACCTCGATGAGCTCATACCCAGCAAGTAGGTCTATGTTTGCTGCCTCGCGAATTTTCTCCAAATATACCTCATCAGCCTTCCAAGGGCTTCGGTTGATGAGATACACTTTGCGCGCAATGCGTGTTAGCTCGTATGCGGCGGTAAAGGCGGAGTTCCCGCCGCCGAGTACCGCGACGTCCGTATCCATAAAAAGTGGCGCGTCGCACGTAGCGCAATAACTAACGCCGCGACCAACGAATCTCTCCACGCCCTTGGCATTGAGCGTTCGTGATCTTTTTCCCGTAGCAATAATAATCGTTTTTGAGCGATACTCGTCGTCTGTCCCGGTGCGCGCTACAAACGCATCGCTTTCTTCCTCTATAGTTTTTACTTGCGCAAATTTTCGTGGCACGTTGTACTTTTCGACCTGTTTTTCAAAGCGATCCATCAAATCGGGGCCTGATATGAACTGATAGCCCATGTAGTTTTCGACATTGAGGCTGTAAAGAACCTGACCGCCGATGTTCTCGGTAATCAGCAGTACGTTCAACATCTTTCGAGTCGCGTAGACTGCCGCGGTCAACCCTGCTGGGCCGCCGCCAACGATTATCAGGTCATATAATGCAGCGCTCTCTTTCATGGTGGTGCGAAATGAGATTTGCGCCAAAGTTTTTAAGAATGTTGCTTGTTACCGCGCCCATCACAGAATGAAACGAGCTGGCATGGCCGAGAAACACGGCGGGTGCCGTTCGGACGGCTCACCTACTCGTTGGTCAGGTCACTTTCGTTATCTGCAGATGGCGTTTGCAGGGGATCTTCAGCTTGAGGCGTCGATTCCCGACTCTCGCGTGCTACGCTGGATGTCTGTCTCTCCTTCGGACGTGGCCGACGTTTTATTTCGCGTTCGCTCATCGTATCTCGAGAAAGCCGGTCAGTCACCACAGTGTCCCAAACCTTGCTCATGGTGATGGCAGAAACCGGACAAATCATCGCGCACTCACTACAAAACACACAGTGTCCGACGAAGATCCGCACACTTTTCTCAGAGGCACTTGTGCGCAGTGCGATGGCTCCGGCAGGGCAGACTTTTCCACAGCGTCCACACAAGATACATTTTTCGGGATCAATAATCGGCGTGCCACGGTAGGCTGCCGGGACTTCAACCTCAGACGCGCTCCGTACGGTTGCCGTCTTGCCCACTATGCCGACTGTAAACGAGCGTATTAAATCTTTGATAAATCCGGAAGCCATTCTATAGCCCCACCCATCCGAACAGGAAGTGCATGTACCTCACGCCTGCAACATACAAGATGAGATCCGTGACTGCGAGTATGGTAGGAATAGTCCAATAATATCTGAGCACGCGGGTAACACGGGTTCTCCCGGTAGTCGCCTGCCAAAACGCAATGAAGGCGCTGACGAGCACTGCTATGATCGCGAATTGAATGATAATATTTATGGCCGGCCCGAAGTGGTAAATCGCCGTTCCAAAGAACACGGTGGCTATGAGCGACGCGTAGAGAAATGTCTTAAGCCACTGCCCAAGTCGCAAAAGGGCGAGATTCGGTCCCGAGTACTCGACGTAAGGGCCAGAAACGATCTCCGTCTCGGCTTCGGCGATGTCAAAAGGCTGAACTGCCGCTGCGGCAGGCAACGTCCAGATTGCAGCAATCGCTGCGAGCGGCAAAACGGTGATCCACGCGGTCGCCGATATCGTATTTAGCTCGAACGATCCTGCCGCGAGAGCGACCGTTACCATGGCTATGATAAATGGAG
>PMIN01000126.1:4615-5092 GCA_003158275.1 Methanobacteriota archaeon
AAAGGTATAACCAGTGCCGCAACGAGCATAGAGGCCACGCTGAGGATCGGCGCGAGGTTGAAGAGCAGTGGGCTTGTCACATTCGGCGTCAAGCTCTCTTTGCCCATCAGTTTGAAGAAGTCGTAAAACGCTTGGAAGATGCTTGGACCTTTGCGAAACTGACTGTGCGCCACGACAATACGGCGAATCCCCTGCAGTAGCAAGGCAGCAACAAAGGCATAGACCAGCACGACGACTATTGAAGCGATCATCAAATCCTCCCTGTTTTCAATTCCTGTGCACTGACGATCTTACGTCTGCCGTCTTTTATCACGGTCACCCGATCAGTACAGCTAAAGCAGGGATCGATTGATGCGGCGATGATAGGGATATCGGCTACTTGACATCCTATGAACTTCGGCACGTAGGAGGGGATATTGGCGAGCGTCGGGGATCTGATCTTTATCCGCTCGAAGAATCTCGTGCCATTTGTCTCGG
>PMIN01000045.1 GCA_003158275.1 Methanobacteriota archaeon
GTATGGCTCCGGATTCCAAGGTTCTTCGGTCGGCATAGCGACGATAGCGCCTTCAATCACGCCCGTTTCAAGCGCGTGGATCAAAAGGGCGCTGACTATACCGCCGTCTTGTGAATACTTCTGAAGAATCTTGTCCGTCGTCTTGACCGTCATAATGTCGAGGTACTTACCTAGAACCATTCACTCCACCCCCATGATACGCTTCTCTATCATTTCAAAGGTCGGCTCGAAGCTCCTCGGACATTGCGCATAGCACGCTCCGCATTTTATGCAGAGCTCCTGGTTGACGTGCGGTCGCCCGTAGTCCATATCAATCGCCCGCGTTGGGCACGACATGGCACAGGTGCCACACCCGATGCACAGTCCGTTTCCGATGATTTTTGTCAGTAGGTCACAGCCGCACGCAAATCCCGCGAGTTCGGCAAGGGGCTTCAAGTACTCTAGGTCCGCACCTACCGCCGCGAGTATCGTGTTGGCGATCACCTCTGGACCAGTAGGACATCCAGGAAGTGCGAAATCGACTTTAACGAGATTCGCGACGGGAACGAACGATTCTTGCGATGGCGTCGCCGCTTGTCCGCCTACACTGAATCGAGTCACGCAGCCTGAGCTGGCACAACCGCCCATGGCGACCAAAAACGTCGAATTCTGTCGGATCTTGCGTATGTCGTCAACCTGTCTCTTGTCTTGCAGACAAATAGAACCGTGAACAATGGCAATATCCATTTGATCATCGGGAATCTCTCTTACGTCCGCAAGCGTGGTCTCATAACGATAGTCTATCGCGTCGAGCAGATCAAGAAGAATGTCGTAGTTGTCGGTTAGCGATATTAGACATCCTGTACATCCACTCATCACTGCCGTTAGCACTTTTGGTTTTGCAGCAGCCATTTCTTTCACCTCAGCCTCCGCTTCTGCGGGCTTCACTGTTATTTCCGGTTGAGCGGCTTCCGTTTTCTCTTCTGCAGCCGGAGGGCTGGCCCTCTGCATCTCCGCGATGTTTTCGGCGTCAGATTTCTTCTCTTTCTTCCAAAACGGGCTCATAAATACTCCTCTACTTCTTTTTGGATTAACTCCGTAACATCAGGAATCGATCCTTTGACTTCTTCTGTAAGTCCAAATTCGATTTGCTTATAACTCTTTGGCTGGCACGCAACGATTACTACCTCGCATCGTTCTTCTAACTCGTCGAGTGGTTTAGACGTCTGCCAGCACTGATGATCGGCGTAACGACTCTGATCGACATCATCTGTCGAAAACTTCCTTAGTTCTCCGGGAGCGCCTCCGAAATCTATCGAATCGACGAGTACGAGCTTCTTGCATCCAAGAATACTAAACAAGAAGTACCCTCTGCCGACGTCGACGATCTTAAGGCGCGGTGCGCCATTCAATGTTTGCTTCAGCACAGGAACTAAGGCAGTTCCGAAGCCATTATCGCCGTAGAGTGGATTTCCGCAGCAGGCTATAATCGCCTCTGCATCGCAAATCGAGTCGCTCACTTTAGATCATCTTGTTCTGAATGATGTTTTTTTCGGGATCCAGCACGATCATATGCGTTGCACACGAGTTGCACGGATCGTACGCCCTTACGATAACTTCGGCGAACTTGTAGTGGTCTCCTTCTAGCGCTTTACTGATTGTTGGATAGTTCCAAGTCGTCGGGACGAGGCAATTGTAGTACCGAATCCTGCCGTCCTTAACCCGTGCCATGTGAACGTTCGCGCCACGAGCTGCTTCGTTGATTCCGATTCCAAGCTCGTTGTCGCCGCGACTGGCACACGCTTCCTTTGTTACGCCGCTTGTATTGAGCTCGTCCAGGAGATTCTCAGCTCGATGAACCAGCGTCCCTAGTTCGCGAATTCGAGCCTTTTGGATGCCCATTGCACCCCTCTCAGTGAAACCCTTGAACGTCGCCGCGCGTGCGCGAGGTCCGACTTCAACCGGTTCGCCGCCGACGAGGCAGATCGTATTGTTTGCCTCCTGCCCAACTTCCAGAGAGCTGTACCAGTTGTTCGGCTGTTCTTCGTTAAACGTGCCCCAAGGAAAGGCCGTTCTGTCGCCGTACGTCAAGTCCGAAGCAAACACGTCGTAGTCGTGGATCCCCATATCTGATGCATAGTCAGAGTCCTTGAATAGGCCCATCATGAAGTCGGCGTGTTCGTTTGCAAGTCCTTCATAGGTCCGTAGACTGCTCTGCAATTTAGCTTGTGCAAGATCGCTGATGTTGTGTTGCATCCCGCCGATTACGATGTCGGGCGCGTGTAGACCCTCTCCGCCGACCACATCGATAATGTTCTGGGCGACTTTTCTCATTCCCTGACAGCGCTTCATGGCTTCTGCGTAGACGTTTTTGTCAAAACCGACTCCGATCCCAAAGTCCGGGAAAATCAAAATGCCGTGAAGCGGATGGCTGTGCATTTTGTTAGCAATCGCAGCGAGTTCTCGCAGTAACATGCCGTCTTTCGGGGGCTCAACGCCAATTGAGTCCTCGACGGCCTCCACCGAAGCGCACGAGTGAGTAATAGGACAAATACCACATATCCGTGATGTTGCCAGTGGCGCAAACTCCATCGGCTTTCCGATAAGGAACTTTTCAAAGTTCCTGACCGGCGT
The DNA here is from genome assembly GCA_003158275.1 of Methanobacteriota archaeon. Classification (GTDB taxonomy): domain Archaea; phylum Halobacteriota; class Bog-38; order Methanoflorentales; family Methanoflorentaceae; genus Methanoflorens; species Methanoflorens stordalenmirensis. Next base: position 2,614 of record PMIN01000045.1, read on the forward strand.
TATGCTGAAGTAGTTTCCTTTTTCCACTATACCGTCATCGTTTGTCTCTAGAACTAACTTGGAGTGCCCTTCGACACGAGTAACCGGTGCCATTTCAACTACATTGGCCAAACTAGTAACCTCCTTTTGGTGCATTTAGAGAGATAAGATGAAACTTATCAACGCTAATAGTATAAAATCTAGACCGTTTTAGGGCCGTTTATGCAGCGCGTATGGCAGGCAACTACCGCTACTCTCTATATAAATATTTCTAACTAACGGATGTATGTGCGCGAACAAAGCCGTTATTAGCTAATGAGGCATTTTTCGATCCATCCAGCTTGTTGCACGATTCGCTTCGATCATCGCTGCCACGATTTTCACTATTTGACGAACGCTTTCGTACTTGATGCTACGATGTCTCGTATCACTTGGCTGCCAGCTTGCAAGCAGCATTCGTTTCTGGAGGCGCGACTGTGACAGACGTCCACCCTTGACAGGGTGCTCATCACTTCGACCGCGCTGGCCGCCGCCTTTCGATTCCGCCCTTACGACTAGGCATCTTTGAAAAGTAAGACAGGATTCGGACGCAAATGCGCAGCGTGCGCAGAGCAGTCATCCTTATCACTACAGGTCATTTTTCGTACGAAGCATACTGCCAAACAACTCCCGTTTCATGCAAAAAATTCGTGACAATTTCGATCACCCGGGCCAAAGTATAGTCTTCGTCGTCTAGCTCCCCGCTTCGCTCAAGCAAGAAGCCTATTTCGTCGTCGCTCGCATTGCAAAGACGCAGAGTAAGCGAAGCCTCAACCTGGTACGTGCCCGAGTAGAGTCCATCTCCGTCGCCATCAGTGATACCAATGATGGGAATGCCAGCCCGCGACAAGATGTCGCCGCAGATTGATGTAGTATCGTCTCCGACAGTAATAGCACAGATCGTTGATTCATTGACAGACTCCAATGTTTCGTCCGCCCGGTGGTTGACAAATGTCACTGAACCGCGTTGTAACGGGCGCGCAGGCACCATCGAACGTTGAATGCACGCTTCGTTACTCGGTCTGAGGTGTCCGGTCTTAACATAGACGGTGCTCAAGTCAATATTGCCAATCTTCTCAAGCCCGTGGGCTTTCATAGCAACGCCTGCAATGTCGACAATTCTGCCCCGTTCCACGATGAGCGCAACATCCTCATCAACCACTGTCCCGACGACCATTCCTTGCACCAACAACGGTTCCCCTATCCTAGCGCCGTAGATATGTCGCGTAACAACTTCATCG
>PMIN01000191.1 GCA_003158275.1 Methanobacteriota archaeon
CGCACCGGTGGTAGCGTTGATGGCGTAGACGTTGTTGTCATAGCTCCCTACGTAGATTACCCCGTTGACGACGGCGGGGGAGGAGAACACGGTGTTTCCGGTCGTGAAGCTCCACGTCAGCAGCCCTTTCGACGTGTTGTTCCCCGCCACGGGGCTGTAATCGCCGGTGTGCTGGGCGTTGTAACGAAACATCATCATATCGCTCTGTGCTGCTGCAGGAACGGTTACAGCTCCCGTAAATAGGATTGTAATGAGAAGAATAACTATGGAAAATGAGACGATTTTAGATGCGCGCATGAATGGCTCGTAAAGCGTTCGTTGCCCTAACAAAAAATGTCAAAGGATACGATAAAAGCTTCGGTCTGAAACTGACAGAGGGGCAAAGTTGCCAGTCACACGGAAAATGTTGAACAAACATGACATGCTAGGAAATAGTCAATCGCAAACGTGCGGACAGTGAAAGAAAAAGAAAGAAGCGAAGAGGATAATGAAAAACCCCTTCACGACCCCTGCAACGCCTGTAACTTCTGTATAAGGGTATCATCTGCGGATAGAGGATACCACGCGCTGCGACGTCCGGACCCAATTGTCGTATCCGGCTTTTCCGGTCGTGGCGCAGCCGTCCGTTTGTGGCAGGAAGGCGCTTTTAAGCTCGGTCGCTGCGCCGCTACTGTTTCCTACCTTGAGTTTAATATCATTGGCGCATTAATAATTCCTGTTATTCAATAGACGTCGCCTACTCATTATTGGCATACACACAAGCCACTGTGCGTAAAGAAGAAGAAGTTGGAGGGCGTTAGCGCTTCCTTTTCACTGCGTAAGCGGCGATTACGAGCCCGACAAAAGCGAGCACCACATCGAATCCGGGCGTCGTACCCTGACCTGTGGCCGCAGCTTCGTTGCCGATGGCGTAAACGTTCCCGTCATTGCTCCCGACGTAGACCACTAAGTTTGAGACGGCGGCGGAGGGGAACATGGCGCTTCCTGTTGTGTAATTCCACAGCTTGGTGCCGGTGGTGGCATTGAGGGCGTAGACGTTGAGGTCATCGCTCCCCACGTAGACCACGCCGTTAACGACGGCGGGGGAGGGGCCCACGTAACCTCCGGTCGTGTAATTCCACAGCTTCGCCCCGGTAGTGGCGTTGATAGCGTAGACGTTGCCGTCATAGTGCTCTTTGATATCCTCATGTTTGTAGTGGCTTCATTGAACTTCCGGAAGATAATCGAATGATCAACCTATAATTCCCGCATCGATCGGTCGCGCCCTTTTGTTGAACTAGTCTGCCGTTATTATGGGCGGCAAGAAGCGATTTGCCCTAGGCCGGGCCTACAGTGTGTTGCTATGGTTCACTCGTCTCGCAGCGTTTTTAAGCGATGCTTCCGTCCCACCCTTTTGAGCATCATTGCTGCCAAAAAAGGAGCAGAAACGTGCAGAAGTCCCAAGCACGAACTCGCGTGCTGTACCTGCCATTGCACGCCGGAGATATAATCTGCTTTTGTTCGAACGGATTCTCTGCTTTTTGGAGTCTGACTTCTGTCCAATGCGACAGGTAAGTGCATACACGCTGCCAGGAAGCCGATGCTTGCAGTGTTTTGAGTCGGCGCAGCTGACGGCGCAAAGCCGTTGTACGCGCATTAAAGTATCAGGTCGCTGCGCAAGTTTTCGGTTCGGGAGCAACAGATATAACTAAAAATATATCAAGAGATCTAACTTTTTATAAACAGCACTCCGAACGGCAAACGCCCAGCCTGAACGCGGAGCGATTTTAAGTCGCACTCAATCTATGGCCAAGAGACATATTGTTAGAAAGTGGCGCACTTTTGGCCTACTTTTGGCATACTTTCTGCCGATCTTAGCAGCGCACTCATTTTTATAACTTCAGCGATCATTCTTTAGGTATATGGAACTAAGGAGCAAGGAAATAACGAGGGGGGTGACACGCGCACCTCAAAGGGCCCTCTTGAATGCCTTGGGCGTGGGAGACGAGGATCTCGAACGGCCGTTTGTCGGCATCGCCAACGCCTGGAACGAGATCGTTCCCGGTCACCTTCATCTGCGTGATCTCGCTGAGTTTGTTAAAAAAGGGATACATTTGGCCGGCGGCATCGCGTTCGAGTTCGGCACCATCGGCATCTGCGACGGCATCGCCATGGGACACTCGGGCATGCGCTATGCTCTCCCGTCCCGTGAGAACATCGCCGACTCCGTTGAGCTCATGGCGCAGGCGCACCAGTTTGACGGGTTGGTCATGGTGGGGTCGTGCGACAAGATCGTTCCCGGGATGCTGATGGCGGCGCTGCGGCTAAACGTGCCGGCGATGGTGGTGACCGGCGGCCCCATGCGACCGGGGTACTACGAAGGCACGGACGTCACGCTCGTCTCGACGTTTGAAGGGGTCGGCTGTGTCCAGGCAGGCAGCATGACGGAAGCGCACCTCGAGGAGCTCGTTATCCGGGCGTGTCCCGGGTGCGGCAGCTGTCAGGGCCTGTACACAGCCAACACCATGGCCTGTATGACCGAGATGCTGGGCCTTTCGCTTCCCTATTGTGCGACAACGCCAGCCGTTGATGCCCGAAGAAGGCGCATCGCCGAAGCCACCGGGAAGCGCATCGTGGAACTCATAGTGAACGGGGTCACGCCGCGCGACATTGTGACCGAGGCATCGTTTCGGAACGCGATCATCCTCGACATGCTCATCGGTGGCTCTACGAATACGGCGCTGCACCTCCCTGCGATCGCGCACGAGGCGGGCATATCACTCCCGCTCACGCTTTTTGACGAACTGAGCGCACGGACGCCGCACATCGCATCCCTGAATCCGGTCGGCCCGTATACCATGAGCGACCTCGACGCCGCTGGCGGCGTCCCAGGCGTCATGAAACGCGCTCGGACGCTATTACGCAACGAAACGACCTGCTCGGGCAAGAGCGTTTACGAGATTGCTGATGAGGCGCACATCCATAACGACGCAATCATACGCCCCCTCGACGATCCGGTGCACGCGACAGGCGGCATCACGGTGCTGTTCGGGAACCTTGCTCCCGAGGGCGCGATCGTCAAAAGCGCTGGCGTGAGCGACGACATGCTCCGCTATACGGGAAAAGCGCGCGTATTTAACGCCGAAGATGAGGCGATGCGGGCCATTCTGGCTGGATCGGTGAGCGAAGGGCAGGTTGTGGTCGTGCGCTATGAAGGGCCTAGAGGTGGACCTGGAATGCCCGAAATGCTTGCGCCAACCGCCGCGATATCGGGAATGGGGCTGAAGGTACCCCTCATTACAGATGGTCGTTTCTCGGGCGGAACTAGGGGCCCTGCGATCGGACACATCTCACCAGAGGCGGCTGAGGGAGGTCCCTTGGCGCTTTTGCACGACGGGGACGAGATTATTATTGACATACCGAACCACCGGCTGGCTGTGCAGCTGACAGACGATGTCCTTGCGGCCAGAAAGGCAACGTGGACTCCCGTGCGAAAAGACGTCAGCGGCTACTTGGAGAGATACGCCGCCGCGGTGAGTTCGGCAAGCGACGGGGCGATACTGCGCGCGCCGCGGGAAACAAGGGGGCTATGATCCTAGCGCGCCGCCTAGCTCGTCTCGTAGACCCACGCATTGCCGAATGTCGCCACCTGCGTGTAACCATTCGACCTGAGGTAACTGTCCAAGGCGGTTCGCTCGCTGGACCCGAAGTTCTCCGACAGGATAGCGTACTTGTAAAAGCTTCTGTCGCTTTGCATGGCGGCCTGTAACGCAGCGGTGCTGTTTGACACCTCGTCTCGGTACGCCATCGGTGAGGTATCAAACGCAGACGGGTTTGTGATATAGAACAGTGCCACGCGCTGCGAGGAGCTCGCGTTCGCAAACGGGTCGTTCGGGTTGGGGGGCGCAAAAAACGCCAGTGTTGTAGCGTTGCTGGGGATCTGGCCCACGTACCGTATCGCGTTGAGGTCGTCCAGTCCAGTCACCGACTGATACTTGTCGGTGCTTATCGCCCCCGCCGCATTGGTCAATATGATAAGCGCGACTAGCACTATAGCCACAATTCTGCCTGGGGAGATAAGAGCAGATCTGCGTCCGAGAGATCGCTCGATTATGGAGACCCCGAGACCCGCAGCAGGTATAAGAGCCGCTTCAGCATACGCCACGCCGCGCCCGAGGAAGATTTCAGCGGTCGTCGGAGCATACGAAAAGTACAGGGTTGACAGGACCCAACCGACAAACATCCCTAGCACGAAGGCGAGCAAGACGAGATGCGAGAGTTCCCACTCTTTGGTATCGATCACAGAGCCTGCGAGTCCTACGACGGCGAGCGCCGCTATCAGCGGCGTTACGTAGAGGAGGATGTACGTCGGATCGGGGTACATCAATTGGAGCGCTATCAGCGGGAGAACAGACTGCATCGCGAACGGCACCGCACTGGTGGTGACGAGAGCTGAAGTGAAGCCCTTGAACGGGGCCGCGCTGAGGGTGACGAGGGCTGGACTGAAGCCCGAGGGTATGCCATAAACGAGGAAGCGCCAGGCAAAGAGCATCAGCCCGAGCACATACGTTGGAATAGAGGCAACCATCGTGAGCGTGTTCTGTCGTTTCATGAGCTG
>PMIN01000176.1 GCA_003158275.1 Methanobacteriota archaeon
GAGTTTGTATACACCGGATTCCCCGGATTTTGCCACAGGCCGCACTGGTCACAGTTGAAGTTCACATAGCCTTTGAAGTAGTTCTGCAGGTAAGCGAGATCGCCGGGCCTGCCGCCTTCAGAGGCGACGTATTGCCAGCCGGCGGTTTTGAGTGATTGGAAATAGCCGGCAAAATGGCTGATCGGAGTGCTCTGGAGCTGTCCGCCGTCCCAAATGGGCATTTCGATATCAATAATTGGCAGCATATTGAGCGATTTGATCGTGGTGAGCTGCGCTTGATACGTTTGACTGTCGGGAACAACCATAACGACAGCGGTGAATCCTTGCTGTTTAAAATAGTTCAAATTGGTGGTAGTTACCATTGACGGCGCGCAGCCAATCCAATATTGTATCGGATGCGTCGTCGCGCCTACTACTGGCTGCGCCCCCGTCGAGTTCGCTGCTCCTGCAAAGTTTGCCGTCGCGGTGGTGAGAGAGATCAAGACCGCACCTAAAAGCAAAAGAAATGCGAACCTTTTGAAACGCTGAGTCCCGCCGTGTATGCGGACGCGCGTTTTTTGTTGAGGAGTTGACATCTCTGGCAAGTCTCTGGATGTTAGCGCAAAGCTGCAGCGATATGCAGCCAAAGACGAATTCTGGCTTATAGGTAATCTCCCTAGTCTTTTTTTGCAATGCTACTTAGTCTTTGTTATTTGTACCTGCACATTCCGACCGCACTGCGGGGCTAGAAACGTCAAATGGCACTGATTTTAGCGGCTTTACAAAGATGAGAACAAGTGCGAGGCGCGGACAAACAACACCTCACCTAGAGGTTGGCTCAAGCACGCTAGAGCTCCGGTGTGCTCTCAGTGCTTTTCATACGCCCGATCGCTGGATTACCTGGCTTCCGAGCATACTTCAGGTAGACCACGGCAAAGCCTAGAAACCACACTGGAAAAAGTATGTAGCTTGCATAGTCATGGACTGCCCACAGGGCGTTCGCGCCATAGTAGTACCCAGCCGTGAATAACGCCAGCAGCCTTACAAAGTTCTGGAGATACGCACCAACAACACCAAAAATAAACAGTCCGAGCACGGCCCTGTTACCTGGCCTTCGATCTATGAGCATGAGGGCAAAAATAGCCAGAAATATCGCTAGCGAGTCGCTTCCGGCGCACCTCGTATCGACGTCCACAATAATGTTAGAGCCCACTAGGCTGTTTAGCGTTACCGTGACCCCACTTAGAGTGACAGGCACCCTTGCCAGTTGCAGTGTGGACACGCACAGAACTGCCGTTGCCCTCTGGAAGGGGGCCGCGACCGCGCTTTCGAGTAGCGCCGGAAAAACGACTGCAATGCCGAACACCCCTAAGAGCATGAGCGGTATTTTTGACGCCTTGCCAAAAAAAAGCGCAAATAGAGCGACGACGACAAAAGCTATGGCAAACAGAGTCAGCGGTAGCGATTCAACAAAATTAGCAGCGTAGTATAGGAGTCCAATAGACGCGGCAGCAAGCACTGAGCCGGCGAGTACCCAGCGACCATCAGTCCCGGTGCGGGCGGCACCGACGATCTCTGTTCGCTTCATGTAACCCCAAACGATGCACAAACCTAGAACTGCCCATATGTAGAACCCGTTTTGCTTTAGCGCAGCGTAATTGAGAAGGGGAGCAACGTTTGCAAAGGCGCTCCAAAAAACGAAGAACGCAAGAGCCAGGCACGCAAAGAGTAGGCCTACCCTCAGCCTGACGCTTTGATTCTGTCTGAGCAGCGAACGATCCATTGGTTTTGTGCCTCTAACAAATCGTTTTAAAAAAATGCGCGACTTCAACGGAACCGCTTGCGGCTAACGACAGCCTTAATACTAGTTACGATTTTTGAAAATGTGTATAGATATACTTTTTTGTAGAAACTGCCATGTCTGAAACTCCTGTTGCAATAAGAATTGACGTTGATAGCGCACGAGATATTGCCCTGGTGCCTGAACTGTTGGACTTATTTCGGCTTTTTGACATTAAAGGGACGTTCTTCGTAGCCACTGGTCCCGACCGACTAGCGCTTAATCTCTTCAAGCACGTCGCAAACCCGCGACGTTACCTGAAGCTCATCAGATCGAAACCGCTACGATACCGATTTCAAAGTTTAAACGGGATCTTGCGGAACGTGCGCGTCGAGGCGGCGTGTCCGGCGGCCCTGCTGGGGATCACCGAAGAGGGACACGAACTAGGATTGCACGGGTATGATCACTATGCATGGATGAATGAAGTGCCTAACCTGGATGAGACAACTATAAAAGCACTTATCAGCAGAGGGCTCAAGGCGCTCACGGCAGTATCTGCAAGCAACATAGCCGGCTTTGCGTCGCCTGGATTTACCGTCACGAGCGCTTTGCTCCGCGCCATTGATTCGTTTGACTTCAGTTATTCAAGTGATTTCAAATGCTCTGAGCCGACGTCTCCGTTTTACCCCAAGACTGGCGCAGAGACACGGCACGTTCTGCAAGTGCCGGTTTCGATGGATTCGATCGGCGAACTGAGCGCGAACGGCGTCCCAGAAGACGAGATCAAAGTAAGAGTACACGAGAGCGCAGATCGTTGGCACAGCAAGAGGCTGCCATTCGTATTATACGGGCACCCCTCCTCAGAAGTAGGCTGCTATGTGAAGCTTTTCTCCTCCGTCTTGCAAGACTTGAATGACGACGCGCGCTTCACATTCTTAACACTGGCTCAAATTGCACGACAATGGAAGGTGCGCGTTTGAACTCGTTGAAGATCGCACACATTTATGAGCTCGGTCCGCAGCCGGAAGGGGTATTGCTAGGGGGCATTGAAGTTGCGCTGCTTGAGCTGTCGAAATCGCTCACAAAACTCGGACACGAAGTGACGATAGTAAGCGGGGCAAGCAGCAGAGCCTCTGAGTTTCGCATTGA
>PMIN01000157.1 GCA_003158275.1 Methanobacteriota archaeon
TGCGGCACCAGCTGCGGCACCAGCCAGCACGGATACCGCTGCCGAAATACAGAAAATGGCAGATCTCCACAATTCAGGTGCACTGACGGACGAAGAGTTCACGGCGATGAAGAAGAAGCTCCTGGGACTATAGGAGCACTTCTCTTTTTTATATCTTCAAATAACATTTTCCGATCAAATCGGGGGCTTAGCAGATCCGCGAAGCTGCAGCATTATCACTGACGAGGAGTTTAAGCAAAGAAGAGACAGATTCTTGGCGTCGCGGTGAGCATGGCGGGTGTTTTGGCCCTCTCGTACGGCATATGGCAGAAGCCCTTCGCATCTGTATTTTTTGTTTCGTGTTTTTTTGGACACAGCTCACGCGAACGCGATCTGTTATTAGTTGATGTGCAAAATAGACCTCGCTAAAGCTCGTCCGTGACGCAAACCTTACAACCAACCTGTTCAAACGCCATCTGTCCCTGCAAAACGGCACAGGACACCGGATGTCAAAAAATTCGCCGATTTAAAGCTGGGTGCTCGATCAGATAATGCTTCTCTTGTCAATCGGAATTGGACATGGTGCGCTCTGGCAGTAGCAGTATGGCGCCGAAGAGGAAGCACAGTCCGCCTACAAACGTGCCTAAGTTCACGAGCACTATGTTTCGCGGGAGGCCTGTCGTCGGCACTACGAACGATGCAACGGCCGAGACGCCGAAGGCGAGAGAACCGACCAAGTTGAGGGCCGTGACCCACCAGGGCAGGCTGCGCAACCGCCAGCAGGCGAAGGCGTGACACACCTCAAACCACGCGAGCCCGCTCGCCACGAGAAAGCACACAGAACCGAACGCGTCGGGCGCCCAAACGAGACGGTTAAGTTGCCTGACTGAGAGGTCCACACTCAAGGCGTGGAACGTCGTGGCGTTGAAAAACAGCGTGCCTAAGAGCTGCACGAGCGTTGCCCACCAATCAATTCGTCGCGGCTCGAACGCGAGGAGGCGGAATCTCTGACGGAAATCGACACCTGACGGATCACGGTCGACGTTTACCGCCTCCAAGTATTGTAAGAACGCTGCGCTCGTAAACCACAGAGAGCCCACAAAAAAGGTAATTCCGTCGGCCTCGCCACCAACAGCGGAGAGGTATCCAGGCACCGCGCCAAGTGCGAAGCAAGTCGCGCCCACGGCAAAGAGGATGCCGATCCACCAGCCAATAGCGCTCGGCGCCCACCACGTAGAGCCACGACCGGCGTTTAGGTGCGAGTGACGCTTGCGGCGCGCCCGTGACGTCAGTGTGATGATGCCGCTGTCCGACTGCTTGAAGTTCGTGCGCGTCACAAACGACCTCAACCTTCAGCAGATATACGTACCGGTCCGCAGTACGATCGAATCTGAGAGCTTCTCGGGCGTGGCGAATCGCATCATCACGCGTTTTTGCCCACGATTTTTCGATCGGTTTGCCATACTAAACTCGCCAGTTTCTAGTTCGGAGAGCTTTACAAAAGCGCCCCTCGCGGCGTGCACTATTTCCTGAACCGAAGATCCGCTTCCAACGACTGTAACCGATAACTGGGTGGCCCCTCCTCGCTTGCAGAGAGCTCGAGTTATTATCAACGCAATTCAAATTGATGACCCTTTCGAGTGTATGTCTTACGGGATCTAGCTCCAACTAGCCGATTGCGGTTGGTGGTGCCCAAAATACTTTAAGAAGTAAAACGGTTTCGTTTTTTTGTCGGAAGCGGTCAAGAAGCAGTTGACAGGGCCGGACCGACTGACTGATAAGGTCAAGAAAACTTAGAGTCAATATAAACGGGGTTCACCCTAAAAGATTCCAACGGTTTTGAATTACAAAATAAGGCGATTTTTTATGTTATCCAAAAAGGTAGATTTGAGCACGAAGAAGGAGTCAGAAACGGATCACACCACGACATACGGCCGTCGCTATTTCGACGCGAGTGTACCTAAATATGTCATGCCCGACGAAGGCATGCCGGCGCGGGCCGCCTACCAGCTGATTCACGATGAGCTAAATCTCGACGGCAACCCCTCCTTGAATCTCGCCAGCTTTGTCACCACGTGGATGGAGCCAGAAGTGGATCAACTCATCGCGGAAAACCTTGACAAAAACTACGTTGACAACGATGAGTATCCGCAGACCACGATAATACAAGAACGAGTGGTGAACATGCTCGCCCGCCTGTTCAACGCGCCCGACGACTGCGAATCCATTGGAACTGGCACCATCGGATCGTCAGAGGCCATTATGCTCGGCGTCCTGGCGCACAAATGGAGCTGGAGAAAGCGCCGACAGGCTGAGGGAAAACCGTGGGATCGCCCCAACATCGTCATGGGGGCTGACGTGCACACGGTATGGGAGAAATTTGCCCGCTTTTTCGACGTGGAACTGAGACTGATCCCACTCCAAGAGGATACGTACATCGTCAGCGCTGAAGAAGTCGCAAAGGAAATTGACGAGAACACCATTTGCGTTGCCGCGGTTCTCGGAACCACGTTTACCGGACAGATGGATCCTATCAAGGAGATCAACGATCTTCTCGTTGACATTAAGAAAACCAAGGGCTGGGACATACCCTTACACGTTGACGGTGCCAGCGGCGGATTTGTCGCACCGTTCGTCAATCCCGATCTCGAATGGGATTTCCGACTCGAACAGGTGAAGTCAATCAACGTGTCGGGCCACAAGTACGGCTTAGTCTACCCAGGAATCGGTTGGCTCATCATGAGAGACAAAACAGACCTTCCAGACGAGCTGGTCTTTAAGGTGAACTATCTGGGGGGGGAGATGACTAACTATTCCCTCAACTTCTCGAAGGGCAGTAGCACCATTCTGGCCCAATACTACAACTTCATACGACTGGGAAAAAGCGGCTACACTGACATCATGCAGAACATGATGAACAACAGCCGCTACCTCGCCGAAAAGCTGCACGAAACGGGTAAGTTTGAGATCATCAACAAACAACATACGCTTCCTCTTGTCGCAATTCGCTTGAAGGACGCACCTTTTACAGTCTTCCACCTCTCTGCTCGGCTCCGGCAAAAGGGCTGGATCGTGCCCGCTTACTACCTTCCGGAGAACGCGCAGGACGTCGCTGTGATGCGGATGGTCATCAAGGAGAACTTCAGCAGAGATATGGTGGAACTACTCTTTAGCGATATCATGAAAGCATATCACAGCCTGGAACTGTCAGAGACCGAGATAAAAGAACGCGAGAGAGGCATAGAGAACCTGACCCTTTTATACTAGCGGGGGCGGTTTTTAACCTTGTCAGTGTGACGCGCGGCTTGGTTTAGAAGCTGGCCCTAAGAACCAAAGTCAGGCTGTCTTTACTGAGACGACGGCTTGAGAAAAACGGGTCGCCCGTCAGCTTCCGCGACGCTCTTTGCCGTAAGTTCAGTAGATTTGCAGGCTACCTCACGGTGGCACGCAAGGAAAAACATAATGAAGATTCGCTTCCCGGGAAATCGGTGCAAGTGGGATTTCGTGCCGGCTCTGCCCAATTCAGACAGCGTACGGACAATTCCTGCCCAGGGCGCAAAAACGAAGCCATAATGGCAATGAGTTCCCGCAGCTCCGCCCCGACAGTCGATTCACGGCAGAGACTTAGTACCCTCTTTTCGTGCTGCCACCAGGTGTTTCGGCTGGTACAAGCCGAGCCTGCCGCCTCCTGGCAAGGATAAGTGTGTCAACAGGCCCCAGCCTAGGTCCACCACCGGACCACACTTGATCTTTTGCCTTTCCAAGGTTTGAATCGTGGCAGCCACGTCGTCACACGTCAGGTAGATCTCATGCTTGCCGTTCTCGGCCGCTGGGTGAAAGGCGATTTCGGCCGGCGGCAAGGCGAAGATGAGCCATCCTTGGCCTGCATCCACCGAGGGAAACCCCAGAACGTCACGGAAGAAAGCTCGATCAGCCTCCGCATCCGCGCTGTAGATAATCACGTGTGCGCCAGAAATCATCGTCCACCTCGCATGGGACTGTATCGCATGGACTAAGGCTTATGGACGGGTGCTTTTTTATCGACCCTATCCTAACTGCTAAGCTCAGCTTTGAAAGAAAAAAGGGGAGGCGCACCTCCCGGCGCTCCGCTTTCACGACGGACTCAAGTCCGCACAGATTGACGACTCGCCATCTCTGAAAAAAGACCGGCTCAGACCTTTTACACACCTGCGCCCTTTGCTGCTTCTGCAGCCTGCTGCAGCGCCTCTTCACTAACTTGGTAAGTAGTGATATCGCCGCCCAGCTTCTTTAGTTCGGCGCTCGTCGTTGCGGCCTCTTTCTCAGGGACGAGGACTGCGACCGCTGCTCGCCCAGCATCGAGATGTTCGCCGAGGAGCCGCAAGTCTTCATCAGACATGCCGAGTCCGCGATGGACGAAGCTGCCGACAAGACCCCCTACGATAATACCGCCCACGACGCCGGCGAGAAGGGCTAACCCTCCTGAAAGCACCGTTGCGATAATGCCCAAAACCAGACCTACGCCCGCGCCTCTGGTGGCTTCTCGCGTACCTAGCTTATGCGCTTTGATCTTGCCGTTGTTATCCTTAACTAGGACGCCGATCGCTCCGCGTTTTATCTCATCGTTCGCCTTTTCCCATCCCTTGAGCTCGCCAGCTGCCTGGTCGGCGGCGGTTTCACTTGGGAAAATCGCGAGGACAAGCTGCTTATACATTGCTGCTATGTTATCTCCTCCCTATTTTTTTAGCATGGATTCATAGCTCGTGCCGTATTCTTATGTTTTTCCCATTTTCAGCGTGGTTGTTTCCTCTTTTTCGACGCCGAGGACTCGTGCACATCGGCGCGGCCCATCAAGGACAGCGTGGAAGTGCATCCATCGCGGAAAAATCGGCAACCCTCGCTGCTCGCAACACTCAGCAATGCCTTCCAGAAGGCTACGGAGCGTTCCCCGGAAAAATGATTTTTCTTATCCGCATCTGACTTTGATTAGGCTGCTCCGTCGTATTGACCTCGTATGCGCTAACCCTTTCGAGAAGCGCGCCAAAAAACCTCTTGCGAAGCCTTCGTTTGAACGGGGTACTTACGAGCAGGTGCGGATTGAAGTAGTCATTGCGCTCAAGGATTTCCAATGCCTGTACAGCCGTGAGCTCTCGGACGAACTCCGGGTCACTAGCGTCGCGTTTTAAAATAATCAGTTTTCTAAGCGTCGTCAAGGGCAGGATGCGTCCTTTCCCGATTACCAGTCGGAGATCGACGACCGCGCGGCCTTCGCCATCAAACTCAGCATGTTCGACCAGCCAGTCAAATTCGCTCCAGATCTTGGCGAGGTCTGCGCGTATGTAAAAATTTTTTTCCGAACTATAGGCGAGTATGTCTGGTCCGTAGACTCGCGCGAAAAACCAGTCATCTGAAACAACGCGTACCTCAGAGTGCCTCAACAAACCGTACGTGTGTGTCGTCTTGCCAGCTCCTGGTTCACCGAGAATACACACTCCTTGCCCGTTCACGTCGAGGCACGCGCCGTGTAACGAGTAGATGTCGTGTTCGTCTTCGAGGACATCTCCTGCGACGCTCAACGCCAGCGACTTAATCCAGCCATAATAGTCGAAGTTTAAGAGGAACGCGGTCTTAGATTGGGGGTCATAGCATACTTGATTTTTCTCTTCGGCCGGCCCGTTGACGACATAAAGACGTCCGTGCGACCGTATGTTTTGGGAGATAAAATAGAAGCTCTGCCCCCAGCGAGTTGCGACCGATTGCGTTCCGGTGAGCAGCTTAATGCAGCATCCGTAGACGTCCGATTTGACCTCGTACACAACTTGAGCGCGGAAATGATCGGCCAATTCTTCCTTGCGTCGGATTGATATTAGCTTTATTAGGTAAGACACGTTCAAAGCCTCCTGCGCCGCGGGCACGACGTACGTTGCGCTGCGGCTCTACCGTGCGGTTACTTGAGTATTGCCTTGCATCGGCGCGTACACGTCAAATATCAACGATGATCTCATTTCTTCTAAAGATGCCAGGTATGAACGGCGGGTTGTATAACGCGACAACAAAGTTTGATTTTGGTACAATGCCGTTTCTTACGAGCCAATCGCTCAGTTCTTCGGTTTTTTGAGCCGCGAGCTTCTCGTGCACACGCCCTGAGAATCGTGTCGCGGCGGTTTTCCGGCTCTCAACGACCGTAAACGTGATCCGCTTGTCGAGTGGCTCTGGGAGCGTCTCGAGGGTGAACCTCGATGGCATGGCAAAGGAGATTCGGTGCACGCGTTCTCCCGCTTGTTCTTCGGTTACGGGGGCAGTCATCGATATCTTTTCTGACGTCACCGGGGCCATCATAGGGATTTCCTCGGAGCCTGAAACTTTTTCCTCGGAAACGGGCGCCGTCATAGAGATTGATTCCTTTTCCTGTTTCCTCCAAAAATGTAATGAGCGAGGATCTCAAACCCGTTCCTTAGCGCTCCATCAAAATCTGATTCGACGTCAACTTGGGCTAGGATATATGCCGCGTACGTTCTAATCTCAAAACCATCTTCCTTTTTTTCAAGCTTGTATGAGGGAGTCTCAACCATAGTCGTGCGCTCCATTTTCCATTTCTTGAAGATTGCGGGAGAGTTCGTTGCGCGCCGTGATATGCTTTGCCCTGCTTAGACGCTTCAGAACCAGCACCATCGCGCACGCTGGTCCGTTGACGCGGTTTACGACGTTTCAACTAAGCGCCGCACTCCGCCTATTGTTCTGTCACATCTTTTTCGAACATTTGCTTTTTTAAATGGACTTGAATTTTACAATAAGACGTCGGAAAGAAGAGAAAAGCAAAGTTTATAGCGTATATAGAAAATCTTGCAGCGCTGGGCAACTCTATCTTGGAGGTGAAAGATGATTAGCAA
>PMIN01000213.1 GCA_003158275.1 Methanobacteriota archaeon
GTATCCGCCCTGGATGAGGTCGTTTGCGTACGTGAGCGGTGAAACATATGCGATCATCTGGCCGACGGCGGGTAGTGTCGCGAGAGGGATGAAGACGCCGGATATGAATATGAGAGGAAACCTGACGACGTTTACCATCGAAATGATATCCCCTGGACTCTCGGTCGGATATGCCGCAAAAAGGGTCCCCATCGTCGCAAAGCAGAGTGAACTGAGAAGGATCCCTACCAGAATGGGGAAGATACTCACGATACTCGTGGCCAAGATAAGCAGCGCCGCGACAACCACAATCAACGCGATAACAACGCTGTAAAGAAGACCGCTGAGGCTCTCGCCTAACACCAACGCGTTTAGGGAGATGGGTGCGGCGAGAAGCCGGTCAAACGTAGCCGTCCTGCGTTCGATCGGGATCGATACCGGTTCTATAGATGACGCTGAGAAGAGGGTCGTGATGCCAACGAGCCCCGGGATCAGCGCAGTGGCGGTCCCAAGCTTTCCTGCCGTAAACGCGAGGAACATGAAAAGAGGAAAGAGCACTCCGCCGACGATGGTCCCTGGCCGGAGGTAATAGATGATGACGTCTTTTTTCGCAATCGCCCACGCGGCAATGAGCTCGCGGGAGAGGCGGTCTTGGAACCCCATAAAGTTAATCGATGGCAGTAATCCCACCACCTGAGCGATGCAGTCCGGTCAACTTGACAAAGACGTCTTCAAGGCTCGGACCGAGCGTCGTGATGCTCATCACCCGTGTGTTGTGCGTATGAGCGTATGCCATCACGCCGTCGATGACCGCAGACGGGTCCTCGGTGAAGAGTTTGAACTTGTCACCTTCCTTGCGTGCGTTGTTCACCGTCGAGAGCTGACGGAGCTCGTCAAGCCGCGTGGGGGAGCTGCTGTCAAAAGAGACCTCAATTGACTGGACGCTCTGAATCGTCTTTTTCAGCCGTTCGGGCGCGTCTATGGCGGCGATGTGTCCCTTTTCGATGATCGCCACCCGGTCGCAGAGGACGTTAGCCTCCTCGATGTTGTGTGTCGTCAAGAAGACGGTGACCCCTTCCTTGATGAGGTCGCTGATCATGTCGCGGATGATAAGGTTGCTCTCGACATCGAGCCCGGAGGTGGGCTCATCAAGAAAGAGCAGGCGCGGGCGGTTGACCAGGCCCATGGCGATGGTCAGCCGCCGCTGCATTCCCTTGGAGTACCCGTGCACGTCGTCACCCCGGCGTTCATAGAGCTCAAAGCGCTTCAGAAGCTCGGTCGCGTTCTTATCCCGCTCGCTTCTGCCAACTCGATAGAGCTGCGCGGCAAGCATCATGTTCTGCCACCCGGTCAAGTCAGTGTATACGTTGGAGGTCTCGGAAACGATGCCCATGGATTGCCGTGCGGCAACGGTCTCGTGCACGATATCGTGGCCAAAGATCTTTGCCATTCCCGAGGTCGGCGATGAGATCCCGGTGAGCATGCGGATCGTGGTCGTCTTGCCGGCGCCGTTAGGGCCTAAAAACCCGAAGGTCTCCCCGGCCGCCACCGAGAAACTAATATCGTTGACGGCAGTGGCGTCGCCGAATTTCTTGACCAGATGAGAGACTTCAATCGCCTGCATGTTAAACTTATACTGAGTTCTCGGATCTACTATTTTAACTTCGCCCTTATAACCCGTCAGGCTATTAAGCGGGCGCGGCATTGCGCATAGCGATGAAAACACTCGCCTATTACTCGCGAACCGGAAACACGAAAAAGGTCGCCGAAGCGCTTGCTGAAAACCTCAACGCCGATGTTGAAGCGATCACCGCCGACACGAAAGACAAGGGCATGGGTAGGTTGGCGAAGCAGGCATTCCTGCGGGTCCACGCGAAAATCGCACAAACAATGCACGACGCCGCATTCTATGATGTGGTAGTCGTCGGCAGTCCTGTGACGGGCAGGATGTCCAGCCGATATGAACGTACATTGCGCAAAACAAAGATAGGTTTATCAGTGTCGCCTTCTTTTGCACGCATGAAAACCCAAGCAGCGAGGGCGGCGCAAAGATGCTGGAAAGCATGGAAACGCTTTCCGGAAAAAAGTCGGGGGGGCATGCTTGACGTTCCCGCTAACAACGTGGAAAGCGGGGCGTACGCCGAGAAGGTAGAGCGCTTTGCGGCAGCACTTCTGGAATTACCTTCTTCGCAGTAGTCACGCTTGGGCCCAAGACCTCCAGTCGCCAGCACGTCTGCAATGATTCCTGCAGTGAGTGCCGCGAAGGGCGCTTTGTATCGCAAGACGATGAGCGGCCGTCGCCCAGAGTCCAAGGAACAGTTCATTATGGATCGCAAACGGCGTTCTGGTTCCGAGCGTACCACTGGGCGTGAGAAGAACGTCGCTGGGATCGAAGAGCGTTGCAGACCCCAAGAGGTCGATCGGACTATTTCCCCTGTCAGCTGGTTGCATCACATCGCTGAGCGCTTTACATCGCCACGCGTGAGATATCCGCTGGTTCCCCAAAAACGATCGCGTCCACTAAGAAAGGGGGGCACGCTTATGGTGCTACTGATGCTACTCCTGGTCACCTCAAAACAACTCAGGTTGTAGAGGGGGATTTAGATGAACGTCGAGGAAAACAAACGACTGATGCAAACGTTGGATGATGCGTGGAACGGCCAAGACTGGGACACGTTCAACAAACGGCACGCCGAAAACGTCGCCGTGTACTGGCCAGGCCAGCCCGAACCGACGAGAGGACAAAATGCACACCAAGAAGAAGCTGAGCAATTCTTCCAGACCTTTCCGGACAATCGTGTGGGGAACCGCCCATATAAGGTGCTCTTTGGTGAGGGCGAATGGACGTGTTCGGTGGCTAATTTCACCGGCACGATGACGGGCTCTATGGCAGGCTCTGATGGGAAGACCATTCAACCTACAAACAAGAAATTCCAAGTCGAGTTTTGCACGGTCGCCCACTGGAATGAGAAGGGTGAGATCACCGAAGAGAAGCTCTTCTACGATTTGGTCGGGCTAATGCGACAGCTTGGCCTCATGTGAGGGGGGCATATAAATAACGAAATTTCACTGCACACGATATGCTCAAAGAGAGAGAGGCCGCTCTAAGGGCTCCGCTGCGCCAGAAGTTCTGTCCGTTTGATCACGGGGAGTCCTTGAGGGAGAATTATATCCACAGAGTCACTGCCTACCCTATTTGTGTCACACGGTGCCCCCACACTGCTTCTAGAGGACGTTCCGGCGCGATAGTTCCTAGCTACGCTTGGCAGCCGGTACGGGAACGTGCGCGCGGTTCTATGCGTATCTGCCCATTGGAGTACCTCGCGGCCCGCAGTTAACGCCGTGGAAACGCCCGAAACGATCCATGATTTTTACGGGTTCCCCGCTGAACTCTACGGTCTGCGGTACGACGCACGTGGTTCACCAGACCTTGCCGGGCGAGTGGCCGACCTTCTTCACGGCGCTGGCTTAAGCTGCGACCTTGACCGCAACCGTGGCCTTGATCATGGTGCATGGGTGCCGCTGATACTCATGTTTCCCGACGGGGACGCCCCCGTCGTGCAGCTCTCCATCCAGCGCCACTTAGACCCCGCACAGCACGTGGCGCTTGGTGCAGCCATTGCAACGCTGCGGGACGACAGCGTTCTGATCCTCGGCAGCGGTGGCGCCGTCCACCCGCTTGGCTATGCGGCGGCATCGCTGGGCGAAGGTGCAACCACGGCCCACGAATTCAGCGGCTGGCTGACCGACGCGGTGACCCGGGGCGACCGCGTCAGCCTTGTGAAGTATCGGGAACGGGGCCCGTACGCTGAACGTGCTCACCCGTACCCCGATCACTTCATGCCGCTTCTTGTCGCGTTCGGCGCGGCAGGAGGCGACGCGCGCGGCACGGCCCTCCACCACAGCTGGTACTGGGGCGACTTGGGCACGGATGCGTATGCGTTTGACATTGATCGAGCTGGCGCGCCTGGCGCCGTTCTTCGATCAGCGCGGAATTCTAAAGCACTCCGTATATTCTGAGCACAATAAGCACCAAAGCGGCGGCGCCCCACCACTTGAACAGATCATCGAGTGAAGGTTTCACAGCTCTAGGTTACCCGTCACAACAAAAAAGATGTTGCATGCGTCATTAACGCGAAAGTGAGCACCCGAAACGCAATACCGCCAGCGATGAGCGCCAAAACGATGGTGAAGATCGAGATCCCCCCTCCGCGCTTTCTCCTAGCTCAGACCGCTCAGGAGGCTGAGTTTTCGCCACGGACCAGGCCACCCGCGAGCGCTGCCCTGCGCAGATACTTACGAGCGCAGTTTGCCGCGGCACGTTAGGGCTTCCGTTATCGCTGAACCGGCGGCGCCCCGGGGACCGCACCAATTCGTCAACTATATTATGAGAATGCGCCTTTTCCTCTAAGCAGACCGTTGAACGCCACAGGAGAGCCACCCATGTTAAGCAGACTTAAAGACTCAGTTGATCGGCTTCTCTCGCGACCGGCGAATCTTCTCGTCGGTCTCGGCGTCACTCCCAACATGCTTACCCTCGCCGGCCTTGCGATCGGCGTCGTCGCTGGCATCGTTCTTGCCCTCGGGTTCTTCGTCGCAGGCGGCGTTTTGATCCTCGTAACCGGCTTTGTCGACATGCTAGACGGCGCCGTAGCGCGCAACCGACGCACCTCAACGACCTTTGGCGCCACCTTTGACTCGATATCTGATCGTTACGTCGATTGTATTATTTTACTTGGTCTTGGCATTGCTGGGGTCAACTGGATCTACGTCGGCGCCGCCCTAATGGGCTCCCTCCTCGTGAGCTACGTCCGCGCGAAAGGTGAAGGAATGGGATTTCATTGCACGGCTGGGGTCGCCGAACGAAGCGAACGGCTGATCATCCTCGCCATAGGACTGCTCATCGGGTTCGTTGAGCCTGCCGTATTGCTCGTCGCGATCCTCGCACAGTTCACCGCCCTCTGGCGAGTCGGCCTCCTTCTGCAACGAGCGGCCCGCTGACGCGTAGAACGCGCCCAACCTTGTTTTACGTTCACAGCGTTTCTTGAAGAGAGGCGTCGTAGGAGCGCGTCGCAGCCTTGTTCAATCGTGTGGCTTCAGCTCAATATCCGTTTCGCGGCTTCTTGGTACGCCGTTATCAAATCGCCGCGCTCGTACCGGAAAACGTCCTTGTCAACAGACTCGCCCGAGTCCTTCAGCCACAGGCGACAGGTATCGCAGCTTATCTCATCGGCAACGAGGATCTTCCCGTCCCGTCCCTTCCCAAACTCCAGCTTAAAGTCCGGAAGCAGCAGCCCTCGCCGATTCAGATGCTCCCTTAAGATCGTGTTCACCCGCAGCGTCAGCTCACGAATGGTCACCAGCTCCTTCTCGGTAGCGAGGCGTAACGCGCGTATGAGGTCGTCGTTGAGCATCGGATCTCCATAAGCGTCAGACTTGAAGTCGATGACGAGCACCGGAGGGATAAACTTCTGCCCTTCCTTGACGGGATACCGGCGCACGATTGATCCCGCGGCGATGTTTCGAGCGATGATTTCGAGCGGTATGATGTCCACCGCCTTTACGAGCATNNGCCTTTCTGCGGCACTGTCTGCTTCCGTTTCCCGTTGAAGGCCGTGATGTCATCGCGAAACTCGATGATGTACTCCTCGGCGTTCTCGGTGCGGTACACGGTTTTTGCTTTACCAATGTGAACAACATCCATCGCGTCACCCAGCCATTGTCTCGTCTGTCTTTTTTCGTCGGAACCCGCGCTCGTCAGCCAGCTTCCCGATGAGCGGAGCGAGCGCCTCGCTGTACCATCCGGCACGCACGTACTGCGGGTAGATCGGCAACCGCTCGGTCAGCGCAATGCCGAGGTCTGCCAGATCCGGCCAGGCATGCTCCGGATTTATGTAGTCGACCGTCACGGCCGAGATCCCGCCGAGGTCGGACGCCCCCGCGCCGAGAAGCGGGGCCACCTCAGTGAGGTTAGGTGGCACTTGAACGGCGACGTCATCGGGGAGGAGATGACGCGCCAGCGCGACTGTGCGGAGGAGCACCTCGCGACTCGGACTGGGAACGTCTGCCATCCGCGTGCCCGGCTTCGGCACGAACGGCTGGATGATGACCTCCTGAAGGTGCCGGTATTTGTGCTGCAGCTCCGTGAGGAGTTCGAGCGAGCGGATGCGATCCCCCCAATCTTCTCCTATGCCGATGAGGAGACCTGTAGTAAACGGAATGTGGAGCTTGCCGGCATCCTCAATGGTCCAGAGTCGAAGTTCGGGCTCTTTGCCAGCACAGCCCTGGTGCGCGTCAACGGAGGCCGTCGTCTCGAGCATGAGTCCCATGCTCGCATTCACGGCTTTTAGCCGCTCGAGCTCCTCAAAGGTGAGAATGCCCGGATTGCTGTGCGGGAGCAGTCCGACGTGAATTGCCATCGTGCAGAGGTCATAGAGGTAGTCAAGAAAGCTGTCGTAGCCGAGGCTCCGAAGCTTCTCGACAAAGCCGTCGACCTCATACGGACGTTCGCCAAAGGTGAGTAGCGCCTCAGTGCAATCCGCATCCTTGGCCTGCCGCAGCATGCTCTCCACCTCTGCAGGCGCCATCAGCTGTGCCTCAGCGTCGCCGATGTCCCGCCGGAACCCACAGTAGCCGCACGCGTTGCGACAGATGTTGGTCACAGGAACAAAGACGTTGCGCGAGAACGTG
>PMIN01000041.1 GCA_003158275.1 Methanobacteriota archaeon
GAGCGCTGCCCCGCCAATGATGCCCTTGGCGGGCGCCCACAGGGGCAGACGTTCTGCTGCCTTTTTGAAGAGGTTGAAGAGCTCAATGAGAAGGAGCGCGACAATCCCAAAGAAGATGCCTGCAACAATCACTTGCACCAAGAAGAACCCGCTGAAGACGGGCACGAACTTGAGGGGGCTGTAGAAATAGGTGATGCCAAGGGCAGCCGACACCTGGTAGCTGACGATTCCTGCGATGAACGCCGGAAGAAGTACGTCGTACATGAGGCCTCCTACAAAGAGGACTTCGACCCCGAAGATAGCACCCCCTATGGGCGTACCAAAAACGGAGGCAAATCCGGCGCTGACCCCACAGATGACTAATTTCCGACGGTCACGGTCGTCGAACTTCAGGAGATCGCTAAACAGTGAAGAGAGCCCCGCCCCTATCTGGGCGCCAGGTTCTTCCTTGCCTGCCGAGCCGCCTGACGCGATAGTGATGAGCGTGGCTGCGAGCCTTACCAAAACCGTTGACGGCTTTATTTTGCCGGATCGTTTGTGAAGGGCATCAATAATCATCGCCGTGCCGTGCCCTTCATCGCCTGGGGCAAGGTATTTCATCATGGCGCCGCTGACAAGGAGCGCTAGGGGAAGGAGGAGAAAGTAGTAGGGAAACTGGCCGGTCACGGCAATGCTGTAGTCTAACGCCTTTAGGAAAACGGCTACAGCTAAGCCGACAGCGACTCCAACAAGCGTGCCTAGCACGCACCACTTGCAGACGCTGATGAATAAGACGATTTGCCTAGCGAGGATACTAGACGCATTCGACACACGTAAAAAAGATCGAGCGAGGCTTTAACGGTTGCCCTTCGATCGCGCCCGGAAGTCGACTTTGAGCGCATGGCGACTGGAGCCACTGCGAGACGCTTTTTTTGTCAGTGTTTCAGTTCGAGCTAGGTGCGTAAGCTGCAGGCACGTGTGTGGGTTTGCTACCACGCTCCAGCACATGTCGATAAAAAAGCACTTTCAACGCATCGGTGATAAGGAACCACACGAGTGCATACGCCCAAACAACGAGAGCCAGGCCCCACCCAAGCGGCGCCATAAACAGCCCATAGACGACGATGAGCGTTGCCACGAGCTGGGTGCCGAGAACCGCTGCGACCAAAACGGGAGCAGGCGCAAAAGACCAAAATCGGCCTCGCGTTCGGGCCACAAAGATCATGAAATGCCCCGCTACGGAGAGGTTTAGGTACATCATTGACTGGATAACCAAGCTGTTAATGAAGAAGACGCGGTAGGCGAGGTAGAAGAGCGAGAATGATGCGATCACGCCCAGCACGCCCAGAAGGGTCGCGACTAAAATCACCGTTCGCATATCCCACGCCTCCGGGGTGTTCCTGTACTGGGCGCGGTCGTACGCAATCGTGAGGATGGCGCCGTCGTTGAGCAGCGCGAGCAGCACGATCATGATTGCGGTGACCGGGTAGACGTTGACGATGAGTATCGCAAGCGCGATAAACAGAAGCACCCGGATGGTCTCGGCGATACGATAGATTGAATAGCTTACCATCCGTTGGAAGATCTTACGGCTCTCTTTGATTGCGTCAATGATTACTGATAGGCCTGGACTCGTCAATACGATGTCCGCTGCCGATTTTGCGGCATCAGTGGCTCCTGCAACGGCGACGCCGGCATCCGCTTTTTTCAACGCTGGAGCGTCATTGACTCCATCACCGGTCATCCCGACGATGTGTCCTCTGCCTTGGAGCAGTTCAACGATGCGGTACTTGTGCTCGGGGAACACTTGAGCAAAGCCATCCGCGCTTTCCACGATATCCCCTGCCTCCTTGTCAGATTTATCGGCAAAGGAGGTGGAGTCTATGATGTTTGTGCCTAAATGGACCTCTGAGGCAGTTGTTTTGGCGATCGCGGTATGATCGCCCGTCACCATCTTGATTTCGACGCCCATCGATTGCGCTGTCTGAATTGTCTCTGCTGAATCCTCACGCGGGGGATCATAAAGTGCGATAAGTCCGACATACTCCCAGTCGTCCGGTTGATTCATTCGCGCGACCCCGAGCGCGCGGTAGCCTCTTTCCGCGAATGCATCCACAAGGGTGTTGACTTGTTCGGCAAGTTCTGAGCTCTGCGAGGTAAGCGCAAGGATCGCTTGTGGCGCACCTTTTGACACCTTGAACCGGCCCGAATCCGCCCCTTCAACGGTTGCCTCAGTCCTTTTGGAAACGGGATCAAACGGTGTGAACTCTGCTGCCGTGTATGGCCCCCGGCTCGCATCAAGTACAGGTGCTTCTGCTGCCTTCGCGAGGATCACAGCATCTATGGGATCCTGATCCTCCGCTCGAGAAGCTAAGCTGCCAAAAAGCAAAACGTCTGAAGCCGTGAAACCTTCGAACGGTCGGACATCCGCGAGCGTAAGCTCGTTCTTCGTGATCGTGCCCGTTTTGTCCGTGCACAAAATGTCCACGCCGGCCATCTCTTCAATTGCAACGAGCTTGCTTACAATCGCTGCTTTCTTCGCAAGAGCGATTGCTCCAACG
The DNA here is from genome assembly GCA_003158275.1 of Methanobacteriota archaeon. GTDB lineage: Archaea > Halobacteriota > Bog-38 > Methanoflorentales > Methanoflorentaceae > Methanoflorens > Methanoflorens stordalenmirensis. The sequence goes on from PMIN01000041.1 coordinate 2,541, forward strand.
GCCATCGTGACGGAAAGGACTGCCGGGAGAGCGACGGGTATGGCTGCGATCGTGAGGACTAGCGCGAATTGAAGAATCGCCAAAAGGCTTTCTTGGCGAACGTACGCAACCACGATGATAAGCGCAGCGAACGCGATCGCGATCGCAATGAGATAATCACCGATCCTGATGACAGCTTTCTGAAAGTGGCTCTGCGTTTTCGCCTCTTCAACGAGTCGTGCCGTTTCGCCGAAGTAGGTCGCCATTCCCGTCGTAACTACGAGTGCATCCATTTCACCCTGGCGCACGACTGAACCGGAATAGGCCACGTCCGATGCGTATTTTTCGACGGGGAGGGATTCGCCCGTTAATCCGGACTCATCGAGAAGCAGAAAAGCGCCGCTGGTGAGCTTGACGTCGGCGGGCACGACGTCTCCAAGCCGCACCCGAATGATGTCGCCCGGCACAAGCTGTTGCGCAGCAAGCTCGGACCACGACCCGTCCCGCAACACCCTTGCAGTCACCGCAAGCTTCCGTTTCAAGAGCTCAACTGCGTTCGCTGCCTTGTTCTCCTGCCAAAACCCGACGGCAGCGTTCATGAACAGGAGCGCCAGGATGATGAAAAAGTCCTCGTAGTGCTGGATGAGGGCAGAAAGAACGATCGCGACCTCAATCATCCACGGAATGGGACCCCAAAAATAGGTGAGAAACTTCACAAGCGGATTGACCCGCTTTTCGGTAATATCGTTTGGACCATACGAATCTAATCGCCGAGATGCCTCGGCCGCCGATAGGCCGTTTTCGCTAGACGAGAGCCGCTGCAGTAGCTCAGCCACGCTGGCCTTTTGCGCCTCGCCTGCGGGTATGATTCCCTCTGAGCTGTCTAGGTCGGACAATACGCTCCTCCAATTCGTTTCAACGCCGTTTCGTATGCTACAGGGCGTCGCTAGTTTATGAAGACTGGTCTACGAAATAAGGTCTAGAACGAACTCTTTTTGACGAGTGGCAGGCTGAAGTGTTAGTATTTGTCAGAAGGTTTTTATAGGTTGTACAAAGCATGCGACGCAGCAGGTGTAGCCAATGTGCCCAAGCGAACCAAAAGCGCCGACAAATAAAGCGGTCTCCCGCTTACGGATCTGTTTTGTTTCTCCGTATCCGCCGAGATTTGATGGCATAGCGACTTATTCGCACGAACTCGTTGAAGGCATCAAGAAGCGTGGGCACACGGTATATATCATCTGCAATCCGGATCTCGATGCAGGCGGGCACACAGGACAGGAAAACGTTATTGCTGCGATGGATCCGCGGAAAGCAGGCTGGTCTCAGGACGTTTTTGACGTCATCAACAAGCTGAACCCAGATGTCGTGCACATTCAACACGAATACGGTCTTTACGATATCGACGGCAGACTTAGCACTGATCTGCTTGACCTTCTCGTGCGGTTGAACCTGCAAAGAGTCCCCACCGTTGTGACGTATCACTCAGTGTACAGCACCCTCGGCTACAAGGAGTGTTTATTCATGAACCTGAGTTTGCAACTCATTGATGCCGGGATCGTGCACGAGGAGCTTCAAAAGATCTTTCTGCCGGTGAACTTGGGCTGGGTGCCCCAGAACGTCGCCGTGATACCGCACGGTGCTGAAGTGCTAAAGGCAGGGGGCGTGCCTGGTGTCGTCGAGTCGAAGAAAGAATATGGTCTTCAGGGTAAGGACGTCGCCATGTGTTTGGGCTGGTGGGAGCAATACAAGCGCTTTAACGACGTTGTCGAGATATGGCCACAAGTAGTCAGCGAAGTGCCTGACGCCGCTCTGGTTATCGCAGGAGATGCGCGGCCAGGGTCCCGGGACGGGGTGCGCTACAAACCTACGTTGTTGAAGGCCGTTGCTGACAGCTCTGCGAAGGATAGCATCGTCGTCATCCAAGGTTCTTTCCAGCCAAAGGAGTACCTAACGATTGAAAATGCGGCAGATATCGTTGTGTTGCCGTATGAGCAAAGCAGCCAGTCAGGGGTGTTGGCGCACGCATTTTCGCTGGGCAAGCCTGCCGTCGTCACGGACGTTGGGGGTCTGCGGGACGAAGTAGAGGCGAGCGGCGGGGGGGTCGTCGTTCCGCGGGGAGACTTGGAACAGCTTAAGGATTACGTGGTGCTGCTGCTCTCTAACAGGCAGATTAGGGAACGATATTCGCAACGAGCGCTGTCGTACGTCGAAAAGCGCATCGGTTGGAAGTACGTGGCAGGGATACACCAATCGCTTTATCTCTCGATAATCAAGAACAAGTCGCGCGCGGTTCGAGNNAAAAGTGTAGTTTTGCTTATCCTTCCTGACACTTTTAGCTATCTGATCTAGCAAATATCTAGAAGTAAAGGTATAAAATCAGTTTATTATTTTGGGTTGGTTTTTCTATGAATAATAAACTCCAAAATAAAAAACCGATTGGTTTGTGGTCGGCAATTGCCATTGGAATAGGGGGGATGGTAGGAGCCGGTATCTTCTCCATTTTAGGTATTGCCACCGAGATTGCC
>PMIN01000018.1 GCA_003158275.1 Methanobacteriota archaeon
GATTACCAAATAGAGAGCTTCAGCGAGCTTCTGGCAATGGTAGATCGTTGTAACAAAGAGTCAATTACCCACGCTAAAGTTGTGGGCTTGTATCTCCTTCTGTTTTAGGGATACAATAGGCTGATTGACGACAGCCCTCGAAGCAATGTTCTTAGCCGCGTTTATGTCGGCGTTCTCTGCGCGTCCACACGCAACGCACACAAACTCGCTCTGTGTCTTTCTATTGGCTTTGTCGATATGTCCACACTCTGAGCATTGCTTCGACGTGTTTCGCGGGTCAACTACAAAAGTAGAAATCCCGTTCAACTGCGCTTTGTAGTCGATGAATTGGCGCAGTTGTCCGAACGCCCACTTACCTAGTCTCCCTCGTTGAGCTTTGCCTGAATTTCTAACCGTAACCTGAGAGCGTATGTGTGTTAAATCCTCAAGTGCTATCGCTCTCTTTGTGTCTTTGGCCATTCCAACAATAAGTTTAGAAATGCAATGATTAAGATTAGTCTTGAACTTTCGTTCCTTTCCACTCGTCCGCTTCAGATGTCGCTTCGCGCTCTTGGTTCCTTTCGACTGAAGCGCAGCCTCCAGCTTAGTGTATCGCGTTCTAACACTGTCCGCGTTGTCGCCGCTGAAATGCTGTCCGTCGCTCGTGGTTGCGATGTTGACAAGTCCTAAGTCAACGCCTAAGCAGCCTTCTGCGTTGTATAAGGTATCCTCTTCAACTTCCACCACTACGCAGAGATAGAACACGCCTTTCTGTAGGACTAAGTCGGCTTGCCCTCTGACCCGTCGCTGTTCAAGTTGAGCGTACGCACCGATTGATAACGGGATTAACTTTCGCCCTTCCAACGTCAATATCGAAACCAAATCTAAGGCTTTGAATGATAGTATGCGCTGGTCATAGACAACGGCGCTATGAGGCTTAAACGTATGGGGCTCTTGTCTGTGTCCTTTGCCTCGATATGACTCTGAGACTTTGGCTATCGCTCTGACTGCTAACTGCGCTGACAAACCGTAGTTATCGCGGATATAACGATAGTGCTGCTTTTGAAGCGTCCGCTTGCCGAATGTCTGCTCTTGAAACGAAAGAGACGAAACGTAGTTGCACGCCTCATTGAACCGTTCCATCGTGGCTGAGAGTGCTTGCCGCTGTTCGTCGGTCGGATTGAGTTTTGCTTTGATTGTTAGCAGCATCATAGAATATATGGCTCTATTATTAGTTGAGTTTTGTGTTTGACGCGATTCCTCTCAACGTTAAAGCCTTTGAGCTTCCTCGCTCGAATAAATGTGAAGAAATGCTTTAGCTCCACGTTGTTTTTTAACTCTACCTTCGTCTAGCTGGTCTTGCAGATTTCGAGCGCAGAAATCGCAAGCTTTTCTGCGTCGTGTGCGCACATCACTTGTTGTAACACGTCAATGATCTGACGAAGCAGTGGCTCTTCTGCATCGAGGTGCGCTCGCGGCCCCAACCAGAATCGATGTGACAAATGCAGTCAGCGTCTGAGCAAGCTGTTCTTTTAACTCAAACGCAAACGTTCGTAAGTACGATCCGTCAAGCCGTTGCGCCTTGCCGAGGCAGTAGCTGCACGCTGCTCCATACATTACTACATACCGTAGTTTAGCGTCTAGCCTAGCCCTTTCAATGCTCTCTAGTAGCTGTTCGAGCGGCACTGTGTGAATGTAGGCAGCAAAGAGATTGTAAAGTGGCTGCTCAGTCTCGCCTTTATTGATTTGGTGGTATATTGCTTGCACAAAGGTGCGTCTACCCGACACGTAATAATCTCGCGGCAAGAACGTGCTGAAAGTAAACATACGACCATCCGAGACCATCTTCATGTTCCATCCCACAGCACAAATTTCGCGGGTTATTTTTCGATTTTAAGCAGTTCTAGAGCCCCCTTCAGGAGCTAACGCAAACACACCTTGGTTTGTTCCACGGCTAGATTAACGGCCACGATTTGCGGTAATGCCTCTGCCACGACACAGATAATCTGGTGCCACAAATCGGCGTGCTTAAGGCACGTATTCCCAATGTTTGATTATGCCCAATCAATAAGGGTATGAACGCATGGCGCATCATGGAGCCCTGCAGAGCCGTCGCTAGGCAACAGCATTGCTCCGAGTCCTCCCGGTGCAATGTTCTCGCACATCGGACGATCGCGAGAGCGTTTGTGCTAGTGGCACAATGCTTTTATTTATATCAGTGATACTGACGCTGACGTCGACTATGACCAGAGGCGCGATGACCTCGACGAGATCAGGACGAGGTTCAACGCTTGCACGCCGACCCCAGCGACGCGGTACCCTCGAAGAGCAAACCCTCGCCGGCGAGGATACGGAATATGGCGAGGAGCTCATACAGGCCAAGCTGAAAACAGTCCGTGCCCTGGCCGCGGGAGCTTCTGCTGCTCGTGTGGTGTATTTCAGCAGCATTTCGGTGCTCTGTACGCGGCTATAGATCATCGTCGGCGCAAACGCTGTACGCGTGTGTGGTGGCGACGCTGTCCGTGAGGGTGAACTGACAGCAGCCTGAGTCGTGGGTGCTGGTGGAGGCGGGGAGCACCTTTTTCTTCGGATCCGCCGTATTTTAGAGGAGGGCGGACACTCCTGCCAGCTCTGCGCCGTTTGCCGTCAGCCGCCCGGCGATCGTGACGTCGTGCCCAACGAACTGTTGCGGGCGGTTGCAGTGCCGATGCTGATCGCGCGAGTGAAGACTCCGCTTGAGCGCTTCTGCGCATCGTTTCTGCCGCGCGCGCTGCACGTAACTCAGGTTCTATCAGCGCCAACATTAGCGCCTTGATCTCCGAAAGTAGCAGCGGATTCGCCTGAGGTCAAGATGCCGTCTCGTTGTCTCTGTTCTTCGTCGCCCGGCATCTGGTGACCCCTCTCATATTTCAAAACCGTATTGCCGGCCTTTTACACGTAGAAAATACTATAGGTTCTACATCGACGATAGAATACAGATATTACCGTTATTGAGCGATCGCAACACGCATAAAAGAGATATGCCGGAACGTGCTGAGTTAGCTTATCGGTCCGACCGCTAGCGGCTACCGTAAAAAGCTGACCAAAACTTCGCGATTTTTCAGGACAGGCTCGAGTGGCGGCCAACCGGAGGCCGGAGCCGTGATGATCAAACTTTGGTTACCCATAATGTGTTCGAGCCCTTTGCCTTGTCGGGGGACCACAAAAACGCCGTGGCTTTAAGGGCCCCATGAGCACAACTGCGTTGCGAGATCGCCGTCAGATACTCCCACAGCGTGTGCCTGATCGTAAGAAGCGAGAGCGAGGACGACGAATAGAGACTCGCTTTGTGACAAACTGCAGACGAGAAGACTGCGAGAAAAGTCATGTGGTAGTTCTATTCACACAGGCCGAAACTTGAGAGCACCGCGAAGATCGGCCTCGGTTCGCGCGACCATTTGTCGTGCTCAGCAACTGGAGAACTTCTTTTTCGACAGACGAGTTTTGTTACGAACGGAATCGGTGCGCTGAACATGGTTGAGAAACACGGAGCGATTGCGATCGCCGGCTTTAGCATGTGAAGCCGTCCGTCAGATTGCTCAAGCTAACATTGAAACGGCATCGGTGCGTGATTCATGGAGAGCATTGGTGATAATCAGGTGGT
>PMIN01000181.1 GCA_003158275.1 Methanobacteriota archaeon
TCACCATTGAGCACCTGCGAGACGCGCCGAGGGTGCTTGATGTGAGCCTAGCCGCGCGAGAAGAGGGCTTTACTTTCTGCGTGGTGCCCCTGGGCGCCCTCGGATCGCATATCAGGCCACTTATGGGAATTTACGGTTCATCGCTGCTTTATGGGTACGTCGGGCAGCACATCTCCCCCAAGATGCGGCCGTACGGGTTCACCGGAAAGCGCGCGTCACCGGGGATGCTCAGCGTTTCACGGTTAAAGCGCGCAATTGAAGAGATCCGTACATGGCAGTAACGACCGTTTATGGCGTGCTTGGCAGCCCAATAGCTCATTCGCTTTCGCCCGTGATGCATAACGCCGCGTTCGCCGCGCTGGACCTCGATGCAGCGTACATTGCCTTCGACGTGGATAAACAGCGTGCTGAAACGGCAATGCGCGGCGCGCGGGCGCTTGGGTTTGGTGGACTCAACATCACCTTTCCCCTCAAAGAAGCCGCTTTGCGTTACTGCAAGCCTGATGCATTGTCAAAACGAATCGGCGCGGTGAACACGGTCGACCGCGCGGGAACAGGCTACAACACCGACGGCGTTGGAGCGCTCAGGGCGCTCGAGGAGGCCGGCGTTTCGGTCAAAGACGCGAGCATCCTGCTCCTTGGCGCAGGGGGGGCTGCAAAGGCGATCGCGGCACAGCTGCTGCTCAACGGAGCACGCGTACTCGTTGCCAATCGGACGGCGAGCAGGTCGCTCATCTTGGCCCAGCAAATGACCGCTGCGAACATCGATTGTGGTTGCGGCGCCATAGAGGCACACAGCCTAAATGAGGTCGATCGCCTGCTACGCGAGGCGCGCGTGCTTATCAACGCCACCACCGTGGGAATGCGCGGCGTGCTCGAAGGACAGACGCTCGTAACCGCAGCCCAAATGCATCCCGGGCTCGTGGTCTTCGACCTCGTCTATCACCCTCTCGAGACCCCCTTGTTACGCGAGGCCCGAGCCGCAGGATTACAAACAATTGAGGGCGTGAAGATGTTGGTACACCAAGGGGCGGCCTCCTTCGCCCTGTGGACCGCTTTAGACCCACCTGTGCAGATTATGGAAGAGGCGGTCCGCGAGGCACTCGGAAGCGCGAACGGGACGGACGACGAAGGAGGGCAGTAATGTCACTCAAAGCGGCAATCGTGGGCGGCCACGGAGAGATGGGGCGCTGGTTCGAACGATTTTTTGCGCAACGGGGGATGGATGTCACGCTAGTTGGACGCTCTTCGCGCGTCCGCTACGCGGACTACGACGTAGTTATGATCGCTGTGCCCATCGACGTGACCTGCGACGTAATTGCGCAAGTGGCACCCCACTTGAAACCGGACGCGGTGCTCTTCGACATAACGTCCATCAAAAGAGATCCCATCAAACAGATGCTGGCCAGCGCCCCACAAGGCGTCGAGCTCGTGAGCGTCCATCCCCTTTTTGGTCCCGGCATGCCCGACATGGAGGGGCAGACCGTCATTGTCACACCGGTGCGCGGAGAGCGCGGAAGTCAGTTTCTCGCGGATCTCTTTGAGAGCGCGGGCGCTCGTGTCGAGGAGCTCTCAGCTGACGAGCACGACCGGCTCATGTCGGTCATTCAAGGACTCACCCACTTCAGCTACATCGCCACGGGCGCTACACTCGAAGCCCTGCGTTTTGATGTCAAACGCTCGCGCCGCTTCATGAGCCCCGTTTATGAGATTCTCATAGATTTCGTGGGACGAATCCTAGGGCAGAGCCCCGCACTCTACGCCTCAATCCAGATGAGCGCCGATCGATCTGTCCACGAGGCTTTTCTCGCGCAATGCACGACGCTCGTTGACATTATCAACGCCAGAGATCGCGACGCATTCATTGCGATCATGAGGCGCGCGGCAAAGCACTTCGGGGACGCCGAACCGGCCCTAAAACGCTCAAATAAGCTCATTATGGCCAACATCAAAGAGTTGGAAGAGTTTAAGCGGTCCATCGGAAGCACGCGCGGGCTCCGAAATGTCTACACCGGAGCCGTGCACGTCGGCATTATAAAAGGAGCTTCATCGGACGAAATCGCCGTAGAAGAGGGATCTAAGGAGGTTATCTTAAAGACGGAAAACGTGCAACTGATGACGGAGGAGGAGCTCAAGCAGTACCGCCTAGCGCGCGGCCAGCGGTACCGAGATTTTTCCGCAGTGTTTCCTGCCGGGGCGCAGCCCGATGTTGTGGCCCGCGTGCTTTCCACCGTCCCAGGGGTTACCGCGGTGAACGTCATCGACCACTACGCGCCACGCGCAAGTTACACCTTCCGAGTCTCCACTTATAGAGACGGCGACGTCGGACAGCTGCACCGCGACGTGACGGAGCTGCTCATCGGAATTGGATGCAGACTCCGGTAAGAAGCCCGTCCACGAGTGATCCGACTGTTCCTCGTCCGTGCGATGGCGTCGAAGGAGAGATGAGATGGCCAAACTGGATACGGTCTTTGTAACGGGCGCTACGGGCTTCCTCGGCTCGCACTTGGTCGAATGTCTAGGGCACCGCGGGGCCGCGATCAGCATCCTCGCGCGGCGGCAGCCTGACCGGCTTGCTCAAGAAATCCCCGGCCTGAATGTCGTGCGTGGCGACCTCAGCCACGCATTCTCGATCAGCGACGCTTCAACCGTGTTTCACTTGGCTGCCCAACCCCACGTCGGGCACGCTCTCGATGATCCAGCCCAAACGTTCGAGACGAACACCGCTGGCACCATAACCGTTCTTGAAGCCGTGCGGCGCTCACCATCTGTCGAGAGCTTCGTGTTCTTGAGCACTGCCCTCGTGTATGGCACTCCCAGATACGTTCCAATCGACGAAGAGCACCCCGTTCACGCTCAAGAGCCCTACGCGGCAAGTAAGCTTGCGGCAGAGACGTTCATATCTGCATACAGCACTGCATACGGCATGCCGGCAGTGATCGCGCGTCTGTTTAACACGTACGGCCCTCGTCAACATCCTGACTTTGTCGTACCATCGATTATCAGGCAGGCGCTTACCCACGACTCGCTGACGCTTGGTAACCTAGCGCCGACGCGGGACTTTACCTACGTAGATGACGTTGTCGAGGCTCTGCTGCGACTCGCTGATGCTGGCGAAGGGATCTACAATGTCGCATCAGGAGTCGAGGTGAGCATTGAAGCACTGGTTACACACGTGGCGCAGATCCTTGACAAACCCATAACTGTAGCATCTCAGCGCGCACAGCGCCGACCAGCGGCTATCGAAATAGACAGGATGTGGGCAGATATCTCGCGCATCAAAGCGCTTGGATGGCAACCCCACGTTGGCCTGCGTGATGGGTTGACTAGAACGATAGAGTGGTGGCGCGACAACCTTTAGTCCAGAGTCAACTGTGACATTTCGCAATAGCGTGCTTTGTGGGGCCAAGAAGGGGGGCGGTTTTAGCACACACTTTTGATTGTATCAGTTGTTTCGCGTGCTACGCGTGCGTTATGCACGCTCCGTCAAAAGACGCGTGGACGAGCGTGGGCAGCGTACCCCAAGTAGCGAGTGTGTCTTGCACGATTAATAGGGCGCCAAGAATTCCGTTAATGTCCTTTATCGCACCAAATGCCGCTTCTGGATCAGTGCTCGAATTGCCGAGCGCCGATGCAGTCGCGTCGGCCAAACACGCCTTTTCGGCAACCACGCACGCGACGTCTGCCGTACCGAAGCTTATAGACGGACCGACCGTCGCTGAGGATGTACAAACGCCGAGGAATGGTGTTGGCCTAATCCTGAATGCAACGTCTTTGAAGGCTGCCTCGCCCGCATATATCCCAACGGTCACCTCGCGGTCAGTTGAGAGCGCGATGTCGCCCCCGTTGTCGACGATGGCATAAGATGCGCCCGCGGCAACCATTGCCTCAACCGCGAGATCCGCGATAACGCCCGCAACAGCAGCCATCGGGCCTACATTCGCCGCAGAAGAGGCCTCCAGCATGCGGCGCACGATCTCCGGAGGAACTCCAACATACTGATCGAGAGGTTCAAGCGCGAACCGGAAAAACGGGTTGAGTGCGATGAAACGCTCTAGGTCGCGTCGGTGGGTGCGTATCGCCTCTTTTGCGTTTTCGATGTGCACACATGCGTCCGCGACGATTGTGACGATCGTTTGCTTGAGCTGAAACTTCTCCTTCATTCCTCGGCGGTTTTGAGGGCGCCGTGCGGACACATCGTGATACAGGTCTTGCAGAGCACGCAGCGCTTGAGATTGATCGAAATCGTCCTGTCATTCTTGTATTCAAATACCTCAACAGGACATACTGATACGCACGCGCCACACTGCACGCACTCCGCTTCATCGAATATGATTGGCGTGTCCATTTCGCGCACCTCAGTCCCGCGTCGCCGGAAGGCTGCGGCAACCTCTTCGACGCGTTCGTCGGGCACGTCGATCACGATTTCCCCGTTATAGGCGTCAACAAATGCCCGATCGATGTTGAGGCGGACGCCCGTTTCGAGCACGACGTCTGCAAGCAGCGGATCCTGCATAATCTTTTGTGAAAACTTCAACACGATCTTCACGGTTGCCCCCCTGTCCTCCGCTTACCTACACGCGAGGAGCTTGCTCAGTTCCTCACTGGTGATGATGCCGATGACGGTATTCGCCTGATCGATAACTGGAAGTGCCGAGATGTTGTGTCGCTCGAGACGCCGTGCGGCGAGGTCGATCGGCTCATCAGGCGTCGCCGTCACGACGCGCCTCGTCATTATACCTTTCAGGCTATCGCCTTTATTTAGCGCGACCGCTTTAGAGATATCGTACGCCGTGACTATGCCGATAAGCTTGTTGCTGGCTGAGATAACCGGCAAGTGATTGACCTGTTTGCCGATAATGATCTTGGCAGCCTCTTGTACGCTGATCGCTTCACGCACGGTGATGCTTGGCAGCATAACTTCACGCACAAGCGGCACCGCAGAAAGTTGCTTCATGGGCTTCTGTGTAGCCTGCTGCGGGAGCCGCGCTGTCGGCATGGCGAGCTCGAACACGCCTTTCTGTATGCGCGCCGCGAGTTCGGTGGCGATTTCTTTTGCTTTGAAGAAGCTCGACATAGATGATGTGCGCACTTCCTTGCCATTGAGATCGATCATCCCGGATTTTAGCTCCTCATAGTTGATCGTCTTTAGTTTTGGTCGCGACCGGCGACCGACGCCGTAGTCCAGGACCGTCGTCTTGATGTCGGCA
>PMIN01000190.1:0-11889 GCA_003158275.1 Methanobacteriota archaeon
GACAGTGCTTTCCAAGGGGCCTCTTCTAACCGACGGGCGATATCAAATATCAGAAGAAGTCCGATAATATCGAAGACCAGGAGTTCGAACTGGAAAATCTTGGTATAGAGCGCATCGGAAGAAGTTATTATTCTGGGTAAACCAAAAAAGATCAGAGACAATGGAGGATATTCGAGGGTAAAATCGCGGTACGGCAACAAACCGCTTGCGAGTTTTGAGGCGTCCGCAAAATATATGCCAATATCTGTGTTCGTGGTCAAATAAAGGTGAAATAAGAACCCAAAAATAAAACCGTGAATCAGAATAAAAAGCGCGAGAGTGAGTCCCCCTCCAGATACCAGAAAGTTTCTGAAGTGATTGATCGCCCCGTTTAAGCTTGGTGGAGTTTTCATTGTACAAGAAGATCGGGTCGGACCTTGCTCAAATACTCAACAACGAAGCCCGCCTTGCAGACCGCCACGATCAGATTTAATATCAGGATCGGGATCAGGTAGACGAGCCCCGTTCCATCGTGTCCGTGGAAGCCCGGGACCGTTTTGAATAACGTGCCGAAGAAACCCCTAACGGCGCGCGCTTTGTCACCATCGAGTCGCTCTTCGGTCGTAATCACGATCTGAGATGTTTCAATCCTCATTAAAGGCCCCTGAATATCAAACAACGTAAGAAAATGAGGATCGTATTAAAAGGTTGTTAATTGAGTGGTCCAACGCGCTCATATTCGTTTGTTCACAGTTGCAAGGGGCTTCAAATATTTCAGCACTCACTCGTGCGTAGGACTATTGAACGGATAGCAAGATTGGAGTGCGACTCTGCTTCAACTGAAGTAGAAGGGGTTGCACCCCAACAGATTGAAATGATTCGGACTCGCTGCAGCATATTCTGTGGTGGGGTAGAAGACTTCGTGATACCCGTATTGACAGAAGACGATCCAGTGGAAAGCATTGCAAAGGCGCAACGCCGAAAGACGGAAGCAAGGGGATTAAGTGTCATAACCGATCCTGAAGGGCATGTGGGGATTCGAGGCGGTAGTGCGAATCTAGCCGAATTCGAGAACTTTAAAAGCAGTGCAAATCAATAAGATTGTCAATCATGTTCGATATGTCCAAGAGAGAAATCAGGACTGGCGCTCTACAATACGTCGGCGATGCAAAGATAGGCGCGACCGGCAACGGCGGGACGTACCCGCAGCTCCGTCTGCCCAGGACGTATGCCCACCTAACAAGGAAGAGGGCTCATCTCTTTAGATCATGCAAGACGGCCAAACTGCATTCCTTATTTCGACAAGTGACGGTTTAGACTCATCCACAGAAGGTTTAAACCAAAGCGAACAAGTTTTACCACCAAATTGAGCGCTACTACGGCGTCTGACCCCATCATCGTCCCCGCGCCACTGCGCGATACCCCGACAGGATCCCGATCAGGAGGTCCAAAACGAGTCGTTTGGCGACGCATTTCTGCATTCTCATTCGGCTAACGATTGCAAACTGTGGGCATATTTTGTCCTGATCGCAGCCGTTAAGTCAGTTGCGTTACGATGATCGAGTGCCTACGCACATCGACTTGTGCCGACATGGCGGAATGGCTACGCAGCCGCCTGCAGAGCGGCTTATCCCGGTTCGATTCCGGGTGTCGGCTTAGTGTACTTATTTACTCATCGGGAAAGTAGGCGACGGTAGGTGGATACGCCGCTAAGGGGGCAGCACAGTACTGAAATTTGCTTTTAGATATTGCATCGTGCCGATCGTTTTGCCGCATTACGCTGTCCACCGTAACACTTTGTTGCTAGGCGAAGCTTCTGCTGCTTGTGCAAGAGCGATCAGATGGATCCACTAATCCTGCTCATAATTTTCTTCGTTTCTGTGCTCGTCGGAGTGATCACCTCGATGTTTGGCATCGGAGAGGGAGTTCTTCTGGTTCCGTTTCTCACACTCGCCGCAGGTATCCCTATCCAAATTGCTATAGCAACGAGCCTCGTCAGCACGATAGCCAACTCGAGTGCCGCTTCAATGACGTACGTCAAAGATCGCAGGTTAAATCTACGGCTTGCTCTGTGGTTTGCCACTACGGCGACCCTCGGAGCGATTATCGGAGCCGAAATAGCAGCACAGATAAACCGGACACTGCTTACGGAGGTCTTCGCTGCGGCCCTCGTCGCCACAGCTGCCGTTATGTTTCTGCGACGCAAGGACGTCGACGCTGTGCAATCGACCGGTCTACGCGGCGCTCAGTACAACAGATTCCAATTGGACGGGAGCTATACTAACGCCGTGACTGAGCGCATAGTCACCTATCAGGTAAGAAACCCACTCTTAGGGCTGCTAAGCGGATTCGTAGCGGGCAACGCATCAGGACTCTTAGGTATCGGGGGAGGGATCATAAACGTACCAGTTATGACGCTCGGGATGCGAGTTCCTATCAAGGTAGCGACCGGCACAAGCGCACTAATTATCGGGCTGACGACCTCGGCTGGTGCGATAATCTACTATGCAAACGGCTTCGTGCAGCCCCTGCTCGCGGCAATTGTACTTGAAGCGGTCTTTGTGGGCGCCTTGGTCGGGCCGCGTCTGCAGGGCAAGGTTCGAAACGAAGCGCTAACTGCGACCTTTGCTGTCGTATTAGTCATTTTGGCGTCGCTAATGGTATTGAGGTCATAACGTGAAACAGGTGATGCTATCATAACAGGAGAGGGCTCATCTTTAGGCAGAGCATTGGCGGTTTGTTCTGCCGTCAGTATTTCTGTGTGTCTGATTGGCATTTTGCTTTTCGCTGCTAACCCAAGTCTAAATAATAACACGGCGCTACCTCTCAAAGGCGCGCTGACGGGCCTCAAATCTTTTAGTGCGCCCAGCGTCACCGCTTTAGGAATCCTCTTAACAATAGTTTCTCCGTTGATATGGGTGAGTGTGGCACTCGTGAGTTTCGCGACGAAAAGGAGCTTACTGTACAGTTTCTTAAGCATCTTAGTCTTGTTTTTGATGCTGCTCAGCATAGCAATAGCCTTCAAGTAGTCCCAATTCAATCGCACAGAGAATGAGCCGCGCGGGTTGAACAGAAGGTTCTGCACCAAGCTACCAAAGGTCCCGGCCGCTCGCAATAAAGAACGCAGCTTGCAATCCCGTGATTGCCGTTCGACGCTGACTACCAGACGGCGACGCGCGAGCAAATCATCTCTAACCAACCTCGACCTAGCTCGCGCAGCAAAGCATTGGACTTAATCTTTGCGTTTGGGACAAAAATGGTACCTAACGATTGCCATAAGCTCGTCAACGCTAACTTCTCCGCAGTGAATACAAGGCACGAGTATGCGCGCTATTCAAGACAACTGATTCTCCCCGAGATCGGGACTGACGGCCAGTCCGCACTGCAGAACAGCAGCGTTTCGATAGTGGGATGCGGAGCCACAGGCTCGACAGTCCTTAACTTATTGGCACGGGCAGGCGTCGGAGAGCTGACTGTCATTGACAGGGACTTCGTCGAGCTGACGAACCTGCAGCGACAGGTCTTGTTTGACGAGGGAGACCTCGACTTGCCTAAAGCGCTCGTGGCTTCTGAGAAGGTGAGACGCGCAAATTCAGACATCGTTGTCCACGACATTATTAAGGATCTCAACCTCAACAATGCGGAAGACATCCTCGGACATCAGGATCTGATCATTGACGGCACCGACAACATGGAGACACGCTTTTTGGTGAATGATGTCTGCACCAAACTCGAGATACCGTGGGTATACTGCGGAGCCGTTGGAACTCACGGGATGGTGATGCCGATTATCCCTCGCGCAACCGCTTGCCTGCGCTGTCTCATCCCAAACATTCCGCCCCAAGGAGTTCTGCAAACGTGCGATCTGGCCGGGGTGCTCAATACAATACCGACTATCATGGCATCAATTGCCACCACGGAAGCCATTAAGATCTTGTTGACCAAACGCGCGACCGATACAAAACTTATCATATATGATGTCTGGGAACAAACCTTACAAAAGATGAACGTTGTAAAGGACCCCTCCTGTCGATGCTGCGCCCAGTCACAGTTTGAGTTCTTGGACGCTAAAAAGGGCGATAAAATCACTGCACTCTGTGGCCGCGACGCCATTCAGATTACCCCGGCCCGAGACGGCACCATCAAATTGGCGGAGCTCGCCGGCAATCTCGACCGGATCGGGCAGGTTAAGCATAACGAGTACACTCTGCTGTTCAAAGACCCTCACACCGACTTCGAGATGACCCTTTTTCGTGACGGCCGCGCAATAATCAAGGGTACGCGTGACCCAGAGGCTGCCAAGAGCATTTACGCTCGATATGTTGCCAGGTAGCGATTCCTCCACGTGCCTGAGAGGCCCCACTGCGATTTGCGCATTTCGCATTTTCCGAGCTTACTACAAAGACCGTGGTAACCCGCACTCGTAGTGTGGCGGCGCTGTGTGCACCTCATTAATAAGCGATACGTCGAATATGTCCGTCTCGCTCATTCGCCTCGAGATGTATCCAAGCGCTTCAAGCGTGTTCACGAACTTCATCGTCGATGAAACGTATTCCGGAGGCAAAGAAGCGCAATACTTCGGAGAGATTTGATACGCTTCCGCTATAAAGGCTGCATCCACAACCCCTGTCGTTCGAGCAACGATGCTCGCGCACTTGTCCAAGTGATGTCTGATCATCTCACATGCAGTCTCGTGAGCGACAAGAAACCTCCTGAGAACATCTCTGTGACGGATCAAATCGTCTCGCATCGCCACAATTCCGTAGCTTGGGTTAAAGGGCCATAATCGTGCGGGGGGCATTATCGTGTGTGCCCCATAGTACCTCCGAGCTGCTACGGCGAGGGCAGGCGTGCCTGCAGCGGCTGCTATTTCAGCTTCCATGAGCGCATCAGGAAGAAAATCCGCCCAGGCATAGTTGTTCACATGGACATCCTCGATACGATACTCTTTCAGCAATTCGTTGACAATAACATCGTGAATCGAGCCCCGTGGTGGACAGCCTATGGCTGCCCCCGAAAACTGGCCGAGGAACGCTGACATGCTCCTGCACTGATCAACCGTTCTTGCATCTTGTCCCCCGACGATCAAAGTTCCTTCAATGTGCCCTCCAGCGATGCATATGAGCCCAATACCTTTGTCAACCCCAATGATAGCCGGGGGAAGCCCGACGTAGCCAATGTCGAGGTGTCCATCCCGCATGGCATCCACAAGATCGGGGCCCGATGGGAAAAGTGTCCACTCGGCCTCAACGCCATTATTCTTCAGAAGGGCTGTTCCCATGAGAAGGAACGACGTATGGTACAGAGTGGGAAGATGCCCGATTCTTAGTGAGAGATGATTAGCTTCCTTCATCAAACCCCTCTCCACGTAGCTTCATCGCATTTTCTAAGACGTTCTTGCTCACATTTACGCCTTTGGCCACAATTGCTTGGCGATCAGCAGTACAACTACGAAATTGTAGCGTCGAGCCATAAGGAGAGCATTGGATACCAAACCGTAGTGTGTGAGCGACGACCAAGTTACCCCCGAGCAGATTTACGAATAATGGGCTCGTCGGTGCTTTGAATAGCGCATCGCCCGCTTTGAGCATCACTTTAGAGAGAGCAGATCTCACCTTAGTTTCCGTGAAAAATGTGGGTGAAGCCAAACGAATCAATGCACCTGATGCATGATAACAAAGCGAAACTACCTCGTCTTTGCTAGAGTTAACCAAATCTTCTTCCGCCGACCGCGTGCTGGTCGCGAATCCAAATTATCTAGAAGAGGATATTCGAATTCCTGCGATTTTTGTCGCTGCACAGCGTATTCGTTCTACCTAGTACATTAAAACCGGCTTCGAAGCTAGTTTCGCATATCTGTTCTGACTACTTTTTTTCCTTAGTAGGTTAAATCATAATTTCTTCTATTACTTACAGGACAATTTTTTGCCTCTTTCGAAAACTATTTGTAGCCATCAGGTCAAGAGTTTTTTATGCGGCGCGATCAGATGAGTGAGATTACCGTCCTCGCGGGAACCAACCGCAGTGGCAAAAGAGAAGGGTTTGACCAGATAATCATCCGCCCTGGGGATACTCTCTCGATTGTGGGGCCAACCGGGTCTGGAAAATCAGCATTCATAAATGATATCGAAGTACTGGCGCAGGCTGATACGGTTACGGGCCGGCGTATTCTCGTAAATGGCGTTCCTCCTTCTGATGAGATGGCTCGAGATCCGTCGAAAAAACCGATTGCACTTATTACGCAGAGCACGCGCGTAATTGCAGATCTGGACGTGTCGCGTTTTCTGGAGCTGCACATTGAAGCACGCAAGCAAACGCACATAGAAGACCTCATTGAAAATACGATTGCCCTAACAAATGAGTTCACGGGAGAGCAGATTACCGAGGCTATGAGTATGACCGCTCTGTCAGGGGGACAGACGCGTGCGCTTCTTATTGCGGATGCGATTCTCATCGGAAGGACCCCGATCTTACTCCTCGATGAAGTAGAGAACGCCGGTATTTTCAAGGAGCGCGTCATTTCGTGCATAAAGGAGTGTAGGAAAACGGTCATCTTCGTGACACACGATCCCTATCTCGCCCTGAGAACGGACCGCCGGATTGTGATGAGCAATGGGGCTGTGGTCAAGGTGCTTGAACCTCACGACCGAGAGAGGGCGACGATTGCACGTGTTTCTGA
This sequence comes from Methanobacteriota archaeon, assembly GCA_003158275.1. Classification (GTDB taxonomy): domain Archaea; phylum Halobacteriota; class Bog-38; order Methanoflorentales; family Methanoflorentaceae; genus Methanoflorens; species Methanoflorens stordalenmirensis. The sequence continues at coordinate 6,659 of PMIN01000190.1, forward strand.
GATCGATGATCTGCTCTGGGGCCTCCGCGAGAGAATCAGATCTGGCGAGTTAATCGGTGAAGAAGATGCAATAGACGAGAAGATATGGGTACCCGCGTGAAACTCGCCATAATCGCGGGAACCGCCAGCGTCGGGAAGACTGCGGTCGTTCGGCAGATCATTCGTGAATTTCGCGAGGGTTGCAATCCTGCATACGTGAAAATCGACGTAGTTCGCGCGTTTGAAGACGAAGAGCTCAGAGAAGAATTTGGGATCCCGACGCGAAAGGTATACTCCGGTGACCTGTGCCCAGATCACGCGGGCATAATGGTGCTCCAAGACGCCATTTCGTGGGCGCAGAACTTAGGCTCAGGCCTTCTCATCATCGAGAGCGCAGGCCTCTGTCTCAGATGCACCCCCTATACCACCCAATCATTCGGTATCGCTGTTCTTTCGGCAGTCTCGGGAAGCAACTCACCTTTGAAAATGGCGCCGATGATTGCTCAGGCTGACATGGCCGTTGTCACGAAGACTGACCTCGTTTCCCAGGCCGAGAAGGAAGTTTTTCGCGAATACATTAAGGAGGTCGCCCCCTCAATCGACATTATTGAAACCAATGCGATACAGGGTACGGGTATGCGGTATCTGATGAAGGCTCTCAGCGCATATCCTGATCTTAGCGACGCCGCGCAAATCGTCCTCCGTGGGTCACCTCCGCTTGGAGTCTGTACCATCTGCGTCGGGAAGAAGGAAATCGGATGGCAGCACCATTTTGGCGTGATACGGCCGCTCGAGGAGGCCGATAATATTTATCGGGGTGACTGAGCGTGGCCTGGGTGCCGGGCGGAAAAGATTGTGGAGCCTGCGGAACGGCCACGTGCGAGCAATTTCTTTTGCACGTCCGCGCTGGAGAAAAATCGTACAAAGATTGTCCCTACTACTAGACAGAAGAGGGCGTGCGAAGGGAAGCTCCAACCTACTCTGGGACTGACGTTCTAGGGAATGAATACGATTTCGTGCTCCGTCCTTTGCCGGGCGAGCCCTCGGCGCGCAAATTCATCGTTCCTTTTCGCGCCGATTTGGTGGAGCGCTGGGGCATTGCAGCAGGAGACCTTGTGACTGGTCGTCCCGCCGGTCCGGGATGTCCGTTGTATCACGCTCTCCGCGTTCTCTCTGCTAATCCCATAACGGGAGTGCTCGAGTGTCACACGCTGGGCCCGCTTGCTGCTCGGAAAGAAAAGTCACACGACGTTCAAGCCTATAACGTGCACGCGTTCGAGGGTATTGCAGAGGTCATTCACCACGGACCGGTTATTGGCAAGAGGCAACGCTTCTTGCCTGGATACTGCATGATCAATCTCTCGCATACCGCAGTTGTTAACATGGTACTAAAGAAACGTGCTGGTATTCACGTCCGATTAGAGGACATACGGATTTTGTAATGGTGAATCCGACGCTCAACAAGCGCCGGTCAACGCTCATTTGTAGACTCTTTTCTTGCAGCACTCAGCGCAATGTCCATGCTGCCTGATCGCAGCCANNACTTCAATGCGAGCGAAGTGATCATGATCTCTGATTTTCACTTGCGCGATGCCGATCGCCTTTAACGCACGTTCAGCTTCTCTAAGCCTTTCAATTCTCTCGCCGGTTATGATCGTGCCGTAAGGAAATGAGGTGAAGAGACAAGCGGCAGACGGCGCATCAGCGTTCGATAAGCCGAGTCTGCGCGCGACGCTTCTCACTTCATCTTTGGTGAGATCGAGCAACGGCGACACGACGCCGAGTTCTCGCAGAGCTTTCAAACCTGGTCTGTAGCCATTAAGATCAGAGGCGTTTGTGCCGTCCATGACCGCAGTGAAGTGCAGTTCGTCAGCCAGGTCGCGCAGCGCGCCAAAGACCAACTTCTTGCAGTAGTAACATCGTTCAGGATCGTTCTGCTTCACTTCTGGTACAGTCAACGGATTGAGGCTAATCACTATGTGGCGAATGTCGATCTCGTTGGCGATCGCAGCCGCGTGNNGTTGGCGATCGCAGCCGCATGCTCGACCTCGCCGTGATGAAGCGCACCGTTATCTACCGTTACGGCCACTGTTGCATCTCCAAAAGCCCGTTTGGCGAGCGCAGCAACGACCGAGCTATCGACTCCGCCTGAAAATGCTATCACTGCACTGCTATGCGATCGCATGTATGCTACGACCCTTTCAAGTTCAAAATCTTGATGGCAGTAGTTTCCCGCTGTTTCTTTGGTGAGTCGGATCGACATTGCTTGGTTGCACTCGACATGATTTTGATATAATGCTACAGATGATAACAATTCTTGTAAGGAACCTAGCATATATGTATTCCAACGCGCGAGTACCTTTTTACGATTTGAGCGGACGTGAGGTCGAAGGCCAGCCAACATCCTCACCGTGACCATGAACGTACTGTAACACGCAACTGCACAACAACGCGCGTAACGCCGATGGCTCCTCGACCCACGGCACCACAACGAAGAGGCAATTGAACAGGGGCAACTTGCGCGCGTCATTGCTGCGGACAGCTGATCAAAGGATAAATGAGGGCACAAACGATGGATAAGAGTGCGGAGACGAAAGCTTTTCTTATTGCAGAGGGAGGCGTCGACATTGATGAACGCATACTTGGGCGCATTACGACTCCTGCGTCCGGGCCTGGTGCCGGACTGACGTCCTTTTTCTTACGATTTAACGGTCACCGGGTGCGCCTGGGAATAAAACACAGTTCCCGTCTCAAGGCATCGCTTGAAGGAGATGAAGTGGTCATTCGCGACCACGAAAAAGAAATCGTCCGTGGGTACCTTGAAGATGCGATTGCCCATTGTCCTGAACAAGCGTATATCACGGTAAGCGAGGTGTGCATATTCAACTGCCAGTACTGCCCCGTGCCACTCTTGGGAGGTTCGGTAAAAGAACAGAGCGATGTTGAAACGGCGATTTCAAGAATTCTCGCCGATCCGAAGCTCGCTCGTAAATTAAGGTCCATAGCGTTGACCTCCGGTGTCGAAGAGTCACCACAGCGCGAAGTTGAGAGGATCGCAGCTATCGTTCGCGCATTAAGGGCGAAGTACGATCTCCCCATCGGCGTATCCGTCTATCCTACCGAGAACTCCACAAAGCTATTGAAGGACGCTGGAGCAGATGAGCTAAAGTATAACGTGGAAACGATGGATCGTCAACTCTTCAAGACGATGTGTCCAGGGCTTTCACTCGAATTCATTATGGAAGCCCTTAAGGACGCTGTAGAGGCCTTCGGCCGAAACAAAGTCTTTTCCAATATCCTCGTCGGATTGGGAGAGGATGATGACACGATCATCAACGGCATGGAAGAACTTATTGGAATAGGCGTGATACCTATCCTTAGAGCAGTTGTCGAGCATCCCTTGCGGTCACAAACAGGCATGCGACGACCGAACGCAGAACGGCTCTTGCGATTAGCGCGAAAAGAGCGTAAACTCCTCGACCAGTACGGCCTACGAGCTGATTTGGCTAAAACGATGTGCGCGCCCTGTACGGGCTGCGATCTTGTACCGCATCGGGACGTCTAGCACTGCTATACATGCGTCCAAACGGGTGCTGCGCGCAAGGAGAGAGAGCGGCATGGCCCCTAGACTGGGTTTACACAGACTACCCGCACCATTGACCTTTCACGTGCAGATAAATGCACTCTCCGAGTCGCACTTAAGGCAAGTCGCAAAGCTCAAGGATGTTTATGGCCCGGACCTGTTGCGGGATCTCTCCCAATGGAAGTGGAACTATCCGCCAGCCGGCGACAGCGCCGTGTGGGCTTCTATATTGCTTAACGCACTGCGCCCCGAGGAATGGGCCGTTGCATGTCTCCGTCCCAATATGGTGAAAAACACCGTCGTGCGCGGGTGCAAGACCTTCACGTCGTACGTCGTGCGACGCGGCAAGATCCTGCCCCAGTGGGTGATCGCCGCAAGCTGGTGGGAAAGCATGGCCGCGCGAGGGGAGATGTCCGCGGAAGACCCCGCGCTCCTCATCGAGGGTTGGAAAGATCGTTTTCAGAATGCGGTATCGTGGTGGGTGGAGCGAGGCGCGAACCCCCCAATGCGCTTCCGCGCGAGCGCGACGACGCGCTTCTCTGGCGGTGCTTTTATAGTGACCTGTGGCACCAGGAGCACTCGACGAGCAGACTAATACCATAAGCCCCATGCTCAAGCTGTCCGGCCCACGCCTGGTGCCAGGAGGGCACAAAAGCCGAGGCAGGCTTCCGTCAGCGGTGCAAGCTGGGATCGCCAAATATGTTTCAAGAGAGCCTGATGAAAACTAAACAACGAATGTTCGCCCAACGATCAGCGTTCGACCGTCCTAGAAGCTCTGTGTCGATTTCAAGATCCATAGAGCGGGAAGTCTGCAGATAGTGCTTGAAATGCCTACAGAAGGTCAGCCTCGCGCCGGAAAAAGATTCCTCTCAGCTTCGTGGACATCTTTTTTGAACGTTGCACCTGCCTGAACAAGCTCATCGCAATCATGGCAGATACCACACGCATTGCACAGAACCACAGCAACAGAAATAGTTTTAGGGAATAGCAAAAAGAATGACAGACTGCGTGCATATTGTCAAAGTATGACCGTGAGGCCTTACGATCGCGATTTGATAATCTTTAAAGGGATGCATATGGACGATAAGACATTAGAAAATGAGCTTAAGGCGCTAGCTAAGAAAAACAACGCCCAAATTTATGAGATTGACCCGCGTGAAATTGTGGTGAGTGAATGGGTGAGATGGCGGTGCGTGTTTGGCTGCAAGGGCTTCGCAAAGCACCTCGGCTGTCCCCCGTATGTCCCAGGCCCTTCGGAGACGAGAGCCCTCCTCAAAGAGTATTCAAAAGCATATATCGTGCACTTCAAAGGAATACCCGGAAGGGAAGGTATCGACCCTACGAGCATACCTGAAGACTGGCATCTGTTTCTTGAAAGGCTCATCCGCTGGATAGGAGATACAGTGTATGAGCTCGAGCAGCACGCGTTTTACCGAGGCTATTATAAATCTCTCGCATTTGCAGCGTACCCGTGCATTTACTGCGAGGAGTGCGTGGCTGAGCAATCAGAAGGAGTCGTAGATCTCTCGCTAAAAAGGAACTGCAGGCACGCGGAGAAGGTGCGAACTTCGATGGAAGCCGTCGGGGTCGACGTATTTGCAACGGTGCGGAAGCTCAACTTGCCGATCGAGGTAATTCCGTGCGAGAACAATGCTTACGGGAAGATAAC
>PMIN01000190.1:11896-12057 GCA_003158275.1 Methanobacteriota archaeon
GCGATTGTCCCGTCGCGCCGGTGAATTGTTCTTGTTCTTGGGTCGCTTGTTGCCCTGCCGATAACGGAAGCTGCTATGCCTCCAGCGCGAAGCGCGTTTACTATATTCTGCGAATTTTTCGGCCTTGCGGTAATCAACAGTGAGCCCTCGGCGATCGCTGC
>PMIN01000037.1 GCA_003158275.1 Methanobacteriota archaeon
ATGATTGCCTCACGCAATGTTCGAAGACGCCTAAGACGGCGTCAGGAGATACGATAAAGGCTTCGGTCTGGAACTGACGGCGAGAGGCAGCACCCAGTGCACTTTACGGCCTTGAAATCAGAAAAAGAAATAATGAGCTAGGAGCTGCGGAACTGTGAAAAGGAACACGCTTTGCTATTCTAGCACGGGCTTCCTCGCTCGAATAAACGTGAATCAGTTGCCTAAAACTGCTGTATGTTAAAGAAGCGCGTAGGTCAAAGAAAAAACAACAATGATTAATAATGCAGACACATGTGTTTTTTCAGGCCCGACGCCTCACGACTCAGACATGTGGCGGGAAGCCCCGTAAAATGACATCGCAGAACGAAAACAGCGAAGATCGCGGCGAGAGCGCACCTCCTGCACGAACGGATCGTATCTATTCTTATGCCGCATATGGGCTGCAGATACGGTCAGCGCTCCAGTTTCCTAATCTGCCAACAACCCGTACCAGCGATGCGGGCGACGTCTCGATTAGTATCGGGCGTCTCGACGTGCCATCTGCCGACGAGGAGGCATGTATCTCCGGGCCCGACTTTTGCGTCACCACGGAGGGTATTTATCGCTTTTGGAGAGGAGTTGCGACAATCCTCGTCCGTCAGGGCCGTCAAATCATCATCGATCCGTGTGAGGGGGTCGCTGACGAAGTCCTGCGCGCCGCGATGTTAGGCGCGGGGTTCGGTACCTTACTTCATCAGCGAGGGGTGCTTGTCATGCACGGGAGTGCGGTGATGATCGAAGGGAGCGTGGTCGTATTTGTTGGACCGCGGGAGGTGGGAAAATCGACCATTGCGCTGGCGTTATACCGCCGCGGCCATCAACTCGTGGCTGACGACGTTACGGGAATCACTATCAACGGAGGCACCGCTGCGGTACTATCCGCGTACCCCCAGATCAACTGTTGGCCAGACGCGCTCGCGTCCCTCTCCTACGAGCCCGGGGAGCTCGAACAGGTGCAACCCGCATTTGAGAAGCGCGCTTTTCACGTAACGGGGCATTTCCCGACGGGGTCACATCCGCTGCGACGCGTTTATGTCCTGACCCAAGGCAGTGCTCCCGGCGTCGAATGGCTGACGCGCCGCGAGGGGCTGATTCACCTTCTACGTCACTCCTACTGTGCGAAGATGTTCACCCTGCTCGAAGCGTCTCAGAACCTTCAACAATGTGCACGCGTGATGCGGACGACCGTCGTGGGTCGCGTACACACTGGTCGCTCTCCTTCTGACGTGATAGCAGCGGTGGAGCACGTGGAGCGGGCGGTATGCGCGCCGACGCCGCGCACACGATGATCATCGTCGAAACCTCTGCGGACTGGGTACGTCCAAAGCCAACATCGCCAAGCGCTTGAACGCCTCATAAGGACGGCGGACGTAGTGCTAAAAGTTTTCGCGGACGATTCCTTAAAAGCTGAATGCGGGCGAGCGACCTAGCGCTAGCAGATCCGTCGTACTGCGGGAAGCGTATTGGCTGAAGAAGCGAGGGCGCATCGAGCGCTTAGGCGAGTCACTTACTACGGTAAGCCCGACGGAGGAGGGGGTCCAGTGCTCTTTACTACCGTGCCCCAAACTGTTAGCTCCGGTTTTGCGTATAATTTCTTTTCTTCTGACTCTTCTGACACGTCTTCACCTCCTATTACCCTGTACACCCCCGTCTATTTCACTTATTCCTTTCTATATGCCGGTGATGCTCGTTTTACTCACATCCATGCCTCACCACCGCACATACACTAATCGTGTAGCCCGAGGGCGAGATCGTCTTAGGGTGTGAATGAGCTAACAACTAGTACGCCGCTTCGTGACGTACGGAACGGCATGAAACGCGCATCAAGAACAAGAAGCCACGTGTCTCTTTTTTGTCTAAGCACGTTTGAACACGCATACATAGAAGCTATTGTTTGGTTCCTTGCAGTTGACGTGCGCCAATATTCGAACTACGCTCGACAAGACCGCGGATCGCGTTACCTCATCACCGACTGACAATCGTCGTCCATCCGTTCCGGGACATCCAGCTCGTCAAACTGAGCCCGGACTAGTGAAGCCGCTAAAGGGCGAGCTTAACGAACGCTGAGCGCAGCGATGCGATAAAACCTCGAGCCGATAGTCGGCGCAAACTGAGCTCTGCACGTTGAACGACGAATGCAGCGTTCTGGTCACAGCGATACTCAGGGACAGAGCGCTCGAGACGGTGCACACCAACGGAAAAGGTCAAGAGCATTGGCACGCAACCGTACCTTCCGGAAGCTCTGCTGCGTTGGAGATCGCGCACGTGCATCCGAATGGTCACGCGTGATGTGATACAAGCGATCAACCGAGTCGCACAGCTCAAGACGAGATTCCGAGGGCACGATGTTTACCTATGAAGAATATGGTCTCAGGATATGCTCGGCTATTCCCCTTATAAATCGGGTCGTACGCGAAGAGCCCGCAGACGTTATCATCCGATTTGGGCATATCGCTGTTCCGCCAGCGTCAAAAACGCTTAGCACAGGAAAGACCTATAGGGTAACCGCTGAGGGCGTGTTCCTCCTTTGGGATGGTTTTGGCACCGTTTTAGTGCGCAAAGGGCGTGAGATCATAGTGGATCCTGCACGCGAGATCACCGCGCATAGGCTGCGAGCGATGCTTCTCGGCCCAGTGCTTGCCGTCCTGCTGCACGAGCGTGGACGGCTCATTTTGCACGCAAGCGCCGTCACTATGGATGGGGGGGTCGCTGCGTTTGTCGGGGCGCCGGGGCAGGGAAAATCAACCCTCGCCCTCGCGCTCTACGCACTGGGGGGCGACCTCGTTGCCGATGATATCGTATCGATAGAGTTCGATGGTGCGACACCTCTCGTAGTTCCGAGCTCTCCGCAGATAAACGTCTGGCCGGAGACGCTCCATGCGCTGTCGTACGACCCGACCGTGCTGGAGAAGATTGAGCCTGCGTTTGAGAAACGCGCGTTTCCTGTGACTAAGGGGTTTTCGACACAGCGCGCCCCCCTCAGAAGCGTTTATGTGCTGCATGAGGGGGGCGAGGCGGCCATTGAACCGCTTCCTGCACAGGAAGCGCTCATGGAGCTCATCCGCCATTCATACGTGCGATTGCGCGAGGGCCCGAGCGCATCGACGCATCTTCACCAGTGTGCGGCGCTTGTCACCACAATCGCCGTTTTCAGGGCGACTGTGCCGCGTGATCTCGGTGCGCTCCGTCACGTGGCACAAATGATCGTCGATGACACTATGCGACGACCTTCTGTCTCCAGCAACGACGCGCACGCCTAGCCCCCCGCGATGGTGCACCGCTGAACGTCTCGTATCGTCACGTTGCGGGCGCTCTGCGTGGCTGCACAAAGGAACAGGATCCTCCTTGACGGGAACCTGGCGACGCTGTAGTTTCACACGGAGCGAGTGCTGTGGCTGACCAGGCACGCGCGGGGCGCCTAGTTTGTTGTGCCAACAGACGTTAAAAAGTGGTCGAAAATCTTCAATATCTCCCCGCACAGGCTTACACTGGGAAATTTATAATGCACTCTGATCTCTGCTACCGCATGTCTACTCGGGCGGAAGATGCAGCAAGCGCCGGAAGGCGCGACTACCGATTATGATATCGTGTAAGCCGATCTCGCCCAACGCTGCGGTTTGACATCCGGCGGGCACGCCGTACGCCTAGCTGTGCCGCACCACAACACCTCAAGGCACTAAGTGTCAGCTTCGGTTCATCAAGATCGTTCGGCTCACCGCATCAGTGTTTTTGTGCTGTCGATATGCGTGGTTTGGGCGCCGCCTATCGCTGCGGCGCGACCTCATCTTTTCCAACAAGTATAAGAGCTTGCCAAATATTGACAGGCGCGCTTCGCGTCTTCAGGACTAAAATGCACGAGGATTTCGCTCACCACGCACCTGCCGACCGAAACGCGTCCCTGACTGAGCAGCATCATTTGCGCTTTGGCGACGTTCTAAAAGAGGGATTTAATCAGCCGCTGCCCGCGTCGGGCTAGTAGTCGCACTAGCCGGAGGATGTAATAACCGAGGGTGTAATAGAGTATTCTCACTGGCCGAAGGATGTAATAGAACTGAGATAGCTGCTCGGGCAATGGCAACGCATCATACTCTCCTACGGTTGGAAGCAGACAAAACATGAGAAGTGCGCGAGTTTTATCCCTCAAATGTCTGTTTAGGCGGAACCGACCGCGCGGCGTATTAAGTTCGTTGGGGGACATTATGGGCTCATTGAACATGTTTGCCTCTATTTCGGCTGCCATTTTGTGTACTGACGTATCAGCGGTCACTGTCTTCAAGAGGTAAGCGGGAAGCGGCGCCTCCAGAAGGTGGTTGGCCAAAAGAAGGCCTAAAAAGAGCATTCTTTCAGCACGCATGGCCTCCGCTTCTTGGGCAATACGCCCCCAGTTTAGTTGTGTGTTCGCTCGAATAATTTCAGCGACGTCGCACACATCGCGAAGATAGTGCCAGGCGTGTTTCGTGCCGTGCACGCACATAAACAGTAGCAGATCCTCCGGCGAGAGGCACAACGTTTGCGTGTCTAAAATGGAACTAACAGAGGCGTTGAGGACGAGCTCACCGAACTTGGGCGCACAGACGAACACTTCTGACCATAGCGCCCAATGGAGGTCAACCATACAAGTCCGCGAAGAGTTGACGAACCCGAACTCACCGGTCGTCAGCTGAAGTTGATCGCGCGCCGGGTTCGCCTGCACAAATGGTTCGTACCCTTCGGCAGCGAGCAGACCCCTAACTCGCTGGAAGTCTATTTTGTCTACGAGTATGTCGATGTCGGAGGACGCTCGGAGCGCACTGTCTCCGTACACCTCCTGTGCGAAGATCGGTCCCTTATATGGCAGTGCCATAATATCATTAGCCTGCAATACGTTCAGTACCGTGCGCTGTTCCGCGATCAGGAAAAGACTGTGCCGCACGTTTGTACGGAAATCGCGGAAAAGCTCTTCAATAGCAGGCGGTGGACTGAGATGCGAACGTGCCTTTTTGAGATTCCAGTAAAGGAGTGGGGTTACCCGGTGCGCGCGCCCGAGTCGGATGAGACGATCCCAGTCGATGGATTCGTGCGACAAAAGGTCGATACGACGACGTGCTTCCTGACTCACCTGGGTGTGAGTGCATAGGCAAAGAAGCTCTTTTTCGAGGTCTGCACTTGCCATAACTGCTTCGCCTGCTGTGGCTTGATTAGTGGCGTGCTCCTATTTGTATCCTTGTCGATTGCGGCATCCTTATCCCTAGATGAGGCGTCCCCTCTGATTTGATGACGTGACGCGGTTATTGCGTCCTGCTTCTTCTCATGGTTCCCGTGTCCCGCCCATCCGCGGCTCGTTGTGCCCTCGTGCTGACTGATGCAAGGCGTTGTGCGCATAATCATAGTCTGCCCACCCCGCGAGGGAATTGGACGCGTCGTAGTAACTGAGTTGAGCTTGAAACGACGCCGTTCGGGTCTGAGAGCCGCACCTACCCGAAATCATTCTCGTGAACGACCTTCATCCAAGCTCGGAGGGAGTGCTACGAAGAGTGCGGGCGTCGACATCTAACACGTAGTAAGCAGTGTGGCACGCTTGCGAGGAATGCTATGAAGGAGGCGAACCGTTGCACGTACGTCGCATTCATTCATCGTCGTCGCCGACAGACGCGTCCCCTACATCTAAATCGCGCCCCACGCCAACTGCGAGAAACGTGAGGCGACTCCCAAACTCGTGTGGATCAAAGATACGCCGAGCGTCGATCACCACTGGTGTCGCCATTGATTGAATGAAATCATCCGGGGTCAGCCGCTTGAACTGCTCCCACTCGGTCAAAACGATACAGCAGTGCGCTCCAGCAAGGCATGCTGCAATCGAGGGCGGATACTCAAGCCCTTCAAAGCCGGCCTGACGCACCTGCTTGACCACGGGATCGAACACGCTGACGTGCGCGCCCGCCTTCAAGAGTGAGCGAGCAACGGTGAGAGATGGGGCCTCGCGCAGGTCATCGGTATCGGGCTTGAAAGCGAGGCCGAGGAGGGCCACTTTTTTTTCCCGCGGTTCCCCGAGCGTTCCAAGAGCGAGCTGAGCGACGTGGGAGGCTTGCGCTTGATTTACCGCCAGCGTAGCCCGCAGCAACGGCGCTGAATAGCCATGTGCCTCAGCGAACTTACATAACGCTTTTGTATCCTTGGGTAGGCATGAGCCGCCAAAACCCGCCCCGGCATTGAGGAATCTAGGGTTGATCCTCTCGTCCAATCCCACGCCTGCCATCACGTTTGACACATCGACGCCTGGAACCAGCTCGCAAATACGTGCCATTTCATTTGCATAGGAGATCTTCATTGCAAGAAAGGTGTTGCTCGCGTATTTGATCATCTCTGCCGATTCAAGACTCATCCTGAGTATAGGGATATCTGGCCCGTAAAAACCCGCAAGCAGCTCTGCCAGCCGTTGGCCTGACCGCTTATCGTATTCTCCAATTACGACACGATCGGGGTGCAACGTATCCCGAAGTGCTGATCCTTGCCGGAGGAATTCCGGATTCATACAAAGCCCAAAATCACGCCCTGCAACGAGTCCCGAGGCTTCTTCAAGAGCGGCTTTGACCGGGCCCCGCACCGTCCCAGGCGTCACAGTGCTCTTAACCACAACGAGGTGGTAGGCGTTCTTCCGTTTTAGGGCACGCCCGATGTCCTCACTCGCACTAATGACGTAACGCAGGTCGACCGTTCCGTCAGCGTTCTCCGGCGTGCCTACGGTCAGAAATGTGACCTCAGTTTGACGCACTACTTCAGAACGATCGATCTCAGCGCGTAAGTGCCCCGATTCGATGCT
>PMIN01000095.1 GCA_003158275.1 Methanobacteriota archaeon
TCGGTAAGGGTGAGGCGCTCGAAGCACTCAAACAGACCGCCCTCGATGACCTCGATCCAGCTGAAGTCGCTGCTGTGTTCGGCGAACTTGCCAAGCACGTAGGCGAAAAGGCAAGATTCAGGGAGTCGAAGAGTGCGTCTTGGGGGAGGGTCCGTATGGCCGCTTTCGCCCTGCTGATGTTGAACTCGCTCAAGCCGGTCTTGAATGTCCGTTTCGCGCGCGGGTTCGTCTCTTCCGGAACGAGTCTACCACGTATCTTCGCGCGGGCCAGTTTCTGGTCCGTCAGCGAGTCTACCACGCTCTGCAGCTCTGGCTGCACGTGTTCTTCGGTTTCGGACTCGGCGATAAGGGACTTCCGCAAGATGTGCTCGAGCACCCCCGGCAGGTCGGCAAACTGGATGTCAATCACCTGCGCGACGCACCGACAGCCGTTTCTGAGCTTCCAGGGTCGCGTGAAACTGCCGTGCTTCGTCGGGAGAGCTGATGTCCTTCACGCCCTCCTTGAGCGTGCTTAGTGTAAGAACTTTCAGAGAGGCAAAGGTGCATTTAATGCTAGCAAGATCGCCCCGACAACGAACAATGTGGCGTAGATCGCTGCAAAAAGAATAGGCACGTGCTGCTCAACGTGCGTAATCGGGACGTACTTCGATTTGTCCTTGCCTCTGCCGAGCTTCTTCCATTCTTCGTCGTAAAACGGAAAAGGCAGCCGTGCCTCCACCTCGCCGATCAAGTGGAACTTCCCCGAGTTGAGCTGCCTGTATGAGCGAATCGTGATGTACCACACGTAGCAGAGCAGTATCCCGAATACGCCGAAGGCCAAGAGCATGGCGTTTAGGGCAGTAGCTGGGCCGTGGAGCTGCGTGACCACGGAGAGCACCGCTAAGAGCCCGGTCAGCAGAGAGATGAAAAACTTGTTGGCGTCAACTCTTCGGTCGCTATTCTTGTCTGCCATCTGGACGTACAGTGAGTATTGCTGGAGCAATAAGTTCGTGTCCGCCTTGGCAGCTTCGCTTTCGTCTTGCTCATCCATAATTTAACAAGCACCCCATATCGATGCTCATATGGCTTGTATCTTTCTTTTATGCCGCACATTAGCACGTCCTTAAAAAACGACGCTTTTACACGCCCGTTCACACCGCGTCATCAGATATAGACTTGCAAACTTTCAGGCCAATTAATTGAACGAAAGTTATTACTAATATCATGGCAGAAGAGTCACATTTGGATGTGACTTTATGTCTCGTGATATTTTCATCAGCTACTCTCACGCAGACCAAACCATCGCGAACAAGGTATGCCAAAGGCTTGAAGAAGCCGGGTTCAGTTGCTGGATATCTTCACGTGACGAGCTGCCAGGGGAACAATGGGCAGAAATGATCGCCCGCGGCGTGGATGAAAGCAAAATAGTTCTCTTCATTCTCTCTAATCATTCTAATAATTCACCTGCGTGTGTGAAAGAGCTTGCGCTTGCACACGACAAAGATAAGATCATCATCCCCTTGCGAGTGGAAGAAGTCATCTTATCGCAGAAATTAGAATTCTTCCTTGTCGGACAACAGCGTATTGACGCCCTCACAGCGCCGATAGAGAAGCACCTCAGCAAACTCATCGACGCGTTGTCGCAGCTTACTAAAAGGCCCCCGCCTAAAGACACAAGGCCGCCACCACTTCCACGAAGCAGGAAGAAGAAATACCTCACTTATGGGGCGGTCTGTGTAGCAGTGCTAATCTTGATTGCCGTTGCAATATTTATCATTTTTCCGCCGCCACAGCCGCCAGACCCTCAGCTCGTTACGTTTGTGAATTACGAAAAAGCTTCAATAGGACAGAACGGCCCAATCACTGCGTGGAACGTATCTTGGCCTGCACAAAATAGTGTTACGATAAACGGTGCGTATAATTCAAATAATGGGACTACATGGAATTTTATGGTTACAGCGACGAAGTTTGACAGCATTGCTGATGCGACGGCATATCTCAACGACCATATCGCCGGTTACACACTCAATCCAACAACGCCAAATCCCGCTGGCCCATTGGGGCAAGCATCAGGGATCTCGGTACCGACCGCCTACGGGGAATACACACAATCTACAGGGAGTGCCAATTCTGGCAATCAAGTGCAGTACAAGATCTATCAATGGGGCAATTGGATTAGTATACGACAAGACCAGCAGGTTTTGACGTGAGTCCGGCGACCGACAAATGTTCACCGGAACGTGCAAGTGAACGTTTCTCTAACGGGCGCCGCGGTTGTTCAAGGGCAGCCAATGACTTCATAACGACGATTTGCAGCGTAAACGAACACCAGAACGTCTACGGTGCGGTGAATTATGGCTACATTTGGTGGCTGGAAGTGTATTGTTTGTCGGACTGAGTGTTGTGCATAATCTAGTATCGATGCGTTGATTAGTCTGATATGCTCACTCTTTTCCATTTTTGAGTATATGAAGCCAGTGCCGCACCGGGGTTTATTCCCCAATTTACCGCACCTTGATTCCCAAAAAACGTGTCTGCTTGAGTTTCACCTGTAAACTCGGCCAGAAACGGATTGAGCCTTTATTCCACAGGTCATCTCAATGTGAGACTTGCACATCCGCCCAATACTTCATATAAACATCGTAGACGTTTTCCGGCAGCGGATGCTTGTAGTGCTCCGCGATCGAATACGTCCTTTAATGCTTCGTCAGCGCCGAGCTGAAACTTCTTATTCGCTCGCCTTGACATGACGCATAGAGTTTGAAAGGTAACAGCAAGCGCAGCATTCATTTGTATGTGTGAATTGCCCACCCCCACGTTGTCCAGTGAATGATTCGGGAGAATTCGGGATATAAGTTGATATATAGCTTTCTTCCGCTGCTCTCACACACGCTCCATCATCAAAAGACAAGAAAGCGAGCGCATGAAGTCCTA
The DNA here is from genome assembly GCA_003158275.1 of Methanobacteriota archaeon. Taxonomy (GTDB): domain Archaea; phylum Halobacteriota; class Bog-38; order Methanoflorentales; family Methanoflorentaceae; genus Methanoflorens; species Methanoflorens stordalenmirensis. Next base: position 2,914 of record PMIN01000095.1, read on the forward strand.
TTTAGGTGAGGTTGGCGACCCGCTGAGATACACTTGCCCAGGTGCCATCGATCACTGGTGACGTCGCCAACCATAAGCGGCGTGCCCCTTACTGAACCGATTGATCTGTTTTGAACTACGGGCGTGTAAAGAGGCGTTGCAATCGCCTACTTCACTACACTCCTGAACTGATATAACGTGGTCCCTACCGTCACTACCGCGAACACCGCTATAACTGCATACGCAGCCAGAATCGTGCTCCAAACGAATCCTGTGGACATCAATACCCTGACCGCGTTGACCACGTAACTAAACGGGTTGACATTCGAAAAGGCCTGCGCCCAGNNAGGAACTCGTATGGCACGAACGCTATGCTCACAAACGCAAGAGGGAACGTCACCACAAGATCTAAACTTGCGACTGCTTGCGAACTCTTTGTGGTCACGCCGATTGCCATCGTCAGCCCTGACATGGCCAACGCAAAGAAAGCGGCGGTCAGAAGAATCAGCAGAATTCCTGGAGCCCCTGTTATGACGGTTGCACCAAGAGCGTACGCGAGCACGAGCGTTATAGCAACTGGGAACAGCACCATAGTCATATCGTGCAGTAACCGACCAAACAGAATGGCGGCCCTGTTCACAGGCGTCACGAGCATCTTTGAAACAAATCCCGAATTGATGTCTTCAACCACGGACTCCCCTGCGCCCCCTGAATCAAACAAGGGGTTCATGATAATGATGCCAGCCACTACGAATTGGACATAGCCGCCGGCAGGGAATCCCGGGAGGTTTCCAAACTGCGTAAAAATTTGCGAGAAGAGAACTAGAAACAGCACTGGTAGGGCGAGCGCGCTGAAGATAAGGATCGGGGTCCGGATAGTCTTTTTTAAGGCCCTGATGTAGAGGTGCCACACGTCAAGCAGAGCGTCATACATCGTCTATCACCTCACACGTGTCCTTTCCACGTATCTACTTTCGACAGTTCTTCTGATCGTATCCGTCTTCCCGTGTGCTGCAAAAAGACNNAAAGACGTCATCCAGCGAGGCAGATGCAACGCTGATTGACGTCAAGCGAATCCCGTTCTCGTCAAATAGTCGTACGATGTCAGGAACGAGAGCGCCCGCGTTCTTGGCGTATGCAGCCAGTCCCGTTTCGATATCGAGGACTTTTGTGACGCCTTGAACGCCGCTGACAATCCGCTTTGATCTATCTCTTACACCATCTGAGTCCGCGTCGGCCAGTGATAGCGTGATGGTGTCACCGCCGAGTTGGTGCTTCAGCTCTACGGGAGAGCCACCTACAATAATCTCTCCATGATCGATTATTGAGAGTCGTTGACAGAGCCTATCGGCTTCTTCCATCTGCTGGGTTGTCAAAAAGACAGTTACGCCCTCGTCTCTGTTGAGCGTTTCAAGATGCTCCCAGATAGCTGCGCGCGATTGTGGATCGAGTCCAGAGGTCGGCTCGTCGAGAAAGAGCACACGTGGCTTATGTACGAGCGTCGACGCGAGGTCGAGCCGCTTTTTCATCCCTCCGGAGTAGTGTGCCGCCCTCTTGTCAGCGACGTCCGAGAGCTCAACGAGTGTGAGCAGTTCGTCCACGCGTTTTTTGAGGGCATCACCGTGCAACCGCTGGAGGTGCCCCTGAAGGGTGAGGTTCTCGCGACCGGTCAGGTCCCCGTCCAGAATGGTTTCCTGGCGTTGAACGCCGATTACTTTGCGTATCTCGCGCGCATCTTTATCGATGTCGTAGCCGGCAACGGTCGCAGAACCAGAGGTCTTCTTCAGCAGTGTCGTGAGGACCTGGATCGTCGTGCTCTTTCCCGCACCATTCGGGCCGAGGAACCCAAAGAACTCGCCTTCTCTAACGCTGAATGAGATCCCATCGACAGCCCGCGTACCCCCAGGATACACTTTGACGAGGTTTTCGACGTTAATGATATCTGACACTATACACCTCCGTCAGTTTTTACTCTCGTGGCTGTGCACGGAGCAGCGTCGGCCGAATATAAGCCAAGATTTTTAGTTTCCATGCTATCTTTGCCTGCAATTATTTTCCATTAAAGTTGTCAATGATTTAACAACGAGCAGCATGGTGTCGTAAGAAGTATATATAAATAACGGCCTAGTAAATAGTAATTTGACAACTAATAATCAAGGGGGACAATGATGAGACGATTACCCAGTCAACTGTTAATATCCTTAACAGAGCTTGGATTGCTCGAGTCAGAGGCGAAAATATACGCAGCGCTGGTAGTATTGCAAAGCGCAGAAGTACGAGACCTGCTCGATTTTCTAGATGTATCTAAGCCGAGGGTATACGATGGCTTGAGGAAACTTGAAGAAAGTGGTTTGATCGTGTTAACAAGTCCGAGACCGGCTACCTATCAGGCGATAGAGCCAAGAGTTGCGCTGGAACTAATAATAAAAAAACACGAAGATGCCAAGAAGGAAGCTCTAAAAGAATTCCAGATCCTTAAAGAGCAGGAGATAATCACCGAAGCTTCTTCTCCTTTATGGTTTATTTTCGGCGCCAAGAGCTTTGAATTTAAAATCAAAGACATGCTAAGTAACGCTCAAGAGAGTGTATACTGTCAAACATCAGGAAAATACCTAGAGTACATAGAAAAGGCCGCCAAAAAGAACATTAAAATAGACTTGTTAATCGTCGATGGTCAAGATACAAAAAAAAGATTGGAACACTTATCCAAAAAAAGTAATGTGAAAATCCACATAATTGAAAAAAGCCAGATTTTAGAGCATCATCTTCATCATGAAACTGAAACAGAGTTACATAAGCGGTCCCGTGCCAATTTAAAGGATATAATAGACTTAGATAACATGTTTACACTGGTGGTTGATGATTCTGAACTTTTGACAATACCTCCTCTAAAAACCGACTCTCTTAGCGCAATAACATCAACAAATAGAGTATTGATATTTAGTACCAAGATGCAGAGAGAAGAAGCATTGTTAGCCTACGAATCAGGTAAATAGAGTCTTCTTTTGTTTTTTGATTATCATGATTTAGCTTGGCTGTACCACACATCAACGCTTTTATCGTAGTATCTACGGCTTCGTAGTCGCGGTAAAACGGACGCGGTGACGGGCCCCGCTGCAATCTTCTACAGCAGCATCAATGCACTTCGTGCCCGCTAAATTTTGCCATACTTTCGCTCTACTTTTAGCTAACAATTACACAGATGGACCACTCATCTTGCACCGTGAACAACGATCGCGCCGAGGTCGATGAGCTCATCCTTGAAATCGCGGACTACAAGAACGATCTAGCCGATATGGCCGCCGAAAAACTTTTGAGGGGGTGTTCGACCAGTTGGGAAGCGTATCAATATCTGCGAGACCGCGTGCACGACCCCTGGTTACCCAACAGTGCGCGTCAGCAGTTGCGACGGATTATCAAACGGATACAAGTGCAAATACATCAGAGCCGGGAATACGGATGGGTATATGAGCAGTCGTGAGCTCAACTTTTCTTGCGGCGTCATTGGTGGTTCATTAATCACTCGTTATGCGTAGTTACCAAGATAATGATTCACTGCTTGTAACCGCAGACCCATCTCGCATCCGGGTGCTGTCCAAATGAGCGTACAGTTCCCGAAGCTTTTACGCTAAAATTAAAAAAGGGAGAGAACTATCTCTAACCCTCACAAGTTCGTCACAACTTGATTCAAGCCGTCGCTGTAT
>PMIN01000006.1 GCA_003158275.1 Methanobacteriota archaeon
CAAATGTGCGAAGCACTTCAGCCTTTACCCCGTATTGCTGAGAGGCAATACAAACGTGATTCAAAAGAGTTATTTAAAGGCGAAAAAAGGAGTATGCAGAAACGGAGCCTCTCCTTAACGCTTCGATTCTAAACAACAGCAACCTACACCTCAGCAGGAGCAACTGCTTTTCTGCGTCATGCGCGCACATCACCTGCTGCAACACTGCAATGATTTGGCGGAAAGGTGGCCCTGCCTTTCGGCTCTGCACTCGGCGCCTCTCTGCATCACTTTCAATCGGAGTCTTTATCGTGCTTTCTGACACGCGTGGGGGCGTCTATATATATTGCGAATAAGCGCGTGTGTACAAAATCATTTGGAGTAGATGGGCGCAAAAGGGTGATGAGTAAATATGGTACAAGAAGAAGCCTATGAAAAAATTAGTTCCACTGCTAAGCTAGTAGCGCACATAAGGAGCTTTACCGATATTCCGTTCACTAAGGAGATAGCCGCAGAAAGCGGAGCAGAGAAAGACTTTCAAACATTAGCAGGCAAGAGCGCGGGATTCATGACTCAGTCTGCTTTCAATTTGGAGGCACGCTACAAAACTACTGATCAGATCATTGCACGTTACCATATTACACAAGTTTTGGAAATCGCCGCTGGACTTTCACCGCGTGGCCTCGCAATGACTGAAGATCCAAATGTAGTTTATGTGGCCACTGATTTACCAGAGATTTTAGAACAAGAAAAAGCAATTGCCGAATCCATACTAGCAAAATCGAACATACATCGTTCAAACCTCTATTACCGGATTGCAAATGCACTTGATCGAGAAAGTTTGTTGCAAGCGGCCATTCCTTTTCGATCAGACAAGCCTGTTGCGATTATCACGGAGGGGTTACTTCCTTACCTCACCCGCGACGAAAAAGAAACTTTGGCAGGCAACATTCGTGATCTTCTTAGACAACACGACGGAATATGGATTACCCCAGATGTGAGCACCAAACAATTATGGAAGTTCGTCTCTCAGGCAGATGACACCATGCAACAACGGATGCAGAATATATACGGCGCCACTGGGCGTGACATCGAAACGAACACATTTGAAGATGAAAATGCTGTGCGACAGTTTTTCACCAGTGCTGGATTCACGATCGAAGAATACTCGTACTCAAATGTTCTTGAAGATTTGTCTTCGGTGAAACTCTCGAAGTTTAAGCGAGAGGAGATTTTAGAGATTCTGCAAATGCAGAAAACGTTGGTTTTAACAATCCGTTCGAGCTGAAAACCGCTTTGCGCCGCGCATTCGTGTCATCATTTCCCTAGCGCCTAACTCATCTTTTCTTTTTCGATTCCTTCGATCTCTAAGGCCCATTCAGCAGCGCGGTGGCAAAACACGTAGTGGCGCCTTAAAAAGCCCTTGGAGCACGCTGCGGTTCATAACTGCAAGAATCTCGGAACCAAAGGGTTCGAACAAGGAATCTCATCACTTCGAAGTTCATTCTTAGTGGTACCCGTTGTCGTAGACTTCTAGCACAGAAATCGCAAGCTTCTCTGCGTCGCGTGTGCACATCACTTGCTGCGACACGTCAATAATCTGGCGGAGGGGTGGCTCTGCCCTTTCTGCGCCTAGGCGCCTACGTGGCCCTGCCAGAATTGACAAGACAAACGTAGTGAGGGTATGGGCAAGCTGCTCTTTTAACTCAAGCGCAAACGTTCGAAGGTACGACCCGTCGAGCCGCTCGGCTCTCGCAAGGCAGTAGCTGCACGCAGCGCCGTGTATCACTACGTACCTGAGTTGCGCATCTCTCCGTGCTCTTTCAACGCTCTCTAACAGCTCCGCGAGCGGCATTGTGTGAAGGTAAGCAGCAAAGAGGTTAAAAAGCACGCTTCTGCTAGTTGCACTTCTTGATACTAAACGAGAACAGTGCTTACCGATTCTGCTTTAGTCGATGCGGCCGATTGTTGCGCCACGCCGAAAGGAAACTAGAGACGCACTATTGGAGCAGGAGCAAATCGCAAAATAGATTAGAAGGAAAGCCTTCCTCAAGCTTAACAAATGCAAAAGGAGGTGAAACACGTGAACGAAGACAAATGTGCAAAATGCGNNCGCCAGAGCCCCAATTGCAGTATCAGGGCGTTGCCATCCGTTTTGTGGCACTTCTCATTGATGGCATTATTTTAGGGATTATCGGCTACATACTCATTTTTCTCTTTGCTGCATCAGCCATTACGGTTGATACGTCAACTGGCACAGTTTCGATTGGGCCGGCGTACTACGCAGGCGTCGCTCTGGTCATTGTGATCGAGCTGCTCTACTTTACGCTTCTCTTAGGGCGTTATGGGCAATCGGTCGGCATGATGGCAGTCAAGATAAAAGTGGTAAGCGAAGGAGACAGCGGCCCTATCACCTACGGAGCAGCGTTTATCCGTACGATTCTGCTGTATATTGACGAGATTCCGTACGCAATCCCCTTCCTGCTTGGCGCAATCCTTATTTGGACTTCAGATAAGAAACAGCGTCTCGGCGATCGCGTCGCGCACACCGTCGTGGTGAAAGCTTGATAAGGGGCGCAAGCCCCCCTTTTTCTCTTTTTTAGTCATCAATAACGTCAGCTTCGCGCATAGCTGCCTCTCTGAGCCTGCAAACACAACCCAGAGCCTCCAATAAAACAATTTGGAACTGCTTCAACAAGGGTTCAATTTGTGTAGTGGGTGATGACCCGACAGCCAGAGCGTGCTGGAGTAAAAAAGACAGTGAAACAGTGCGAGAGCGCCTGCAAAAAAAGAGCTTTCGTCCTATCTTAGCGCATTCCTTTCGCTCTCTCCTTAGCTCCTTTCTCGTTGTTTCTTTTTTCGAATTAAAGGCAGTGAATGGCTCTGTTCAGAAAGTAAACTCACAAGACACGAGTTACAGCTTCAAAACCTCGAAACCCATCAAAATCAAATGCCGCGAGTGTATTATGTTTTTAACCCGAAAAATTTGTCAAAGTCAGGAAAGAATGTTTCAGATTTTATGATTACCTTTGCAAGGTAAATCATTTAGTGATTAAAACCGTATGTTATGAAAAAAACAAATCGTGTAAATGTCAAAGAGATGAATTTTGATCAATTATTTAAACAAATTTCTCCGGAAGAGATATCCGACAATATATTTACGTTGGTAGGAAAAGATTTTACGGTTATTACTGCGGGCAAGGAAGATCATTATAATTCCATGACAGCCAGTGGGGGTGGTTTGGGGCTTCTTTTCAAGAAACCCACCACTTGGTGTATTCTTCGAGCAAACCGTTATACGCTTGAAATGATTCAAAAAGAGCAAACTTATACGATGTCTTACTTCCCGAATGAATATAAGGAACAAATACTCTTTTTGGGAAGTAAATCAGGAAGAGATAGTGAAAAAATGAAAGAAGTTGAATTGACAAGTGTTCAAACTCCTTCCGGAGATATGTCTTTCAAAGAAGCCAGACTAATTATTGAATGTAAATTAACGGAACTTACTACCGCCAATCCCAATGATTTTTACTCACAAGAAGCTAAAGACTGGATAAACGAAGCTTACAAAGAAGCAAACGATTATCGCAAATTGGTATTTGGGGAAATCACCCATGTTTGGGTAAAGAAATAAGCATAAACCAGAATTAACGAAGAGAATGATTAGTCATTCTCGTCTGCACATAAATCCAAACTACCACGTAGTTTGGTTGTGATACTCAATTTCTTGCCACATACTTTGCACTGGTCCGCTACTGTAGAAAAGTAAATTATGTGCTCTTATCTGTCTTTCTCTCTCTTTTTAGCTGCCGATATCGTTTAATCAGCCGCTTTGAGTAGCTGCGTGAACGGCCCCTCTAGGCTTGCGCCAAAAATTACGACAGCAGCACCCATTGCTGAAGTTCATATCGAATTGCAAAACAGAAAATGCCTTATACGTCCCCCTTGCCGCTTGCTTGCAATCAAGCCATATAGAGCATATGTTTGCTGCCAGTCTGAAACAATTATTTAGCAGCGGCGCATGTCTAACGCAATCGAGATGCAAGAGCACACCTACGAAATTATTAACAGGAATGGCTCTCCTAATGGCGTAACAATTGCAAAAAGCTAACTCACGCGTGAGGGTTGGAACTGAAATTCTCTCAGATGCGTGTGTCCCCCCAATATTGCATATACGCGTCGTAGACGTGTTCCGGTAACGGATGCTTGTAGCGTTTCCAATCAATGTCGATGACTACAAGCTTTAAGAGCTCATGATTAATTCACGAATTGATTGCTGTGAATCTGCGGGCCGGCAAGGTGTTGGCATTTGATTGAAATGAATAACCTCACGAAAACGTTTGGTGACGTGACGGCAGTTGAGGGCCTGACCCTTCGTGTAGACGAGGGAGAAGTCTTCGGCTTTCTTGGACCGAACGGCGCGGGGAAAACCACTACTGTTCGGGTGCTAGCGTGTCTGATATCAAAGACCAGCGGAGAAGCACGAATAGGCAATTACGAGATTGGGAACGATGCCGATGCCCTAAAGATCAGGAAGATCATCGGGTTAGTGCCTGACAACGTCGGGCTCTATGAGGACCTGAGCGCGTATCGGAACCTCGACTTCTATGGACGGCTTTACGAGTGCACGGTGGCACAGCGGGAGGATAGGATCGAGCATTTCCTCAAGATGTTGGGGCTTTGGAATGTGAAGGATCGAGCGGTTAGAACGTTTTCCAAAGGCATGAAACAAAAACTAGCCATCGTCCGTGCCCTGATCCACGAGCCTCAGGTTCTCTTTTTAGATGAGCCGACTGCTAACTTGGATCCTGAGTTTCAAAAAACGGTGCGCGACTTCATCCTCGAACTCAAACGCGAGAAGCGGACGATCTTTCTCAACACGCACAATCTCGATGAGGCACAGCGTGTCTGTGATAGAATCGGGATACTGAATACAAAACTCGTGGCTGAAGGGACGCCGGAACAACTGATGGAGTCGCTCGAGGGAAGGAAGACGGAAGTTCAGCTTCAGCAGGTTACTCCTGCGGTCACAGGAACGGTAGAGCGGCTGGGGTTGCGCTACGTCGTGGCTGATGACAACAGATTGGTGATCGATGTGCGCGATCCTGAGAAGGAGAATCCCGGTATCATGGAATCCATTGTCGCAGCGGGCGGCCATATCCAGTTTATTACTGAGAAGCACGCAACGCTCGAGGAGGTCTACCTGAAACTCGTGAGAGATGAACAATGAAGCTGTGGAAGTCGTGGGTGATCGCGCGGAAGGACTTCTCCACGTTTAGGACGAAACGATACGTCATCTACTCGCTGGTCGTCGTCCCGTTACTCATATCGATAGGACTGCCGATTCTCATTTGGCTTGGCATTGGAAACGCCCCGATTCCTCCCTCACAATTGCCAGCTATCATAAGTGGGCTTAATGACGTGTTCAACGCCTTCTCCTTTTTCTTTGTCATCTTGGCAGGCTTCCTCCCCATAAGTATTGGTGCTTACAGCATCGTCGGCGAGAAGCTTGAGAAAACCCTCGAACCCCTGTTAGCAACGCCTACGACTGACGGTGAGATCCTGCTGGGAAAAGTCATTGCCGCATTTCTACCGTCCGTTATCGCAACGTATGCCGGTGCGGTGATTTTTATGGTGCTTATGGACGCAGTGACAAGTACCAAACTCGGCTACGTCTATTTCCCGAATTGGACCGTGGCGGTAATCCTCTTGATAACCGTGCCACTCATCAGCATCTTAAGCACTGAGTTCAACGTCATCATCTCTGCACGAGTCAGTGACGTACGCGCGGCCCAGCAGTTCGGCGCGCTGATCGTGCTCCCCTTGGCGGCGATATATGTTGCGACTGAAATAGCTTTCGTATCACTCACTCCTGCTAACTTGCTGCTCATTTCTGCGATTATTCTCGCTCTTGACGCGATTTTGTTTTACGTGAGCAGGGCCACGTTCCGAAGGGAAGAAATACTCACAAAGTGGAAATAAATCCACGCACGTCAAAATACCTGCGTTCTGAACTCAGTCTGTGTCCAATATTTCATATAAACGTCATACACATTTTCTGCAAGCGGATGCTTATAGTGCGTCCAGTCGACTCCGCCGAGTGAAATCAATAGGCATGTGCGCTTTTAATGGCACAACATCGAGCACCGTTTGCTTTAAGACGGCTACTCTATAGGTTGGGCAACGCGAACTCCCATTTCAAAAGCTTTTTGACACTCTTTTGGAAATTCTTCCTTTCGTCTCTTTGCCTTCGCTTCAACATCAAAAACTGTTGTCTCGTACTTAGAGTAGTCGTCAAATTGATAGGTATCATAAACAAACAACGATTCTGACTTTCCGAATATCCTTGCCATGACCATTTCAGCAAGACCGAGGCTCCTATCATAGCCAATCTGTTTCATCTGCGCTTCTCGCACGTTCATAGTGTAAATCAAACCTGTCTTGATCCGCCTGTTGAAAAGCGTTGACCGGTTCGCGTCATACACTGAATACGGGAAGAGCAACCTCTCCATGAAGGATCGCATTTCGCCCGTGACGCCCCCATAGTAGATAGGAGAGCCGAGGACAAGGGCGTCAGTTTCCCCTGCTTTTTTGAGCACTGGTGTCAACTCATCTTCTACAGCACACCTACCATAGCTCTCGCCATTTTTCAATTTGCAGGCAAAACAGCTAATGCAGCCTTTAAAATCGAGTTTATACAGATGAACGAGTTCAGTCTCCGCCCCATGTGAAGCTGCTCCTTCAAGCGCATTATTTAATAGGGTTGCGGTGTTGCATTTGGTTCGCGGACTTCCGTTTATTGCTAATACTTTCATAGACACACATCTCCCTTATAGCGATTTAACTTTTTTTTAGCGAATATATTTCTAAACATTGACCGCTCAGACGCCTCAATCCGCACGTTCGACATCCCTCCAGTACTTCATGTAGAAATCAAACACCGGGCTTGGCCTTGATCCACGAGCCTTGTAGCGGGCAGTGGAAAAGAAGAAATAAAAGGATTCTCACAAGCAATAAAGAGGACAAATCATGAAAAAATCCATAGGAGCCCACTCCGTAGTCTATCCCGCTCCGGTATTTGTGGTGGGAACGTATGATGTAGAGGGAAAACCAAATGTTATGACCGCAGCGTGGGGGGGAATTTGCTGTTCTGCACCGCCATGCGTCGCTGTTTCTTTGAGAGAAGCAACATATACGTATAGAAACATTTTGGAGCGAAAAGCCTTCACCATAAGCATTCCCTCAGAAAAATACGTCAAAGAAGCTGATTACTTTGGCATAGCGTCGGGAAAACATGTGGACAAGTTTGCTGTCACAGGACTGACCCCGGCTAAAAGCGAGGTGGTGGACGCACCGTACGTCGATGAGTTCCCATTTGTTTTAGAGTGCCAATTGCTTCGAACCGTCGAAATTGGGGGGCATACGCAGTTCATTGGTGAAATTAAAGACATAAAAGTGGATGAAGACTTAATCAAAGATGGTAAACCCCTCATAGAAGAAATAATGCCACTAATATTTGGTATAGATAACTTCTCTTACTATGGGGTTGGAAAATACGTGGCGAAGGCCTTTTCCATCGGAAAGGAAATTAAGAAAAAAGTTGATGAGTAAGCTATCACCTTAGCCGGTTGAATGATCTACCTGTCGTCTACCGCGAGGCTTACATTTTTTTTCATGTAAGTAGAGTAGCCGTTTTTTGGTAATGGGTGCCGGTAATGCGCCCATTCCACTCCACTCACGCTGTGAGTGAGGACGTAAGCTCGGTTTGATTGATCCCGCCCTATTACATCTCCATATTGCTCGGCAAATTTTCTGAGAGCCCCATTAACGATCCGGGTGCCTCCGTGCATCAGTCGAACCTCATTATGTCGAAGCCATAGCTGGAAAGAAAGCTGTTTAAAAACACAGTCATCATCGTGCCGATCTTTTAGAATGGGTAACATAGCTTTAGCGACTTGAGGGTGAAGAAGGCAATAGTGTTGCATCTTAATCTTGTCGCAGTGTGGTGGGACATCGAGCACAGGCGTTGACGTCTTCAAAGCTTCTCGAAACTGTCCTACAGTAAGCTTCGCGATCGTCGCAAGCGGTCGTTGGCCCGTAAATGCGCCAAAGAGTACTAAAGCCGTATAGTTCAGATAATGGTTGGAGTCAATATCTCCGATGCAATATGCTTGTTTAATGGCTGAGAGTATATTCTCTACATCTTCTTTTGTCATGATGCGGCTTGTGACGTACTTACGCTCCTTTACAGCTCGTGGAAGCTCCAAAAACAAATCAAACGCAATATATCGTTCGTCAAACCGAATCTTCGACATATATCGGAGAAAGGCCGAGCGAACCCCAAAACTTTTCTTTTTGCATAGGTATCGATGCATTTTGCGAGAACGTAGTCGCGTAAACGACGAGTCGTAGCTACACTCACGATTCCTTCTGTTGAGTACCAAAACAATTCAGCCGCTTTTTTCAGCCACGTCACTGTCTTACGAGTAAGCCCTGTGGCCCGCAACGTCAGATATTCGTTGAGGTCTTGGGCAGCAAACGGCAGCATAAGCTGTGACATGTGGGGATGTTGAGGTTGGAGTTTACACTCGAGTTTACACTCTTTTGCTTGAGCTGAGAGGCCCCGTTGTTCAAAAGAAAGCAAAAAAGAGAGCGC
>PMIN01000072.1 GCA_003158275.1 Methanobacteriota archaeon
AGACGGCGGCACGAACAACATGATTCAAGGCGCGAGCGGTGAAATCGAATACCGCTGGGTCCCACCGGCCAACCTCACTACAGGCCAGTACCTGATTCGGGTGACCGATTCGGACAACTCCACCCCCAAGATCGCCCCCGTCGCTATCACCAATCCGGCGACGCCGCAGATTTCGTTCTTGGTCGACGGCAAGGCGACTACTCGCGTCAGCCCCGCCGGATTCGTTCAGGTTCAGGCAGACGTCCTCAACAACTGCGCGCTTTGTCATAGTGGCGACCCGTCGACGTGGAGTGACGCGAACGCCAGTTTCGATCAGCAGAAGATGAAAACGCACGTAACGGCGGACTTGAGTGGCCTCACCGGCAGTTCAAACGACACCGCGGTACCTGCTGAGATGCTGCTCGGACACGGCCTCGTCGGTTGGAATGTGCAGCTCTCGCCACACTTACCAGAGGGCGCCGTCGGCCAGGTCTACATCCAAGTGACCCAGGCGAATTTAACGATATCGAGTCACAACGCAACCCAAGGCAATAATGCCACGACCAACGCCACCAAAGCGACAAACATTTTGAACGAAACCAACGCCACGAAGAGCAACACCACGCTAACCATCACGGCGATCTCTGCGCCCTCCTACCAAAACGGCACCGTCGCGGTCAATGTTACGGTGCTGAACCGAGGCGCCGACACCGCAAGCTCCACATACCTCGTCTTCCAAGACCTGCCAAAAGACATCAGCGTCGACAACGGAGGCGCCTCTGATATCGCATCCAATTCAACAGCGGTCTTCTTGGTGAATATCACCGCCGCGAGTGGCGCTTCAGGCAACTACGACCTTAACTTCCACGCGACCAGCGGAAACCTGACGAGCGAAAATCGAACGATTCCCATCCAAATCGGCAACCCGACCGTCGCTGCAGCCAAGAGCGGAAGCCTAATACCCGGCTTCGAGGTTCCTTTAGCTATCGTCGGACTGGTAATCGTCGCGTACGTCATGAGCAGAAGGCGGTAGGCCGTCGCACGTGAAGGTGTGTATTTATACAATCCCTGTGCTATCGTTTAATATGCAAGCCGGGCAAGTCTCTGAGGATCTCGAAGCCGTCATCATGGCGGTGAACGAAACCCCTGAGTACCGAGACGAGATTGTAGACGGGTTTGTCGACCAGATGCTGCGCCGCCGAAAGCGCCGATTTGCGATGTGGCGCACGACAGCAATTCTTCTCGGCGTCGGCATTCTTGGAACGCTGTTTATCGACCGACTCATTTCGTTCCCGTTGAGTCTTTTTGCTCTTGCCTTCATTTGGATCACGATCGTTGCCATCTGGGCGGCCACCCGAATGGTCGCAATCCTCGAGCGTCACGTCGCACGCTTCGCGTTGATGTGGCTCCTCACACGGACGGCCTTGCGACGAGGTGTGTCGGGAGGCGTCCTTACGTTACTGGTGCCTGTTGCAAAAACGTGGCTTAAGCGATTCGTCACTCGGTATTTAGGCTGAAATTGTGCTGCCGGAGCCTACGTAAGACTTAAAAAGCGAGCGTACGCTACGGTCTGACTAACAGTCTGAGGCTGTGGTGCTGCCGATCCTAGAATAGCGGGACAATCGCTGGAGTTGAAAAGTGACGCCGGACTACCGTCGCACGGCCTCGTCGACGTCGTAACCTTCGTGCACCACACGCGCGATTTTTCTCACTAAGCTGGTCGGATCCTTCGCCTGAAATATGTTCCTGCCTATCGCGACGCCACGCCCCCCTGCGTCGATCGAATCTCTCACCATCTGCAGCAGCTCGAGCTCAGTGTCCATTTGCGGACCACCCGCGACCACCACNNATATCGGCCCCCAGTTCCGCGCCAACGCGCGCGGCGAGTTTCACGTGCTCAACGTCGTGTTCATCATCGACCTTGTCGCCTCGCGGGTACATCATCGCAAGCAGAGGCATGCCCCAATAGTCGCACCGTTCCGAAATATGTCCAAGTGTGGCGAGCATTTCAGATTCATTCTGCGCCCCAACGTTCACGTGAACGCTGACGGCGTCCGCGCCAAATTTGATGGCCTCTTCAACGGTCTTTACGAGCACCTTGCGATTTGGATCGGGAGCAAGCGAGGTGCTCGCTGAGAGATGCATTATCAGCCCGACGTCACGACCATAGCCTCGGTGACCGTGTTTTGCCAGGCCGATATGCCCAAGCACGGCATTGGCCCCGCCCTCGGCGACCTTGTTGACGGCGACGCGGAGATCTTCAAGGCCTCTGATGGGGCCTACGCTGACGCCGTGGTCCATCGGCACGATNNCCTCGGCGACCTTGTTGACGGCGACGCGGAGATCTTCAAGGCCTCTGATGGGGCCTACGCTGACGCCGTGGTCCATCGGCACGATGATGGTATTGCTCGTGTCGCGGTTAAAAATACGCTCAAGGCGCACTGACTTACCGATGTGCATATAGCCGAGCTTACAGCGCAGGGGTTATAAGCTTATGTGCCGCTTTTCAAACCGGCTGCGTTGCTACCGAAGATCAAACTCGACGCAGCGCAACGGCCGCTTGAGCGCTTGAGTGATTATCCAAAGATGAGGTACCGCTCACTTCGAGTTATTTCGCCACGCTCTCGGCGAGGCTTCATTGACGTCGTGCGCTTTGAACCGCATGAGGTTCATAGATGCTGCTCGCCCATATCCCGCGCTGCTTTCAATGCGCTCACCGGTGCCCGAACTCAAGGACCACGTGCGAAGCGTTTCCCAAAGGGATTCCTGCGGATATCCGATATGGGGAACACGATCATCGCCACCCCTATCCCGGAGATGGCGGAATACGGTTCAAGAAACGAGCGACACCGACACGCACTCGATCTTGCAGCCTAAGCGCGTCATCACGTTAGTGCCCAGATTACACAACGCGCTTGCGCCGCGCTAGGAAGCAGCCGATCCACGCCAAAGCTCGCAG
>PMIN01000177.1 GCA_003158275.1 Methanobacteriota archaeon
CGCTACGTATTCCCGCCTATGCAGGAGGCGTTAATTGAAAAGCTTGAAGCGTTCGGCCTCAGCGCGAAAGAGGCTCACCTGTACGCATTATTGCTGAAATATGGTCCGAAAACGACAGGGGAGCTCGCCAAACTGCTGCACAGCTATAGAGTCGACGTCTATCGGATCCTGGAAACGCTCGCAGAAAAAGGGATGGTTGAAGAGTCGGTCGAGAAGCCGACAAAATACGCGGCGGTTTCAGTCGAACCGGCGCTCGAAGCCGCTATGATGCGCCACGCGTATGAGCTTCGCTGGATGGAAGAGAATCGGGATGAAGTGTTAAAGCTCGCAAACGAGTACTTGTCCAGTGACGTCCTCACGAACGACCTTTATACGTTCAAAGTGATAAAAGGCCGTTCTAACACGCTGGCCACCATGGAACAGCTAGTTAAGACCGCAGAAGAACGCGTCTTATTCATTTCGTCACTCGGGGGCATTCCAATACTCTCTACAAGTGGGCTCATCGAGTATTTCATCGACGCGACAAATAGGGGCGTTCGCGTGCGGTACATCACCGAAATCCTGCTACGTAACATCGATTCGGTGCGAGAGGCTCTTGTAGGGGGCATCGAGGTCCGCCACTACGACGACTACGCGGGGATGCGCTTTCTCGTAGCCGACGCGCACGAAAGTTTGACGACTATAACGTTTGATGCGCTCCGCCACGGAAAGGACGCAGCTGATACCGCTTTCTGGACGAATAGCCCCGAATATGCACAATATCTCGAGGCCAGCTTCGAGCTCCTGTGGGACAACTCCACAGAGGCCCAGCAACGCATTGACCACGTGCTCGCGGATACGCAAAAGGTCCAGCCACACGCAGCCAAAAACAGCCCTTAGCTCGCGTGCGCGCTGATAAGTCAAGTTCGAAGCGTTTTTATAGGTATAAGGTTCACCATCCGTTGAGGGCCGAGCGACCGTTTTTGCGGTGTGATGTCTTATGAAAAGAGCACACATACATACGTGCATACTTATCTTCGTAGTCACCGCGCTTATCGCTGCTTTTATTGCCGCGCCGATCGCAGCGACGACCATGGTTTCTCTTAACGAGAAGCAGGTTAATGCGGGGGGTGCGGTGCTGATACAGGCCAATCTCGGTAAGGTAGGAGATACGGCAAAGATCGAGTACTACTCCGACTACGAGAAAAAAGGCATCGACGATGACCCTGGGAGTGTGTGGACGACCATAGCAGTTGTCAACGACGGTGGCCAGAACAACCTTATTCCAGGACCGAGCGGCCAAATCGAATACCGCTGGGTGCCCCCGGCCAGCCTCACTCCAGGCCAGTACTTGATTCGAGTGACCGACTCAGATAATTCCACCCCAATCGTCGCGCCAATCGAACTCACCCAACCGGCGACGCCACAGATTTCGTTCCTGGTCAACGGCACTGTCGTTAATCGCGTCAGTCCCGGAGGATTCGTTCAGGTTTCGGCAGACGTCCTCAACAACTGTGCGCTTTGCCATACCGGCGACCCGTCGACGTGGAATTCCTCGAACCCTGGTTTCGATCAACAGAAGATGGCAGCGCACATAACGGCGGACTTGAGTGGCCTCACCGGCGATCCAAACGACACCGCGGTACCTGCTGAGATGATGCTCGGGCACGGCGTGGTAGGTTGGAATGTACAGCTATCCAAGTACTTACAACAAGGCGCTATCGGCCAGGTCGATATCCAAGTGACCCAAGCGAATTTAACGATATCGAGTCACAACGCTACAGCGCAGACAAATGCCACTAGCAATGCGACCACTAACGCGACTGCCAATACAACAAGCAATGCGACAAACATTTTGAACGAAACCAACCACGCGGAGAGCAACACCACGCTTACCATCACAGCGATCTCTGAGCCCACCTACCAAAACGACAGCGTCGCGGTCAATGTTACGGTGCTGAACCGGGGCACCAACACCGCGAATTCGACGTACCTCGTCTTCGCAAACCTGCCAAAAGACATCAGCGTCGATAACGGAGGCGCCTTAAACATCGCATCCAATTCAACCGCGGTCTTCTCGGTGAACATCACCGCCTTAACTGGCGCTTCAGGCAACTACGACCTTAGCTTCCACGCGACCAGCGGAAACCTCACGAGCGAGAACGAAACTATCCCCATCCAAATCGGCAACGTCGCCGCATCTAGCAGCGGAAACCCGTTACCCGGCTTTCAGGCCGTCTTCGCTGTAGCCGGACTGGTAGTCGTCGCTTACGTCGTAAGTAGAAAGCGTTAGCCGTCGCACGTTCCCCAAAGGGTGTGTATATATACGCCCCGATGCTATCTTTTGGTATGCAAGCCGGCCAGGTCTTTGACGATATCGAAGCCGTCATCATGGCGGTGAACGAAACCCCCGAGTATCAAGAAGAGATCATAGACGGGTTCATCGACCAGATGCTGGGCCGGCGAAAGCGCCGATTTGCTTTGTGGCGCACGACGGCAATTCTTCTCGGTGTCGGCATTCTTGGAACGCTGTTTATCGACCGACTGATATCGTTCCCGCTGAGTCTCTTTGCTCTCACCTTCCTATGGATCACGCTCGTTGCCACCTGGGTGGCCACCCGAATGATCGCGATCCTCGAGCGTCACGTCGCGCGCTTCGCGTTGATGTGGCTCCTCACGCGGACCGCCTTGCGGCGAGGTATGTCGGGGGGCATTCTTACGTTGCTGACGCTCTCTGTTGCAAAAACGTGGCTTAAGCGATTCGTCAGTCGGTATTTTGGCTGAACTCGTGCTGGCCGCGGCAGCGCCCGGTAAGACTTTGAAAAACGTGCGCACGCCACGAATCTGCAAACCGTCGGCGGGTGTAGTGCTGCCCGTCCTAAGATTACGGGACTGTCACTGGAGTTGAAAAGCGGCGCCGCGCTACCGTCGTACAGCCTCGTCGACTTCGTAACCTTCGTGCACAACGCGTGCGATTTTTCTCACTAAGCTGGTCGGATCCTTTGCTTGAAATATGTTCCTGCCTATCGCGACGCCACGCCCCCCTGCGTCGATCGAGTCTCTGACCATCTGCAGCAGCTCCTGCTCAGTGTCCATTTGCGGGCCCCCCGCCACCACGACCGGCACAGGACATCCGGCGATGACTTCCTTGAAGGTGTCGACCTCGCCCGTATAGTTCGTCTTGACGATATCGGCCCCCAGTTCCGCGCCAACGCGCGCAGCGAGTTTCACGGGTTCAACGTCGTGTTCATCTTCGACCTTTTCGCCTCGCGGATACATCATCGCAATCAGCGGCATGCCCCAATAGTCGCACCGTTCCGAAATGTGTCCAAGTGTGGCGAGCATTTCGGATTCATTCTGTGCCCCAACGTTCACGTGAACGCTGACGGCGTCTGCGCCAAATTTGATGGCCTCTTCAACGGTCTTTACGAGCACCTTGCGGTTTGGATCGGGAGCAAGCGACGTGCTCGCTGAAAGATGCATTATCAGCCCGACGTCCCGACCATAGCCTCTGTGACCGTATTTTGCCAAGCCGATATGCCCAAGCACGGCATTGGCTCCACCCTCGGCGACCCTGTTGACGGCGATGCGGAGATCTTCGAGACCTCTGATGGGGCCTACGCTGACGCCGTGGTCCATCGGCACGATGATGGTATTGCTCGTGTCGCGGTTAAAAATACGCTCAAGGCGAACTGACTTACCGATGTACATATAGCCGAGATTACAGCGCGGGGGTTATAAGCTTATGTGCCGCTTTTCAAAGCGGGCTGCGTTGCTACTGAAAACTAAGCTCGACGCAGCGCAAACGACCGCTTAAGCGCTTCAGCAATTATTCAGAGACGAGGTACCACTCGCTGCGAGTTATTTCGCCACGCTCTCGGCGAGGCTTCATTGCGTCATGAGCTTTAAGCGCATGGGGTTCTTAGATGCTGCTCGCTCATATCCCGCGCTGCTTTCAGTGCGCTCACCGGTGCCCGAACTCAAGGACCACGTGCGAAGCGTTTCCCAAAGGGATTCCCGCGGATATCCGTTACGGTGAGCACGATCATCGCGACCCCTATCCCGGAGATGGCGGAATGCGGTTCAAGAAACGGGCACCGGCACGCACTCGATCTTTGGCGGCCTAAATACGTCATCACGTTAGTGCCCCCGGTTGCACAACGCGCTTGCACAGCGCTAGGAAGCAGAAGACAGCGATCCGCGCCAACGCTCATAACGCAACCACAGTAAGCAGATTTCGAGGCGCGAGAAAGCGTTTGAGCTGGAGGATTCGCTTGCAAAAGTGTATTAACATTTTTTCCTTGCGAAGTTATTTGAGCTTTGGAATGAATAATAAACGAATAACAGAGGCAAGGCTATGCCACGACATCTTGACGACTTGCGATGCAAGCAAGACCAGTTTATCCATGCGCTGTATTCAGTGACGCAGGGCGATACCCGCACATGCGGCGATGTCCGTACGATCACACAAAAACTGGGCTATGATCGCCACACGTGCACATCTATAGTCCGCTATTTTCTAAACAAGGGAATTATCGAGCAGCGCTACGAGTCGCTTTCCCACCTCGTGAAGTTGACTTCAAGGGGCATCGACTTTGTAGAGGTAACGTTTTCTGCCGTTACCCACGTGTTTGAAACGACGTTGCCTGATTGCGCCGATGGTGCTGCGTGCGTGTTCGACGGCTCAATTCGCCCGCACCGAAAGAGCCACTGAGAAAAACTGCGTAGAGCGGTTTGGATGGAAGCGACCGCTTGAACGCAGAAGCACCAGCACAGCTAGGATTCAAGCGTTAGCAAGTGTCGTTAGCTGGGAAGCTGCCGAATGCAGGACAAGTACTCTCAATGACTCTTACCTGTATTGTGCCTACCAGCGCAAGTAGCATTCACTGCGGCGCGACGTGACGCACGCATAATGACACCTAAGCGCAAATAAATGACGCCGGAGGAACAAACATATGGATGCATTAGAAGCTATTCTTACGCGAAGAAGTGTACGACGATACACGGACGAGCAAATTGATGATGAGACGACGCAAAAGCTCCTTGCGGCAGCAATGAGTGCGCCTTCAGCGGCGAACGAACAGCCCTGGGAGTTTATTGTCATCAGAGATCGGGCAATGCTCGACGCCATTCCGACGTTTAGCCCGTTTGCGAGTATGGTGAAGCACGCGCCCCTTGGCATACTCGTCTGCGCTGACACGAGGAACGTCATCGTTCCGGGATTCTGGGTGGAAGACTGTTCAGCGGCGACGCAGAACCTACTCCTTGCTGCTCGCGCGCTTGGATTGGGAGCCGTATGGACCGGCGTCTATCCGATGGACGGGCACGTGGCAGGATTTACCGAGCACTGCCAGCTCCCCGAAGGCGTGGTTCCGCTGGCATTTGTGGTGGTCGGCCACCCGGCCGAAGAGCCGCCAGCGCAAAACCGGTTCAGCAAGGACAGGATCCACTCAAACGTGTGGTGACGTCGGTCGGCCTGAGCACACTGCTCGTTCGAGAAGGCCTGCCTGCGCTGCCACCCGGATTGTAAACCGCGCGTTTGCTAGCATTGTTCGTGCGTCAGCGTTGTCCTGAAAGCCGACGGGCGGCGCCGCACTTTCGTAGTGAAATGCTTAAGTACGATTATATCTGAATATATATCTAAAGACATCTAGTTACGACACTTTGCAAACTGTTCTCAACCGAGCACTATGGACGAATATTTAATCAAATTGCTTGAAAACGCTGAAACGCTGTCAGACATCTTCGAGGTGGTCAAGGCAACCGTCGAAAAGTCAACGGGAATGAGCAGAGGCGGCATAATGCTGGGCTTGGCCAACCTCGGCAACCAGCCAAACGGCTTCTTCGGCGCCTTCTACCCGGTCGGCTCGAACATCATCGTCATGAACCAAGTGCCTCTTCAGCGGATCAAGGAAACCGACCCCACATTGTGGAAGCCCTACGTGTTTCACGTGCAGCTCCACGAGTACATGCACTCGTTGGGTTACCTGAGCGAGCGCGTTGTCCGACAGCGCGTCCACGCGATTACGAAGAACGCCTTTGGTGACGAGCACCCCGCGACCCTTCTCGCAGCAAATACCGAGCGTTTCATCCCGCACCTCGCGTACCCGAACGTATCATGGCAACCGGAGGATCTCAAAATCAAGCTCGTAGAAGATTTTGATCGGTCGAGCGCGAGTTACTTTGCGTAGTCTGATTTCCATGTGGGGCCCCCTAAGCGCTTGTCACAACGTAACGCCGAGATTTTTTTGCTAAATCGAGCGAGTTGCGAGAGCTGGAGGGTTAGTCACCGTGAGGTAAAGCCGGACGCGCGCGCACGAACCGGTGGTGGCTTTTTTGCTCGCGATGGAGCAGAAAAGTAACCTCTCAGGTTCTACTCATTTTCTTAACCTGTGCGAGGGCAGTTTGGCGCATGCCGAGAAGCCGTTCGAAACCTTTCACGGTCTCCACAAGGACGTTATGGTGAGCGGGTTTTGGCTGCGCAACGAGATGGGCGTTACGGAGATGCTACCTCAAAAACAGAAGCGTTGGTATAATGAAGGAGCACTACGTAGTCGATTACACGCGCGCATAATAGCCCGGGTCGTCGGGAGAAAGTCAATCTAGGCTGGTTTTTTATCCTCAGGCGTGCGCGACCCGGTTGTCCTGTGCGCCGTGCCCCCCCTCCTGCTTTATAGATGTTTGTGATGCTGCGATCTCACGAAGTAGCGTGCGCCCTACGCCTAACGCGTTCGGGCAATCGACACGGTCTTATCTAGTAGCGCCCGCGCGCAGACGGCAAGAACCGCGAAGAAGATACGTCCGCGTCTCATAGTACGCCCTTGTAACGTCCTGAGTAAAAGGTTTTGCGAAACACAATGAACTCACTCAGAGACTAGCAGCGTGCTTGCGCCGTATAGTATCCCCGCTGCGACCGCAAATACCCCAACATAGGCAGCAAACGCTTGGCCTAGGGTGGTCGCGCTCAATATATTATTGGCTACGTAGATGAGAACTAGACCAGAAATTATAGCTATCGCGGCTACAGCAAGCCCTTTACGCCTCTGTCCGACGCGGGCGCGTATATCCCTCGCTTGCAACATGGTGTATCGGTCTCCTAACCCACGCAGAGTTTACGGCGACGATCGCTTAACCTCACCACTTTAGCTGTGCTCCGAGACTCCGGGCGGGTCACGACAGAAACTGGTAAAAAGAGCATGAATTTGGAAACAGAATTATTTGCTAAGATCCTCACGCTGTGAGTAAGAACGTTTTCCAAGTAAGACGGTGTATCCCGTTGCCACGCACTACTCAGGACCCCATGACGACTATCGTTCGGGAGGTCGCACCAGTGGCTTAGAGAGCAGTCAGTCGCTTTGACAGCAAGAACTACGCTTCATCACGGCCTTTCGGAACCCAGGGACCAATAGTAAAACGTGTATCAAGATGACTACAGCCAATACAAGCATTTGTATCAAGACGATTACAAAACCGAATATCAGCAGCAGTTTCATGAGCGGTAGTTTGCAAAACATGCTTCACCTCGCGTTAGACGCCGCTTAGGAAGACGCCGCACCAAGAGATAAACGTTTTCCCGCCTTGGCTTCGAACACCTGCCCTTCAGCTTGAACGACTCGGGAAGACGAGAACAACGTAAGGAGATGCTTCGGGCACGAGATAGAAAAGAGAGCTCATCGGCCAGCCAAGAGTGACGTGTGCTTAAGCGCGTTCCGGCCGTAGATAATCCTGGCCTTTTCGGCAAATACCAGGATTTCACTGCTGTTCTGCGCGAAAAAATTTGAAGAAGGCGTCGATTTGTGCGAAGAGGCAGCAGTAGAGAGCTAGGATCTCGAATATCGCTGCGCGGCACCGACAAACCCGTCAAATCCGTGCCGCAGGGAATAAACGTGTATGTGCTGGTACGAAGCAAGAACGTTGGATTCGACAATACCATCACATCCGTGAATACCAGTCCCGCGGATCATTTTGTAAGCAAATCGGGCATCGCGGTCTGGTTCGGCGACGGAATAATGGAATTCGTGCCCGCGCAGTCGTTCCCCGCGGCCTGCAATAGCGCAGTCTTGCACGATCTCAAACTCTGAGTGCCCGAGCGCTTGCAAATTATCGGTCGTCCGGACCTCAGCGGGAATGACGCCGGCGAGCTTGTGCAGAGCTCCGTCGTTCATAGCAAGTGAACGGGACAAATATACAAGTCCGCCACCCTCTGCAATGATAGGCATGCCTTCTGCAGCTTTCACGTATACATCATTCAGAAGCGCCGCGTTTGCGCTGAGCTCGTGAATGTGCGCCTCGGGAAATCCTCCACCTATGTAAAAGCCGTCAACTGGCGGGAGCTGCTCATTCAGAGGCGAGAAGTATTCAAGCCTCGCAGAATGTTCTAGTGCCTCAATATTTGAGCGGTAGTAGAAACGGAACGCAGCATCCAACGCAACGCCGATCGTTACGTGTGCCCGGCTGAAGGAACCAGACACGGGGGCAGGAACGATAAGCTCTGCTCCGGCGCCCATAATAGATGCAACGTCAAGATCTTCGCAGATCGCAACGAGACTAGCATCTGTAACTGCGGGTTCTCGTCCACAGGGCTGGCTTGGATGACGGCTGCGCTCCCAGACGTCCCTTCGAAGGACACCCACAAGCGGAATCCCGATTCTCTCGAGAGCCTTTCGTATGTCTTCGATGTGCTTGTCGCTTCCAACGCGCGTCGCGACGACACCAACGATACGCAGCTCATGAGGCGTATGCGAGGCGTACTGCATAAATCCAAGAACCGTGGCAGCCACACTCTCTGAAGAGGCGCTCGCATCGACCGTAAGGATCATAGGAGCGCCAATGACGTCGGCAATGCGCGCCGTGCTCGATGCACCGGTGAACACCCCGGTGGCGCCCTCGATGATGACGAAATCCGCCTTCGCTTTCGCTAGGTCTCGCTTGACACCAGTTTCGCCCATCAGGAACGCGTCGAGGTTGTAGCACGGCCGTCCGGTCAACCGTTCGTGAAGCTTGACATCCACGAACCCAGGGCCTACCTTAAAGGACTGCGCCTGATATCCAGCTTTAGAGCGCCCTTTTAACAGGGCAAGGGTTATCGTGGTCTTTCCAACGCCGGTTCTCGTGCCACCAATGAGGACGCCTTTCACGACAAATGCATGCGGGTTGTGCGTTAATAGCTTTGCTCAGCAGTTCTAACCCACAACCTAAACGCGCTCGGCATCACCAGGCCTAACGCAAAGAGTCGACGATTTCAAGTTACAAGCCAAAACTGCAAAAAAACGGTGCGTCAGAATTCCAATTGTTGACGCCCGTGTGCTCGTCAGCTGGCAACTGGGGTCGAACCAGAAGGCGAATAAGCGTGCGCCATGCTTTGCTTGTTCAATGTAAGCATCTCAATCTGCCGCACCGTGGATACAGAAGTAGGCGCCGCCTAGGTTATATTCCGCGTAGAGGGGGCAGCTTAAGCAGTCACACCCCTTCATTTCGGGCTTCTTTTCGCTCACGCCCATTGCGCAATACGTGCCATCGGTAAGGGTGTTTTTTTGAAAGGTCGGACAGCCAGGACAGATGCACTTCATCATCGTGTCTTGATTAAGTGGAACTTTCACGGGATTCGCCTCCAGATCGTCAACGTGCGCAGACTATTAATGCCTTTCTTTATGCGTCCAATTTGGCAGAGGGAGTGTTCTCGCGATCGACGGTGAGCGGTTCGATTACCAATGGAACTAGCTAACGTGAAGTAAGAGCCTAGTCGGGGTAATGGAGGAGTGAATCACTGAGCGCTTTCGATGTGTTCAACTCCTTTGATAGTAAGCGATGCATACAGCGTGCCCTCATACGAAGCGATAAGCCCTTTTGCCTCCAAGTACTCGACGATCGTTTCGAGTGTCTCCCAATCAAACCCGTGCTTTTCGCCGATCTCATAAGAATCAATTAAGACCCCAAATCGACCCTGAGCAATGGTGTACATTTCGCGCAAGAACAGTTGCTTTTTCTCCTTCATCTCAGCTGCAAAGGTCATCGCGTAATGCAATACAAACCTGAGGGGAAAAACGTTGCGAGAGCTGAGCGAAAATGACCTAGCGCCGCGCGCCACGTCACCATGCTCGTCTACGAGGACGTACACGCAAATCCTCTGGACGCAAGATGAAAAGCCCCGGTTAAGCAGAAAAAAGCAAATAAATCACAAAAGGCGGCGTAAGCTTTTTGTAATTCCAGCGAAACTTTATGCCGAGATGATAGAGAGTTGGTCTACTGATGATGCTAATCGAGCGGCCATAGCCATCGCTGTAATCCTCAAGCGTATCGGAGCCCTTCCAAAGGTTCTCACAGACGCCTATCTCCACGAGATCGAAATCGGTGAAGTCTCTGTAACGCGACGTTTCTACGAACTACTGGCGATCAACTGTCCACCCGCGCTTGACTACTTTACAGAAAGCGAAGCTGACGCGCGCGAAAGCGAAAATGATCGCGTCAAAGGCGCTCTTCGAGAGATCCCAATAGATTGATATGCGCGCGCCGCATAGGCGGGTGCGCCTCCAGCTCACGGGGACTCTAAAAATCCGAAGTGCCCTATTCCTTCGATGATGCCTGCCGCGTAGTTTTCACGCGCCCAGTATACGTCTTCAGGCAGCGCGTCGACGTTGAGCTCCGATTTATGGTTGCCGACGACGACCGCCAAAAACCTGGCAGAGAGCAGCTCGATGTCGTTCCCGCTATCGCCTGCTGCGAGGACGCTGCGTGGACGAATTCGAAGCCTCTTTCTGATGTAGTCGACCGCTTCTCCCTTTCCCGCTCTTTTCGGAATGACGTCTAGGTCGGTCCCGCTCGAGTAGACAACCTTGTGTGCGATGCCGATTTCTTCGAGCCGCTTATGGATCTCTGGTATAACAACATCGGCTTTGCGAAAAAGATGGTAGCTCTGCTTAAACTCAAACTGGCGCGACTGTTGGAAAAGATACGGGATCGTCGCAAGCGCCTGGTGTAGCTCAAGGCGGTCCCACTGACGATCGATGTGCCGCGTCCACGCGTCATCCCGCCGGTAATCGGGCCCCTCATAGATTTCGGTGCCGACGTTACACAGCACGTAATTCGGCTCGCGCAAACACTCGGCAACCATGATCTCAAACATTTGGATTTTATCGCGGCCCGTGACGTAAGCGATAGTGACGTCACGATGCATCGAGAGCAGGGCAACTAGGCTCAAGTATGCGGCGCGGTCACCCGTCAGCGTGTTGTCGACGTCCGTAGCGAGCAGCTTCATACTCTCTAGTCATTGCGTCCTGTCGTATTTAGCATCTGTGACCAGAGGTTTCCCGTCGCACGGGTAGTAGTCATACCTCGGGTCGTCCGTGCGCCCCCCACACGAAGCGTAGCGCCTACAGCGGAACCGCCTCGCGGACGCAACGGAAACGGGATTATCGGGAGAGACTCGAACGCGAGTGGTATGTGAAGCACGGCGATAAGAATGACCGTGAACGCCATCTATCAGATAAAGCTATTGCGAGAAGAGCAGTATCCGGGTGCATTGTAGTGCTGCTGCCGTTATGGTGCAAGATGGGTTTCGGAAGTGTACGATCCGAGCAGCTTGAGTCGCGAGACGTGCTTTTGTAGCGCATCAAACGCACCCAGGACATCGGAGTCGGACGCACTACCCTCAAGGTCGATGTAGAAGAGATACTCACCGAGCGACCGCTTTGCAGGCCGCGACTCAATCTTCGTGAGGTTCAGCTGCCGTTCCGCAAACACGTGGAGCACCTCGTAAAGAGCGCCTGGTCTATTCCGTTTCAGCTCGAGCACGATTGACGTCTTCAAATCCTCTCGAGCCTGCGGCTGTCCGCCGCGCCGCTTCACGACGACGAATCTGGTGAAGTTTTCTTTAACATCCTGAATGTCCGTCTCGACGATCTGCAGGGCATAACGTTCCACGGCGCGAGATGATGCAATCGCTGCCGCGCGTCGATCCTCGCTCGCCATGTGCGCAGCTTGTGACGTACTGCTCACCGCAATCACTTCTCGCCCAAATGCGCGCAAAAACGCGTTGCACTGAGCGATTGCTTGCCAATGAGAGTACACCACCTGAATATCTGCGCCCTCGAGGGCCACAAGAAAGTGGCGTATAGGTAGGATGATCTCGCGGGCGATCTGCAGGGGTAGGGTGAGCAACACGTCAAGCGCGGTTCCGACCGACCCCTCGATAGAGTTCTCTAAGGGGATGACGCCGCAGTCAAGCCGGCGCTCCATGAGGTCGCGGGCGACGTCTTCTATGGTAGTAAAGTAGCACAGCGCGTCTTCCGGAAAACCCAGGGCCAGCGCGGCCATCTCACTGTAAGTCCCTTCTGGTCCGAGCACGCCAACGAGCATACGTTCTCCTTCTGGTCGCTTGAGTAATAAGGGTTCTTCGAAAAAGTTTATATCGGAAGCCGCGCTACAGTGTTACACTTTAGCAATATGGAGAATTAACATGGAAATAGGAAAAGTAGTTCGACTAGAGCGTATCACCAACCGCGACAGCGGCAACATCGTTATCATCCCTATGGATCACGGGATCTCCATAGGCCCGGTCAAAGGCCTCGTAAACCTTTCCGACATGGTCAACAAGGTGGCCGCCGGAGGAGCAAACGCCGTTTTGATGCAGAAGGGAATGGTGCCACACGGTCACCGCGGGTACGGCCGTGATATCGGGTTGATCATCCACATGAGCGCTTCGACCGCGCTGGGCCCTGACCCAAACGACAAGGTGCTGGTATGTTCGGTCGAAGAGGCTCTCAAAGTAGGCGCAGACGCGGTCAGCGTGCACATAAACATTGGCTCTAAGACGGAAGCAAATCAGCTCCAAAAGCTCGGTAACGTTGCGGAACGCTGCAACGAATGGAGCATGCCCCTCCTCGCCATGATGTACCCCCGCGGTGCCAAGGTCTCGGACCAGTACGGCGAGGAGTTTGTCGCCCACGCCGCACGCGCGGGCGCAGAGCTTGGCGCCGACATGATCAAGACGAACTACACCGGCGACCCTGATTCGTTTGGGCGCGTGATTGAGAGCTGTCCGGTACCGGTCATCATCGCCGGAGGCCCCAAAGTTGAGACGGACACTGAGCTCCTTCAGATGATCTCAGACGCAATCGCGACAGGCGCGCGAGGCGTGGCCATTGGGCGCAACGTGTTCCAGCACGACAAGCCGACTCACATCGTTCGCGCAATAACGCGCATCGTGCACGAAAACGCTTCCGTCGAAGAGGCGCTGAAAGAAGTAGAGCGTTAACGTTAAATGACTGAGGACGATGTGCATGGTGGGAAATTATGAAGAGCGTGTGGATTAAGGCCGACGCGGGCCCGTGGGAGGAACGAAAGCCGATCATCACCTTCNNCCTTTGACGAGGGGCGAGACGATCACGCTGACATTTGCGTCGTTGGAAAAGGCGGAGAAGGCGACGGAACGCTCCTTCTTCCAAGCACGACAACCGATGCGACCGACTATAAGCGGTTAAGCTCGCTGGCCGCTGAGACGGCGGCCTATGTCGTGATCTCCGATAAAGCCCACGAGCGGTTCGCACAAGAGATCGCAAGCGCGTGCAGCCACCTCATCATCATCGGAACGGATTGGAAGGTCATTCCCTTAGAGAACCTCATCGCCGCGTTGCAAGGAACGGTCGATATCATCGCAGGCGTGAGATCGTTCGAAGAGGCAAAAACCGCGCTTGAGACCTTGGAACATGGCGCCGATGGCGTGCTCCTCGATACCGATGATCTGTCACAAATCGCAAAAACGATTGAATTTGCACATAAATCGGAGCATGTCATCGAGCTTGTGCCCGCCACCATAACGACCGTGAAACCTGTCGGCATGGGCGACCGCGTGTGTATCGACACGTGTTCACTCATGGTCAGCGGGGAGGGTATGCTTATCGGATCAGGCGCCAACGGCTTTTTCTTAGTCCACGCTGAGACCGAAGAGAGCCCTTACGTCGCCCCCAGGCCGTTTCGCGTAAACGCTGGGCCGGTACACGCGTATGTCTATGGAGAGGAGAAGACGCGCTACTTATCGGAGCTGCAGGCAGGAGACGACGTGATGATCGTGCGCAGTGACGGNNTACCGAATTGAAACCAGGAGATGTAGTCCTTACGCACTGCGAGCGAGCAGGACGGCATTTCGGCATAGGCGTCGAGGAGACGCTCATCGAGAGGTGATGACGTGATTCAGCTGGGCGATGTGATTATTGGAGGAGACGAAGGACCAAAGATCGTCGGGGTCATATACGAGCCAGGTCAGGCGCGACAGGCCGTAGAAGAGGGAGCGGATATCATCGAGTTTCGCGTCGATCTCGCTGATGACACGAACGGCGTACTGCGCGATCTCGAAGAAGTCTCGCTGCCTGTTATTCTCACGAATCGCCGAGTCGAAGAGGGCGGTAACGCCGCGATGAACCGCCGCGAGCAGCTCAGCCCCCTCATATCGTACGCGTCGATTGTCGACATTGAGCTCATGGCGCCGGATCGAGACGACCTAATAGCTGAAGCAGCGACGCACGGACGCCCGACGTTGATCTCTTATCACGACCTCGACGGAACGCCCGCTGAAGCGGCAATGCTTGAAGTCATGCAAACGGCAAATGGCTACGGCGACGTCGTCAAGCTGGCAGTCACCATTGAGCACCTGCGAGACGCGCCGAGGGTGCTTGATGTGAGCCTAGCCGCGCGAGAAGAGGGCTTTACTTTCTGCGTGGTGCCCATTGGCGCTCTCGGATCGCATATCAGGCCACTT
>PMIN01000003.1:0-4644 GCA_003158275.1 Methanobacteriota archaeon
TTCTGTGCTGTCAACGATAACAAGTTGCTTGACGTCGTCGTCATCGGCAAGAATAGAGGTGAGCTCATCTTCGAGCATTCTACATGAAATGATACTTAAGATGGGAATGTGGTGTCACCTTGTGAACACTACTTTTTTCCACTACTTCATATATGCATCATACACGTTTTCAGGCAAGGGATGCTTGTAGTGCATCAAGTTGATTCCACTAACACCGTGCGTCATTATATAGGGTTTATTTGACTGATCCCACTGAATGATGTCACCGTGCTGCTCACAGCATTTTCTCAGGTCTCCGTTAACGACCCAGCGCCCCCGTACCTCAGGTGAACCTCAGTGTATCGAAGCCACAGTTGAAACGATCGTTGTTCAAAAATAGGCTCATCATCGCGTGGACCGTCCAGCACAGGCAAAATTGCCTCGACGACTTGCGGATGAAGCGGGCAGTGGTGCTGCATACGTATTTTGTCTTGCTCCGCAGGATATCCACGACAGGTTTCCTCATGTTCACAGCTTGTTTGAACTGCCCCACCGTTAATCGTGCGATCGTTGCCAAGGGCCGTTGTCCTGTAAATGCGCCAAATAGCACCAGGGCTTTTAGTTGAGGTAATGACAGGTGTCAATTCGCCCGTTGTTATGTGCCTGTTCAATTGCTTTGAGCACGTTTCAACGTCTTCTTTGGTCACGATGCGGCTCGTCACGTGCTTGCGCTCCTTAGGCACTTTCGGCAGTTCAAGGAATAGTTCAAGCTTGGTATCGCGTATCGAAATGTGTCTTGGATAAATAGCGGAAAAATGCTTTCGAGAAGTTGATGACTTTCCGCTTGGCATATACGTCGACGTATTTACGCAGCACGTGTTGGCGCAGTGCATCTACAGTCGTATTGCTTAGCTCTCCCTTTGTGGAGTTCCAAAGAATTTCCGCACCTTTTCGCAGCCAGTTTGTCGTTTGTCTGCTTAGTCCGACCGCCCGTCTGTCAGTATAACCCCTTAACTCGTTTTTTGAAAACGTCAGTTTTAGCTTATCTAGTGTATCGCAATCGGATGCACTAGGCAATGCAGTTGAGCCTCCGCTACGACTTGATGAACATGATTGCTCGTTTGAATTGTAATCGGGGTAGGAAAGCCTAGAATCAGTTAAAAAGACTAAATAAGCCCTCTCGAGGCTCCGACTCGGGTTCAAATCCCGACTTGGGCGCTCCTTTTTTGCTTTCTTCTAAGCAACAGAGCTTCGCACCGCCAGGAAAAGAGTGTAAACTCGAGTGTAAACTTTCAACTCATCGTACCCCCTTGTCTGAGCTTATGCTTCCATCTACTAGCGAAGATCTTAGCGGGTCTCTGACGCTACGAGCTACTGGGCTTACTCGCAAGTCTGTAACTTGGCTAAAAAAGGCGTCGTGTTTCTTTGGAATGCGACCAGAGGAATAGTACTTGGTTCGACACTCAACTCATGTATCTCATGAATAACCACATAGATGTTGTGGCACAAGTCTTACTTTTGCAACAGAAGGTGTTTTGCAACAAAGCCGGTTGACGTTGTTACTTGCGATAAAGAGTAGCACCAGTTTCGGCACATTTGACGTAGCCACGCGCTACACAGAAACGAAGAGCCCGCTAAACTAACGCGTTTGTTTTACGGTTTTAACGACCACGGCCTGTTACCACAAGAAGCTCTGAATAGGCTGGGGGCGACGATATGCCACACAATAAGGAACGTACTTTCTGTTGCCGCGCAGCCTGCACTGGATGAAGTTGCCGCACTTTTTGCAGTTGACCATCGACGTATCTCTGAAGAACGACGCCACCTTGCGCAGTTTATGGTAAATACATCTCTCGATGAACAACGCAAAAAGGCCGTGCCGCGCACAGTGCGAAACTGAACTTAAGGTGCAGCGTGTCTCAGTGTTAGAACGGTATTAGATAGTTAAGGCATGTTCGCGTCTTTGGAATGCAAAACGTAGCCTGGTAAGGAGAAAAGACGTTATTACCACAGTAACGTCCGTAAAAAGTGCCCACTCATTTAAGATTGTTGTCTTAGCCCAACCACGTTACCGTCAAGGTCCTTGACCTGAGCTGTCAACAAACCACCACCTACTTCCTTAACATCTTGCACAACTTCAGCTCCGACCTTAACCATTGTTTGAAGACTGCTTTTAATATCCTTAACGTCCGTATAAGCAATAGGCCCAATCTTAGAGTTAGGGTCTAATCCTACTTCCTGGTCACCAATTCTATAACCTACATAGTAGGGGCTATCGACATACGGTTCTATGTCTAGAAACGTGCCATAAAATGCTTTAGCTTTTTCTACATCTTTAACCGGATAAACGATCAATTTAATGTTTTGTGCCATAAATTAGTCTCCTTTCGACTCATCTTGATTGCTCACCTTGCTAATTTTGACACTTTAGCTTCAGATTTACCCCACCATCAGGCTCACAGTCGAAAAGAATGAAGAAGAGAAACCTCGAGGCGCCAAAGCATTAGCTGTTTCTTCACACCTTAGCCCCCCGCTCGTATTCAACGATCATCTCCAGCACTTTCAAGAAGACAACCTCCCTGCCGTTGGCAAACGAAGCAGCACTGTCCACTGAGTCCCGGCTGTCTTTAGCGCTTTGGATCGAGCCTTTCTCGCAGAACTCTTTGATCTCTTTAACGAGATCCCCGCACGTCGTTATTCCCTTCTCACTCCAGTCTATATTGTTCCAAGTAGCGCCAAAGATTCTCGTCGCTAAGTCGTTCATGTTTTCAAACTTAATCTCTTCTTTACCATAGAGCTTGTTCACTTCAAAAAACTCAAGTGCAGCAATGATTCCTTTGGCAAAGAAGTCTTCACATTCTACACATACCATTTTAATCACCTATGCATACCGCATTGCAGGTTTTACATATTCTAGTACGTAACTAATTCCCTCTTCGAACCCGGCGTCCTTTAGTGCTTCCCAACATAATCGATCAAACATTACGTGGGCGACTTCGCAATCGTTTTCAAATTCGTAGACGCGATCTCCTTCTCTACTGTATATTTTTTTGCATCTTTCTAAAAATTCTTCTGGGGTCATTTCTCACTCACCAGCTGGATACACTGGCGCCTTTACAATATCTTTTATTAGGCGCACCGTTTTCGCACTGTCTGCAGTTTTTAGCAAGGGCTATTCCAATGCCGATTATTTCTGCATCGCTTTTTCTCATGTCGCGGTCCTGTCACTTCAATCACGATTGAGTTTTCGTTACTTCAATTGGAAAATATGCATCGCGGATAATCTTATCTCGTTTTCGTCTGGCGACCTGCGTTCTTTGTCCTGTCTCCAGCAGCCAGACCTACTGGAATAACAAAAAAGCAAGAACTCCTTCGAGGGCTTTTTGATAGATTCGGGGGCACCCCAGTAAGTTTTGAAAGCTGCGTTGTAAAAGGCAATGTTTAATCAAAGAAGCGGTAATTCCGCGCAAATAGCGAGCGTTCGCGCTTCCTTTCCTTCCTTTTTTTAAGTAACAGAGCCTGTTTAAAAATTGCGTCCGCGCTTCTATTTACTCAAGTCAAACACATCTGCGCTAAATAAATGTCCCACCCCTCCTTGGGTTTTGGACAACTGCTTTGTAATAAAAACTATCTAAAGGCCTTGGTTTTGCTGAAGTAACTACATATAGGTACTTGCTGTCGTTGTTTTCGTTGTTGCTGCACTTATTATTTTTTGCCGCCCCATTCATCTCTTATTGCTTTGGTGTGCATAGTGTTCACTAGGGAATCCCACGCTTCTTTATCGTCGAGGACTACTTCCTGCTTCATAGTCATTATTAGCTCAACAACTTTCATATACGCAACAGCCTGACCATTAGCATATGAAGCAGCGGTTCCGACAGACTCTATTTCTTCTTTCTGAGCTTGTTCAATTCCTTCCTTGCAAAGTTCTAACACATGTTTAAGAACATCTTTATCTGTATCAGCCATTTTTTGTCACCATTTACTCCGTGCTCTTAGGATGCCGCTTTATTTCCTCAATCAGCACGCACTTGCACGAAATTAATGCTTATCCGGGCACTTATTTATTGTAATAACTACCTAAACTAATCGGTTTTGCTCGTTTAACTGCAGTTTTTCCACCTAAAACGGCACGTTTGCATACACATCCTGCAAGTCCTAGTCGTTGAATTTCAGGTAAACTGCAGCTGTATTAATGTTTGAATGCCCAAGCACCTGTTAGCGCCTTATGTCAACTCCGTGCCGCACGCTAACCACGCATCCGCCCAGTACTCCATATAATCGTCAAAAACGTGCTCCAGCAGCGGATGCTTGTAGAATCGCCAATCGACTCCAGAAACGCCGTGCGTGAGTAGATAGTGCTTGTTTGATTGATCCCACTGCAGTATGTAGGCTCTGTTTTCGACTCTGTGTTATTTCTTTTTTGAAAGCTGCAGCCTTCTCGAACTGCATCTTTCTTTACTCGTTAGACCGGGGGAATCTAGACGCGCAAATGAAAAATGTTATACATTCCACTCCGGTCCGTCAAGTTCATCCACTCTTCAACCTACGCACCCCATGCTGGGTCTCGGGGGAAGTTCTAGAAAGCGCGGAATTGATCAAGGACTGTGATGCGCTTGTCCCATCTTTCCATCTTGTTTTACTTCGGGACTTTAGTAAAGTCAA
>PMIN01000003.1:4665-5155 GCA_003158275.1 Methanobacteriota archaeon
GACATAGCGCAGTTTAAAGAAGCGTTTGCCGATAACGAAGAAGACTCTGATTATGATAGGCAAGAGCGAAACGCTAAACAACGGGCTTTAATCTGGTATTCCGATACACTCTATAGCGCGTCGGAGCTGCTCGTGATTATGCCCAAAGTCGTACCGGATTATCACGAGTTTGACGGCAGTAAGACGATTCAATTATTAACCAGTATGTATCCAGAAGCGTACTTTTTACCTGGTAGAGAGTATGGCGTCGCTATCTTCATTTATCCTCCGAATGGTACGACGGCGTTAAAGAAGCCGAATGAAATAGAGATGGAACGCCTTAAAGCGAATAGCTACACGATTCACGTGACACAACGCGAGGGTGAGCTAATACACGTAATAGAATTATGGTTCGACTGAGCTGAGAAATTATGACACGTGGAAGCGAACGCGACCCCGTTATTGATGGAAAAGCCCCAGCGCGTTATCTGGGTAAATGGGCACTATAAAC
>PMIN01000235.1 GCA_003158275.1 Methanobacteriota archaeon
GGCTTTCGCAACCCGCGAGTGGTCTAAGATAACCGGCGATTGCGGCCCAACCGGAGTCGTGGGCCAACGGCAAGTCGACCTTTGGCAGCTTGCAGATATGACCGGAGTACGACATGAAACTTGCATTTGAGCTATCTGGAGAGAGCAAAAGCATTCCACGAGCAGAGGTTCTCGCACTTTTCAACGGTGCCCTAGTACAAGAGCTTGAACGCGTTCTCGTGATTGATGTCGATGCCTATGACCAGGCTCTCGGTGACCGCTTAGCGATGACGCACGCGATACTCGAGGTTAAGGACGTGTGTAAACAAGAGCTCAGATCCATCTACCGAGCAGCCGGAAGCATTGAGCTACCTCGGGTTAGCGTCGCGGTGCGGGCTAAGCGCATTGGACACGGCCTGAAAAGCACAGAGGTCGAAGCTACGATCGGAAAGGCGCTTGCTGAGCGCGGATACGAAATCGACCTTACCCATCCACAGCTTCAAGTGAGAGCTCTGCTCAGCCAAGGCGTTTGCATAATCGGGGCAACATTAGCGTTGATCGATCGCTCTCGCTTCGAATCGAGGCGCCCGCGTGTGCGGCCCTATTTCTATCCCGGCGTGCTCCTGCCGCGGTTCGCCCGAGCCGCTGTAAACCTCACACGTGTCAAAGCTGAAGGGCTATTGTTAGACCCTTTCTGCGGCACAGGAGGGATACTGCTGGAAGCTGGTCTCTTCGGAGCAACAATCGTGGGGTCAGATGTCGACAGTAGGATGGTTTTTGGAACGAAGATGAACCTCGACTACTATGACGTTCTGAGTGATCTGCTGGTCCAAGATGCTCGACAATTGGGTCTAAGGGACGAATGTGTAGACGCTGTCGCAACCGATCTACCATATGGCCGTTCCGTAAGTGTCCGAGCACATTCGCTTAATCAACTGAAGGCAGCGGCCTTAGGCGAAATTTTTCGCGTGCTAAAACACAACGCGCGGGCCGTTTTGATATCCCATAGCCAGTTTGAGCACGAGGTCACGGATGCTGGTTTCACGATCGAAGGACGCCACACGCAATACGTGCATAAAAGTCTAACAAGAGAAATCGTCATAGCACGTAAATGATGGCTAAGCGCCTTGTCAGCGCAGATCTCCAGTCCGGTTCGTTACTGGCGGCGGAGCAGCCACATCAAGCGTCCTGGGCTCAAAAAAAATCCTGCAACAATTTTCGGCAGGAACACGAGCTTATCTGCTCGTTCCAAAGAACCCCGAGCGAACAGAGTGCAATCTCGAGCAAGCGCGGATCTAGGGCTACACGCGATGCATATAGCGGAAAATATCTTCGTGCTGGGCGGTGATTCTCACACCTTGGGAGGCACCAACGGCGTCAAGTCCACTTTTTAGGTCTTCGAAGTTCGCCGAGCCGATGTTGACGATCATAATCATCGTAAACAGCTCGGACACGATAGTCTGGCTGATATCCTCAATGTTAGCATTGACGCTTGCGAGTAGATTGGTGACGGCCGCTACGATACCTGAATGATCAGAACCGGTCACCGTTACAATGATCCGCGCGTTGCGCGATGGGGGTGCCACGCTTCAACCTCCTTATCTAATTCTGGCGCCCGAAGGCATCTTTCTTGCCGGTCGAATGAGCACGGAATGACCGTCGTTCTCAGCGACGAGCAGCATGCCGCGAGATTCGACGCCCATCAACTTCACTGGCTGCAGATTGATAAGCACGACGACATCGGTGCCAATCAAGTCCTCAGGCGCGTAGTCTTTAGCGATTCCCGCCACAATCTGCCGGGTCTCTTCGCCCACTTGTGCTGTAATTCTCAAGAGCTTATCGGATTTTTGGACCGGTTCGGCTTCGACTATGCGGGCGATCCTCAGATCCATTTTCTTGAAGTCGTCAAGCTTGATGGCAGCCTCTCCCGTGCTCGGCTTCTTGGCGGGACCTTTATGATCCGCCCTGGCGATTCTTTCGTTTAATATAGCCTCCATTGCACCGATCTTCTTCTCGTCGATCTTGGCGAATGGCAGCGCCGGCTTGGGAAGACGCAACGGTTCAACCTCCACCGTGGCGTCGTAAAAATACGTCGTAGTCAGGCCAAGCTGCGCTTGAACGCCACGCATCGTCGATGGCATGACCGGCTCCAACAACACGGACAAGGCTTTCACAAGTTGTATGCAGTTCTTGAGTTCGCGTGCGCACGCCGTCCTGTCGGATTTCACTAGATTCCAGAGCTCTTTTGACTGGAAATACGCGTTGCCGAAGTCTGAGAGCGACATCGCCGCATCGACGACCTTCTTAAACTCATACTCCTTCAGTGCACTCACTATCTTCTCGCGCGTGTCGGCTACGCGCTCCATTATCTCAGCGTCGACGGGACCTTCAGGTACGCGCCCGAAGTTTTTGTACGCGAAGTGTAGGGTGCGATAGATGAAGTTACCCAGCGACCCAACGAGTTCACGGTTGACCTTCTCACCAAAGACTTGCCACGAGAAATTCAGCTCCTTCGTGTGTGATGTATAGCTGGCGAGGTAAAAGCGAAGTAAATCGGGATGAAACCCGTGGTCGAGGTAATCTTCATCTACCCAAACCACATACCCGCGACTTTTTGANNGTGCCGATGAAGTGAATTATGTTCGAATCGCTCTTCCAGTAGTCTTCCCAGGCGCTTGTCGCTTCCTCGGTAAATGAGATGTACCCTATCGGCGCGTCAACCCACACGTAGACTACCAGATCCGTTCCGGGAAATGTAACGCCCCACCCCAGGTTTCGCGTAATACACCAGTCTTTCAGTTCGTTGCTGACCCATTCGCGCGCATAGTTGCGGGCGTTGGCCGTCCCTCCGAGCGATTCGAGGTACGCTAACAAGAAGTCCTTGAACGCGGAGAGCCTGAAGAAGTAGTGCTGCTCTTCCCGATACTCCGCACTGGCCCCACATGTTTTACACGTCGGATCGACAATTTCCCCCGGTTCGAGATGGCGCCCACACCCTTGATCACACTCGTCCCCGCGCGCCGGCATGCCGCAAAAAAAGCACGCTCCCTCGACGTAACGATCCGGTAGAGAACGATCGCATTCGGGACAGTAAGCCAATCGTATGACAAGCGGGTATATGCAGCCGTTTGCTTGGAGCGATTTGACGATTTCCTGCGTTCTGAAGTGATTTGTGGGAGCATCGGTATTCCCATAATGGCTAAAGTCGACTGAAAGAGCCTTAAACGTGTCCTCCCAGTAGCGGTGATAATACGCAGCAAGCTTGGCTGGCGTCGTTCCTTGCTGTTCAGCGTTAATCACGATGGGAGTTCCGTGGGTGTCCGAACCGCACACAAAGAGCGGGTCCTGTTGGAGCTTCTTAAGGCACCGAACATAAATGTCCGCCGGGATGTACGTCCTGAGGTGACCGATGTGGCACGGCCCGTTCGCGTAAGGCAGGCCGCACGTGATTAGAAGCGGTTTGTTCGAAAGCGATGTCATTTTGAAGTCCTCGTAGCGCGAGATCGCATTTCGGCATCCATAGCTTACGCCGGACTCACCTTAAAACGCCTCCAGGGTGTACCACGTCGGAGGTGCGTTTCGTGACGCCAAGCCGATTCTGCGAAACGGGCTTCACAATGCATTGTGATAGTGGCTACCTATTTTAACTCTTCGAGAGCTGCACTCTTTTCTGTCAGTCTCAGGACCTCACAGTTTGGACGTGGGGCTCCCCGCGACCAAGCACACGCGTATCGTTCGAACCGAGGCACCTCGAGGCAAGTCACGGTTGAAAAGGCTTAAATCTGGACAACCCGTGATCATTGTGCAAAGGAATTCGTGTGAATTGACGACGGAAAGGAGGCCTTTTATGAGTGAAGAAGAGTCTTGTCAAACGTGTGGTGCCCCGCTACCACTTAATGCGCAGTTCTGTGTTCAATGTGGAACCCGTGTAAATAAGAACGCCCCAGCAGTTGGTGCAAGTGCGGGGTCACCGATGCCAGCCTCACCCATTACCATAGACGGGGTTCTGGTAGTAAGCTCAAATTGGATCCCGGGATACACTATCATAGAAACACGAGGATTCATCTACGGCNNAATATTACAGCAGGATTGCGGTCTCTCGCAGGAGGAGAGATTCGCGAGTACGTCGAGATGATGCAACACGCCAGAGATGAGGCGTTATACCGACTGGTGGAGCACGCGAAAGCAGTCGGTGCCAATGCTATAATAAGCGCCTTCTTTGATTCGTCGGAAATTTCTGACTATATGCAGGAGATCTTGGCATACGGAACGGCTGTGGTGATTGGGAAGAAATAATCGGTCAAAGTCGCCGCTTCGAGGACTTAGAATACAGCACGCCGTCGCGCTGATGCCCTCGCGGTCTTGGCAGATGGGCGACGTCACTGCAATCACTCCCCGATGAGATCAGGCCGAATCCTGCTCAAATAACCAATCACAAAGCCCGTTACGACTACCTCGCCGATTGCCACAATCATGTTTAGTATCAGGATCTGGATCAGGTAAGTGAGGAGTGCGATTCCCTATAACTCAGTTCCTTGTCTGCCTGAGACCAGTGTGACAATGCGAAAAACGACGTTGACGACCAGCAACCGGGCTATGGCTGCGATGGCACCCCTGGTGAACAGCTCAAGTCGGCCTTTATGATTTTGAAGAGGTAGAATACGACCGCGATCTCGCTCAAGTTCACGATCGTTTTCGCTCCGACTGAGCCCCACCCGGCGTGACCAACCACTAAGCTCAAAAGATTAACGATGGGGGTAACAAGCAATCCGATGCGCGGTCCGGCCAAGATGCCTATGAGCGGCGTGAGGTTCAAGTAAACGCCGGCGATTGCTAACCGCTGAATTGCGATCGTGCGCCTTCGCATGACAACGAGTGCGGTAAGGAGCATGGCGGGGGCTAGTGACCACCAAAATAGGGCCCATTGGATGGATGGGACGCCGGCGGAAGATGAATGTGCTCCATTTAAGAGCTGCCAGATTTAACGAACTGCCGTTTGGCTATTAGATGAAGCTTTCAGCTTCGAAGATGCGCTGGAGCTCCGAGCACGATTATGAAGAAGAGTCGGTGATGACGGCTCGGTCAGTCTTCGTCAAATGGCAGCCGGTCGTGCTTTTCTAAACCCATCGGTTCTACGTCCAAGGTTCTGAATCGATGATAGGGCCTCTCGTAAATGATGACCGGATTAGCGAGTACCTTTGCGTCTCTTCCAAAAAGCNNCCCTCGACATTGGGAAAGATTCCTATTGTACCACTCCTGTGCAAGATGGAGTTGGTCAGCGGTTTTTTCGGATGTTGTGCCCTTCACTATGGTGTCTGCTGAGTGAAGTGCCAGCGTGTAATCAGCGCCGTATATTCCCTTAAAATTCCTGAGGGAATGCTTTATAGCCGCCGCATCGTATCCGGAAGATGGTGTGTTTGGCGTTTTATTTCCTACGAAGACGGCGATAATAGCCACCGCAAAATCTTGCAGGTGGCGGTTCAAGTCTGTCAACAGTGAGATTTCATCAAAAGCCGCTCTTGTACGAACAGAATCTGTGAGCCTCTCGGCATTGGTCGATGTGCACGGCAAACGATCGAGGATTATCAACATCGACCTATCCTCATTCGCGTTAACTTGATTTTGGGCCGTGTGTAGGGCACTTCTCACGCTTGCGATTGTCGTTCCTGCATTTGCTTCCACAACCGTCAAGTAACGTGCCACCCCCCTGCTCAATCGTTCTCCTGCTTCAATTACCCGCTCCAGTGTCGTTTCGTCTGCCTCAGAATCAAAGGCATTCTCGCGATACCGTGAAAGCTCTGTTCCATCAATCCCGCTGTGCCGTGCAAGTGCGCGCTCTGCAAAGTGTTCTTTGCTTAAGCCATAGCTTACGTATAGCGTAGGAAACCGACGTTGAGCAGCAAAGTCAGCACACCACGCGATGAAGTCCGTTGCCTCCGTATCGCACGATGCAGTCACCGCGTATGACTTGCCGGGCTTCCAGCCCCCACCAAAAGCGCTGTTTAGCCACTCTGAGGGGGTAGGTATGACGCCCGCCCTCTTTGCAAAAAGATTCGTAACGAAGAGATCGAGATCTTCCTCAAAGGTACGCGTTTTATCGCTCGCTTCAAACAACAACGTGTTCGATTGATCCTTTAGGGTTCTCAAGACGATTTCAAGCGGAAGAGTGCTCGAAGCTAGAGCCGTTTCGGCCATTTGAACGAGTTCTTGCCCTCTGAGCCGCGCCCCACGTGCGTTTGTGATCCTCAGGTACTTTATAAATGTGGCACGCTGGCACGATGCACGGTTCCGTAGCCGCTGCGCATGTCGCGCTATCTCAATCATGTACGGACGCATTTCAGGACTTCGAGAGAGGAGGCTCAAGATTGCGCTGCATCGTATCTGTCGGTCGTGATAGGCGAGATAGTGACACGCGTGCCACAATACGCGATTAAAAGGCAAACGAATGCCCCCAGTGGATACGTACTCATCCGCGAATCCCTCCGAGCGAAGCCCTAACCTTAGCCCTTGGGCGATGCTGTTCGGATCGTTAAGCAGATACGTCATGATCTCTTCTTCCATTGAAGCTTCGTCCTCGCGATGTTCGTAGTTCGGTTCTCTGATTGGTCTCGCTTGATAGTACTCGCAGTTCCAGCCCGTGCACGCCGGGCGCTCCCGTAGTCCCTTGCTCGACCAGATATCCTGGCAGTTCCAGCAGTACGCCTGGGGGTTCTCTCGAGCCCGTGAAAGGCTTTCCACAAACTTCTGGGCGTCGCTTACCTGCCTTGTGCTCCCGAAGAAGACCGAATTCCGCATCATCGTCTGCGCCATTTTTTTCCCTTGCACGTCGCTGAGGCCTTTTGTCACTATATATCGCACGAGAATCAAGTGCGCCGTGTCGCACTGTATACTAGAAGGCACGCCGTGACGCAACAGCTCGAGGATACACGGCGGATGTCGAATTCTTTTGCGAAAGGATTTCTGGAAACTGGAGTTCCACATTTTGACTGGACACGATCACAGCCCCTCTCGCTAAACCGGGCATCGAACACGTATAGCTCAACTTCAGTGAGGGGCGAATCGCCGTGGCGATGGATATGCCACTGGTTATTGCTCCTTTTGCGAAGTAGCCCGTATAGGTTACCTGTGCGTCGGGCGAAAGTGTATCGCTAGTGCCCGCTACGATCACAGGAGAGAGCACGTACGGCCGGTGGAAACTTCCTTGCGTTACACGCTTCCGGCGTATATTATCCGATTCTCAACGCTCCAAGATCAAACGCGTGTTAGGCGCCTTAACACCTGACAGCTTTCGATGCCGTGATAGGTCTATCGATTGACAAGGCGCGCGTGACGTCTTATCACCTGGCCGATGCCCAACTTCGCACGCAGTCGAAGTGTTCGCCGTGGCGATCAAAGGCATTCCAGCGTCTACCAGCGAAGTACGACTTTAGGAATTCACGCAAACCCTTATTGATGATATTTCGTTGATCACGAAAATCATACAATAACTACTTACTTTTTGGGCGACGCGGCCGTCTCTTTGCTTTGCGCCATACAGGGGGAGATATCGGCCCTGAGTTGCCTGTTTTTTGGAAACGGCTTTATAATCCTGCTCCAAGCGAACAGCGTATTGGGGACGAACTCACTCAAACAGCGAGCGATGAAACTGTTTAAATACGCCGAAACACCTAACACTACGTGGTCTAATGCGCGAAGCCGACACCAGTCCAGTCCGGTACGGACGATACGAAAAAGACGAATCATTTTTCGGTCTGTCAGATCTAGCGAGCTTGGCCGCGATCATCTATCTCTTGTTCTTTCTCCTGGTGCTCGTGATATATAGCGCAAATCCTTCCGAGCCGGCAGGGTTCTACACACTCTCTGTCCTATTTCAAATCGTGTCGTTCTTCGGCATCTTCTTTGTTCCGACCTTGCTGATCTACTACGCCCTCGGCCTCACACAAAGCTTTGCGCACACGGTAGTCGTACTCGGGTACCCAATCCTTGCACTTGGAGCAGCAACAACCCTTAACATACCAGATGCACCACTTTTCGCAGCGCTAAGCGGACTTGTGCTCTTTGCGTACTATTTTCTGGTGGGGCTCAACCGTTCGGCGATCGAGCAACGACGACCCACTCCACGTGCCCAGCGCGCCGTGCGCCAGAGTCCAGTTGTTTCACCCCCGCCGCGGCCGCCTGCTCAACGAAGGCCGTCAGATCAGCGTCCAGTTGTTTCACCCCCGCCGCGGCCGCCTGCTCAACAAAGGCCGTCAGATCAGCGTACTCCCCCTCAAACGCGGCAGATGTCAGAATACGCGCCACCGAGCCGTCCTTCGGATTTCAGACGAGAAGTCCGGCCACAACACAGATCCTCAGATAGCTTTCGCTCTCGACTCGACCGATTTCTCGATCGGTACGACTACGTAGACGGCGAAGCCGTGCGAAAGGGTTCGCGACGCAGGGTGAGGTACGAAAGGGATCAACGCCGTCGCGGCCGCTAGGCGGTATTTTCGCGATTCTCACCTATCGGCCTAGGAGGCAATCGCCGACATGATGACGCGATGGACGATCTCCATCACAGGGAGCATCATTCCCGGACGGGGGACTCCTATCGGAGTCTTCTGCCATATCATGCAGGCGATAAACAGCCAATACGACGAGACGAACGTCGCAAATCCCACAAGGATTGCCAGGTCTTTCAGACGCTTCCTGTAGCCTACGAAGTACGGCACGAAGAAAGCCATCGTGGCTGCGACAACGACCCCAAGCGTCCGGATCAGCGAGAAGCTAAACGCTCCGATAAGGGCGCTTACTGCGGGCGCCAAGAGCGCCGCGTACCCGAGCACTGCTCCGCTGAGTACGATCCACGCAGCGGCAAATGCTTGTTTAATATGCGACGCTTGAACAAGAACCTCACGTATGCTTGCGAGCGTGAAAAAGAGCAGCGGGATATAAAGCGGCAGAAAGTAGCGCATATCAAGGCCAAATCCTTGGTTTACGCCAAAAGGCGCGTAGAGCACGAGGTTCCCGACGATGCAGATGAAAAACGTGACTGCGACTGCGCGGCTCCTCTCTATCCTAAGGTGCGCCGACCCTGCCCTCAGTCTCTGCAGCGTTCGCACGACGTACGGGACAGCAGCGAAGAGGGGAATTATGAGCAATGGGCATATCTGAAATACTGAGAGCGTCACTGGCATGTCGACGTAGAACAGTACGTGATAGAGGTTTTGGGGCCAGCTCGGCGCGGTTTGCAGATTCAACGTCTGCAAAAAGAACGTAGACAGAATTTTGATCGCGGACAAAAGTGCAGAACCAGTGGTTGAGTTGCTCGGCGATGCCTGGTTCGAGTTTACTAGGGCACTGAGATAAACGGGCGACAAGAAA
The DNA here is from genome assembly GCA_003158275.1 of Methanobacteriota archaeon. Lineage (GTDB taxonomy): Archaea > Halobacteriota > Bog-38 > Methanoflorentales > Methanoflorentaceae > Methanoflorens > Methanoflorens stordalenmirensis. The sequence goes on from PMIN01000235.1 coordinate 9,343, forward strand.
GGGTTGTTAAACAGCAGGTAATTATTGATGAAGTACGGGATCATCCCGAGCAGCACCGTGGCCGCGCCCGTGATCACCGCTTTAATTCTCGCTGTTGAGGTCAACAAATCCGTCAGAATGATGGCCAGGAGGAGCGGAATGGCGTCGAAAACCCGCACCCAGAAGCAAAGCCCGACAAAAATGTAAGAGAGGTAGCGATAGCGCTGCTTGCCGTCCAGCAAATACGTGTAGAGGCTCCAGACGCTCGCTGTGATGAGCAAGATCGATGCTGTGTGGTCTTTCGCTGAGACCGCCCAGAACGTAAGGGGCGTCGCGATCAATATAAACGCAGCTCCAAAGGCGGCTACGCGGTCATCAGCGAAGTACCGCGTGAAGATTCGCAACGAAAGGAGGACGATGGCCGCGGTCGCCAAGATATTGAACAGCTGGATAGCCATAAGAGCGCCCCACTGGTCAAAAACAAGCGGCGGCAGACGAGTGCCGATGTAGACATTGATGATGAAGAGGGTAAGCGCAACAAACGCGCCAAGGCCGCGACCGAGTCGTGGCCGATCCCAACGCCTTCCCAGAAGCAAGCTCACCATGAATACACTAAACGACCAGAGAGCAGCGAAGAAGAGCCTGATGCCGACCGTGACGCTGATGAGGTAAATGAACGCGTAAAACGGGGACGCGAAGACCGGAATGGCGTCCGTGTAAAAGCCGTACGTATGGCTCTGGAAGGGGAACCCAAGGATTGGCGCTGATGCTCCAAAACTGAGGCCTTCGTAGAGCTTGGTAGGCAGCGTTTGGATCCAGAGCGTCCCACGACCAAGATTGTAGAGCTCCGCCGCGAGTGTCACCTCATCGTTGATGAAAACGTTAACGTTCCAAACCGCGATGCAGACTGCAAGCGATGCGTAAAAGAAGAGCGCAGCCGTTTCATTAGGTAAAACGCGTGTGTAGAGGCGCCGTAGCTTGTTGTTGCTCATCACTTAGCGAGCCGAGCGCTCGGCTTCACGCTCCATGATCGTATCATAGACGCTGATATACCCGTCGACCATGCGATCCACATCAAATCGCTCCGCGCGACTCCTGCACCGCTGCCTTCGAATGCTGTCAACCTCGCCCACTTTGTCGATCGCGTCGCGCACGCCCTTAACGATAAAGCCTGTCTCTCCGTCGATGAGTATCTCCCGCACGCTGCCCTTGTCTGTGGCAATGACGGGCGTGCCACTTGCCAGAGATTCAATTAGGGTAAGACCAAACGGCTCAGCAAAAGAGATCAGGTGCAAGCTGCAATATGCCTGCTTGAAAAGCTCATTTCTCGTTTTTTCGTCCACCGTGCCGAGATACTGTATCTGCTCCCCGTCGATCTCAGGCTTGACGCACGTCTCGAAATAGGCGCTATGCTCGCTCGCGACGAGTCCGGCAATTTTCAGCGTCATTCCGGTTTCTTTTGCCACCTGAATGGCGCGGTGCGTCCCCTTGTCACGCGATATGCGTCCGAAGAACAGAAGATAATCATCGGGGGCGTCGCCATACTCAAAGGAGTCGACGTCGATCCCGTTGTACACGGTGGCAACATAGTTTAGGCCTTCTGCTCGATCGGCGTTGCTGATGGACACGTAATAATTATCCCAGTACTTTCTATACACGGGCAGAATCCGATCTGAAGAGAATCCGTGTATTGTCGTAAGAAGAGGAGTATCGGTGAGCCGTGAGAAGGTCAGCGGATAGAAGTCATAGTGACTGTGAAGAATATCGAATTCGTGCGCTTTTTCGAAGGCGTTTGATATGTGGAGCCATTGATAGACGCCAGCGTCAAGCGATTCATCTTCATAGAATCCATGAGGACACACCCACTCAAGCTTTGCCTTCGTGACAGAGTCGCCGGTTGCGAAGAGCGTAACGTCGTAGCCTCGTTCGACCAAGCCTTCGGTCAGGTAATGGACGACAGTCTCCCAGGGCCCGTAACGGTGTGGCGGGGTTCTCCACGAGATGGGTCCCAACATTCCTATCTTCAATAGGCAACCTCCGCGAGCGCGCTCAGTTGTGAACCAGATACTATCCCCACCAGCAATCTTCGCCTAGCTCGATGCTTTAGGCGCCGCTTTGGCCGCATTCGCGTCGCTTTGTAGCGCCTTCACACTGTCGGTCCGCTCCCACGGCAGATCGAGATCAGCGCGACCAAAATGCCCATAGGCGGCGAGTTGTCGGTAGATCGGACGTCGCAGTCGCAGTGTATTGATGATCCACTCCGGAGTGAGTGCAAAACGGCGCCTGATAATCTCAGAGATTGACGCCTCAGATATGCTGGCCGTGCCGAACGTATTGACGTATATCGCGATAGGTCGAGCTACGCCTATTGCATACGAGACCTGGATCTCGCACTTGTCGGCGAGTCCAGCCGCAACAACGTTTTTCGCGATATACCTAGCCGCGTACGCTGCCGATCGGTCGACCTTTGTTGGATCCTTTCCCGAAAAAGAGCCCCCGCCGTGGCGCGCCATTCCTCCGTACGTATCCACGATGATCTTACGCCCCGACATGCCAGCATCGCCCTTGGGGCCTCCGATCACGAACCGACCTGTGGGGTTGACGTAAACCTTTGTGTCCTTATCGAGCATATCGGGTGGGACAACCACGTCGATCACTTTGGCCTGAATATCGCATCTGATGGTGTCAAGCTCGACGTCCGGAGCGTGCTGCGAAGATACTATTATCGTGTCGACTCGAACAGGCTTATCGTCAACGTATTCCACCGTCACCTGTGTCTTGCCATCAGGGCCGAGATAGTCTAGTTCTCCCGACTTCCTGACCTCAGTGAGCCTCAGCGCAAGTTTATTAGCAAGCAGGATCGGCATCGGCATCAGCTCCGGAGTTTCATTCGTGGCATAACCGAAGACCATCCCCTGATCGCCCGCGCCGAGTTCGACATCCTCATCTACGTCCGCGGACATCTGCGCGCACTCGAGGTCGACTTCACCGTCACCCACGGCAGTAACCCTGCACTCAAGCGACCTGTTGACCCCTTGAGCAATATCCGGAGACTGTTCTTTGATCGATACAATAATCCCAAAGTTGTCGCAGTCGAAACCGAATCGCGAATCGACGTAGCCTATCTCGCGGATCGTATCACGCACCACGCGTGGTATGTCGACGGCACAACTGGTCGTGATTTCACCGATCACCACCGCGAGCCCCGTAGTCACTGCGACTTCGCACGCGACTCGCGCGTTCTTAGGGTCGCGCTCGATAATCGCGTCCAGTATGGCATCCGAAATCTGGTCGCAGATCTTGTCGGGATGCCCTTCCGTTACTGATTCGGATGTAAACAAAAAACGATTCTCAGACATCGTTCTTCTATTCGCTCCACGATTGACAACCTTTTTACCGGTAGGCCTTTATTATTGGTACCTATATAAAGCGTACGGTTGCCGGAGGTAACTGCAAAGCAGATGAGGAATTTTGCATGAGGAACATAATTAAGGACATAAACCTCGCTGATGCAGGGGAACGACGAATTGAATGGGCTCGCAGGCACATGCCCGTTCTTGAGAATATTAAGAGTGAATTTGCGCGCGAAAAACCACTTAATGGCATTAACATTACTGCGTGTCTTCACGTTACGGTCGAAACCGCGAACCTTATCCGTGTGCTCAGCGCCGGAGGAGCGAATGTCGCCCTCACAGGCTCAAATCCTCTCAGCACACAAGACGACGTCGCCGCTGCTCTCGCAAACGATGGGATCTCGGTATGCGCCTTTCACGGCGAAAGCGACGCTGAGTATCATGCGTGCATAGAAGAGGCACTCAAGATCGGGCCGCATGTCACGCTTGACGACGGCGCGGACGTTATCGCCACGGTCCACAATGATCATCCCGAATACCTCAGCGCGGTGATAGGCGGCTGCGAAGAGACGACAACGGGCGTCATCAGGTTGAGGGCAATGGCGGCAGAAGGCGCGCTCAAATATCCTGTGATCGCCGTCAACGATGCCGAAACCAAGATGATGTTTGACAACCGGTACGGGACGGGACAAAGCAGCCTTCACGGCATCATGAATGCGACAAATTTCTTGTTTGCCGGAAAAGTCGTAGTCGTCGTCGGCTATGGGTGGTGTGGCCGAGGCGTCGCAGCGCGCGCAAAAGGCCTCGGCTCGAACGTGGTTATTGTCGAGGTCGAACCACGAAAAGCCCTTGAGGCGGCAATGGACGGCTTCAGAGTGATGCCGATGCGCGATGCAGCGCGGATCGGAGATCTCTTCATCACGGTCACCGGCGACGTGTCAGTAATTCGAGGGGAGCACTTCGAGGTTATGAAAGACCAGGCTATCGTCTGCAATTCAGGACACTTCAACGTAGAACTCGATCTGGAAGCGCTCAAGGGGATGGCGACAAGCACGACGAATGTCAAAGAGAACGTGGATGAGTATAGAATGCCCGATGGCAGGACGCTCTATGTGCTTGCAGAGGGGAGGCTGATCAACCTCGCAGCGGCTTTCGGGCACCCACCCGAGGTTATGGACATGAGTTTCGCGAACCAGGCACTGTGCGTTAAATACGTCGTCGAAAATCACGCGCATCTGAGCAACTCGGTGCACAGTGTGCCGATGACAATAGACAAACGGGTAGCTATACTGAAGCTTAGTGCGATCGGTATTGAGATTGAGCGACTCACCCCGCAGCAGGAGGCGTACCTCCACTCGTGGACGCTCGGAACGTAGCTCATCTGTGCGCACGTTGCTTTAGGGGAGAGGTTCGAATGCAAGAAACTTTACCGATGACCGCGATCGATGACTATGTAAAAGACGTATTTGGAAGCGACGCGAACGTCGTGGAGGTCAGCGAACTTGGTCACCCAACCGAGGAGCTTAAAGGCTTTGGTTATGGAAGGCCCTACCAGATTACGTTTTCGCTCGACGGCGTGCTCAAATCCGTTGTGCTTTCGTCAATGCGACGTGAGGGCGGCTTTGGTCACGATCACTTCTCTGACCGGGCCCAGATACTTATCTGGCAGCACGCCACCTTTGGCTTACTCCCTCGGCACGTTCGCGCTTTCGACGTGGGCTACTTCACCCGTGACGGAAGGATGCGATCTGCCCGAGACGCCGACGAGTACTTCATCCTGATGGATCTGGTCACGGGAACCGAGTACTTCCTCGACCTTAATACCATTAGCGACTCGGGCACGCTCACCGATCTCGACGTGGCCCGAGCGGAAGCGCTCTCAAATTACCTCGTCGCTACACACGCCGTGAAACGCGATGAACCCGTTCTTTACACGCGCCGCATACGCGAGCTCATAGGTCACGGCGAGCTTATTATGGGCCTGATCGATAGCTACCCGAATAACTTCGACGCATTTTCGCAAGATGATTTCCGCCTGCTCGAAAAGCGCTGCATTGACTGGCGATATGCGCTAAAAGATCGCGCGCATCGACTCTGCGTGGTCCACGGCGATTATCACCCGTGGAACATCATGTTCAGAGACGGTACCGATTTTACTGTTCTCGACAGGAGCCGCGGAGAATTCGGAGAAGCCGCCGATGACGTGACGTCGTTAAGCGTGAACTATCTCTTTTATTCAATCCAGAAGTACGGGAAGCTTACAAGAGAGTTCAAGACGCTGTTTGACTCGTTCATGCGAAACTACCTGCAGGAGACGCAAGATCACGAACTCCTTGAGGTTATACAACCATTCTATGCTTTCAGAGGGCTTGTTGTGGCAAGCCCCATTTGGTATCCGAACATCGATCAGCAGGTGCGACAGAGGCTGTTCAACTTCGTGCGAAACGTGCTTGAAGCCGAAACGTTCGACTATAAGAACGTCAACGCGCTCTTAAAAGATTGATCCTATAGGGTGACGCTTGACAATGGCCTGGGCTATTTGGATTACTGGACTTCCCGGAAGCGGCAAAACCTCTATTGCACGAGAAGTTGCCGACGGCCTCAAGGACGAAAGGCTGAAAACACTGCAACTTGACGAGATTAGGATTATCGTTACTCCCCAGCCGACGTATTCAGAGCAAGAACGCGATATCGTCTACGCGTTTCTCGCGTACACGGCGAAGGTACTTACCGAGTGTGGGGTAAACGTTATCATTGACGCGACCGCAAACCGAAAACGCTATCGCGATCTCGCCCGTCGACTCATACCCCGTTTCGCCGAAGTTTATGTCAGCTGTTCGCTTGACACGTGCGTGCAGCGCGAGGCACATCGGGTGACAGAGTTCACACCATCGGGCATTTATGAGAAATCGCACACAAGAGAGGCCGCCGTGCCTGGGGTGAACGTAGCATTCGAGAAGACCGAAGACCCGGAATTGACCATAGACAGCGAGCGCGTTGCGCCGACCGATGCAGCCGAAGTTATCGTAAAGGAGATAAGGCGACTTTTTGATGGAACTTGATAGCATCGTGGCCATGGCTACGCGAGCAATGGAGTCCGTGCTTGCGTTCGTCAAAACGGAGACAGAGTTCTCCGCGATAACAAAGCAGAAAGAGCGCGACGTGACGCGGAGGTTCGATCTCGTTGCTGAGCAAACGCTGCAAGAAGAGCTGCTCGCCAGAGAGATCAGCGCGCGGATTGTCTCAGAAGAGTGGGGCGACCACACCATTGGAGACGACCCGCAGTGCACGTTCATCTTCGATCCGGTCGACGGATCCACCAACGTCGCTATCGGTTTTCCGTACTTCTGCTCGTCGCTCGCCTATGCACCGAAAATCGACGACGTCACCTTGAGTGATGTCACCATGGGCGCAGTAGTCACAAACTCCTTAGACGCATATGCCGCCAAACGA
>PMIN01000001.1 GCA_003158275.1 Methanobacteriota archaeon
GAAGCTTTTTTTAACGTCGAATGTCGCCGGATGCGCAAAGGTCCGGCGTCGACGTCCGGGATGCGGCGACTGTCTGCTCGAGGTCGGCAAGCTACGCCCGGCGCGTGTTTATGCGGGTCTTGCTGCATCCGCTGCAAGCGCGTCATTATCGTGCCGTTCCAAAAAGGAGAGCTTCTCTTCCGCAGTTCGTGCAGAAGTTGCCTATGTCGCAGCCAATTTCATCGCGCTTGACAATAAGCTATGCTTGTTGTTTGATGAATCGCTGCGTGCCGAGCATTTGTGTCTCCGACCTTGCGATCTAATGAAAACCTTTGTACACCTTGCCGAAGTCTATGCCAGCAATCGCCTTATGGCGATAGAACAAGCTCTTCTCTCGAACGGCGGTTCGCAATTGTGCGTTCGAGATACCGTTCTGCAAGGCCAAATACGCTTCCATAAACGCTGCGAGGTCATCGGCTGCTTTGACGAGCTCTCCGTCGAGCGGATTGTATCGGTCTTGGTTGTATGACGCGGTTATCCTGTCAGAGGTCGTGTTCTGCAGCTTACCTTCAACTGTCACTTTTGAGGCGAACTCGTCTTCCGTAAACATACGCATCTCGGGCTGCCACGCCTGTGGGATAAGCTTTGGTCGATAAATCCGCCGTTGCATCTCGTCTCGCTCGAACTCCTTCACAAAGCGGTCGACGCCGGTGGCGGCCCTTTTGACGGGGCTGATGACGTCTTTGGTGAGCACCTCAGGCAAATCGTGAAAGAGGCCGGCAAAGTAGTTGTTGGTGCGCCGCCTCGGGCAGGCGTCAATCGTAAGGGAAAACAGGTACGATAGGATGGCAACGATAAGCATATGGCCTAGCACTGAGGTGCGCGGAATACGGTACAGTTGCCCCCACCGCACTTGGAACCGAAGCCGACCGCACAAGTCCACGAAGCTGCGGTAGGTCGGAAACAGGGCGAGCTTCTGCAGCCCGTCCACGTCAGAGAGTGCCTCCTGCCGCCGCTGCAGGCTGCGCTGTATCTCGTCGATCTCGTAGTCGTTCCAGTTCTCGTGTTTGATGATGTCAAACTCCCACTTGGTTGCGTAGAAGTGGGCGGCGTCGAGGGTCTTTCGGTTGATGGAGTCCTGCGGATGGAAAAGGTACGCCTCGAATCGTTCGTCCAAGCCATCGAGGTCGGCGATGAGGGGTGTGAAGCGGGCATAGACCTCATTTTTCAGCTCCGTGAATGTCTCTTTGTTGGCTTTGATCCTCTCGAAGACCTGTGGTTTAATATCGGTGAGGGTGAGGNNGTCATCTTGTGTGCTTGTTTGTCTAGTTCGGTGAGCGGGATGGGACACAGCTTGTCGTTCCAGCGGCGCATTTCAGCCGCTTGAAAGAGCTCTACGAGAAGGTCTTTTCCTACCATGCATTTTTCCCCTTCAATGCTCTGGCGAGTCTATTGTTTGTTCTTGAGCTTTGGCGATTCGAAGTGCCATAACTGTTTGTGTCAATTTATTGCAAAGAGTACCATGACCTCAATCACCGCCTACATAGAATACTGCATATAATCTTGCTAATACTATGAAGAGAATACCGAGTGGTGAGCAAAGTATCAACGCCCCGATAAAAAACAAAATGGGGCATATAGTAGCACCACGACGATAATCACCCACAATATTAACGCTAATCCTAATTCTACACATCTTCAACTCTTTTCCAGTTTACAGAAACGCCAACACTAGAAAAAAGATGAAAAAGGCGGTGACCACCATGTTCATAAGCACAAAAACAATCAACACGAAAAAGGCCGTGTAATAAGCACGGGCACGACAGGGAGTGGAGAGCGTGGCGAGCAAAGATCTGCTGGAAGCCATTCTCGGGACGGACCCTACCGAGCTAAACGCCGCGAGGGCACGTGTTCTGGCTTCGAAGGGTAAGGGCGACATCAACTTGGTAGCTGATGTCGAGAAAGAGGTGAAGCGCGCGCTGCAGAGCTCGATCAGCTTCGACCCGACAGACTTGGCGACGGTGGAGGCCGGGGACCAGCGGTACTGCGGCGGACGCTTCGCGACCCCGTCCATCGGCGAGTTGGAAGCATCAGTCATAAAGCGCGCTGCAAAGGGATCGCCCACTCCTACTATCTCGGTGATTGAGGGCCGGGATCCGGTCACCGACATCGGGGCCCTACAGGCAATGGCTCCTGCCTCCACGCTCTTTCAGGTCGCCTCGCAGTTCAACTGTTTAGAAGCCCCCGGCCCGCGATTGGTTGACGTCGCGGACTATCTATACGACCGAACGCAGGGTCCCCGCGCGGCCTTGTCGGCGTTCCCCGCCACGCTCGTACGTCACTACGCCGCACCAGATGGCCGAGGCGGAAGATTCACGCAGTCGCTCACGCATCAGATCGACCTCCTGGCCGAAGCGCTGCCCGCCGATCTTGGCCGAGTGAAAAACGGCTACCTGCAGGCCTCGCGAATCCGAGACCTCGGCGTGGCCGCTGCTGCAGTTGAGCAGAACTTCAATCAGATCCGTGTCGGCGTGCACGACGATGCACAGGTCGTTCTCGGCTACTCGAGGGACGGGGTGGTCGAAGGTGAACCGCGGATAGCCCAGGTCTTCACCTCGACTCTCGCTACGGGCGGGTATGGGCAGGGGGAGGCCATCGCCGGGCCGGCGGAGGCGCTCTGCCGGCAGCTTTTGCGTGCTGCGTACCTCGGCACGCTCTTGGCGGCGGTGGACCTCGGCAAAAAAAGAGTGCCACTCACGATGATCGGCGGCGGGGTTTTCGGCAACCCGCATGAGCTCATCGTCGACAGCATCGTCTGGGCAGTTGATCAAGTGACAGCCCTTGGCAGCGGACCGCTTACAGTCGTGCTTAATGGTCGTGACCTCTCGCAGAGCGTCGATCGGGCCTGGTTACGCGATGAATGTGCACGCCGCGGCGGCGTCTACCGCAAGTTGTAGGGATGGAAGCTCACCGTAAGAATTGGTCTCCGCAGCAAGATGCCCTTCACTGGTGGTTTGAATAAGCACGCACCACCACTTTTTGAGCTTAAAAGCCTCCGTTGAAAAAAGAGTGAGAGTCAGCCTTCTTCACCTTTCCATTGATCGCACGTTTCATCGCCGGCCAGTATCCCACGCGGTATGAGGTCGGAGTGTATATCGCAGGTTACGCTCTCACTTAGATTTCGGTGATAGCGAACGCATTTATTACAAATAGGAAAATAAAAGCCATCATCAGCCCCTCTACTAAAGGGATGTTGGCCGAACATAGCCCTCCCAACTAGGCTCCATTCCGTTATTACTCGCTTCTTGATAGACGGATCGTCACTCGGAAAAACGGCTGGCCGATGAAGGAGAAGCACATCAATCAGGTACGAGATCATTTCCGCGTCTCTTTTATCGCTGGTTTCTTTATATTGTTCTGGGTCTCGATTCACATCTGCTTCGATCATCACATATGAGTCACCATCTTCGATGAACCGAACGACATATAAGCAAAAACCTGTCCAACTGCGATGGAAATATAACGCATCACGTTCCCAGAAGACGAACCACTTGTCTTCCATCTGTTGAGGAACAAGTCCCTTGTGTATTTGACGCATCTCGATTTCCGAGAAACGTCGATTGAGGGCAATGGCCGTGCGCTTTGATGGAAGTGCTTCGGTTTTCCAGTCCGTTTGCGTTGCAGTTTTCATTTTATCTCAGCGGACAATGAAACACAACAGTGGCAATGGCTAGCGTAATTGCCAGTCTGGGTCGATACTTACGCATTCACTACTTGAAATTCCATCACATACTCTGCCGGCGCGTATTTTGCATCGCCTGGAAAGCTGATCTGGAACATGTGAGTCCCGACAGAAAGCTTCGCCGTATCCGCACGGGAAAGCTGCAGCTCCGCGTGCGGCATTATTCCAGCTCCGCATTCGCCTTGCGTAGTGGGCGGCCTCACTTCCCGAAATACTTCTCCATCATCTCCGTAAATCTGGCATCCCTACGGATGCAGTCCAAGTCCTTATCCTCGTCGATGTACTTGCGATTGGGATATCCCTTCTCCAGGGCTTGCTCCAGGGAGTCGAAAGCCTCTTTTTTGCGCTCGGCGAGGGCGTGGAGACATGCGATCGAATAGATTGCATACGCTGGGAACGGTTCCCGCAACGGGAGCGAAATCGCTTTCTTGAAACATCGCATCGCCTTCTCCCTCCCGTCCTTCTTCCGGCTCAAGATGACGCCGAGGTCGTAATACCCCAACGCATATTCCGGGTCGATCGTGATCGCTTTTTTGAGGCAGGACACGGCCTCCGAGAATTTTCCGTCTGCGTCCAGGGCCTGGCCGAGAAGGTTCAGGGCCGAAGTGTCGTTCGGCTTGATCTCGAGAACTCTCCGGAACCAGACGGCGGCCTCCTTCGGCCGGTCCATCTGGTATAGGGTCAAACCCTTATTGAAAAAGGAGGATACGATCAGGCCGATGTTCTTGTCGAAACACGTCAGGGCCTCCTCGCCCCGACCGCTTTCCATCAGACAGAGTCCCAGGTTCGTAGTCGCTCCGAGACCGGGGTTCGAGCGCTGGTATTTCATTTCCGGATCGTCACTGAGAGCCCGCTTGGACACGGCGACGCCTTCCTCGTATCGATTTTCCTCGTAGTAAGCCCGGCCGAGGTCGTAGTTGGCCATGACGTAGTTGGGCTGGAGGCGGACGGCTTTTTCGAGGATCGTGATGGCGTCTTTGTTCTGGTCGAGCGCGAGCAGGCAATCGCCGAGCCCATACAAGTTGTAAGGCGAAGGGTCGATCGCGACGGCTTTACGGAACGCCTCGAGCGCGCCTTCCAGGTTGCCCGCCCGGGAGTAGCAATGGGCCAGGTTCATCCAAAGGTCGGCGTCTTTTTCTTCGGTCAGGGCGGCCTTCTGAAGATACGGAACAGCTTCCTTATAGCGTTGGGCCTTCATGAAGATGAGGCCGAGCTTTTTGCCGGCTTCGTCCTTGGTTTCCTCGGAAAAGTCCTCGGAATCCATCACTTTCCGCAAAACGCCGCGGGCTTCGTCGATCCGGTCTTTCGCGGCGTGGAGTCGGGCCAAGTGGAAGTATCCGATGGCAACATCCGGAGCCGCTTCGACGGTCTTTTCTGCCCAGACGACCGCCTGGGGGTCTTCTCCCTTCAGCGCGAGGACTGTCGAAAGTTCGTAGTACAGTTGCGGATTCCGGCCGCCGAGCTCGAGGGCTTTTTTGAAGCGCGTCTCGGCCGAATCCAGGTCGCCGGCATGCGCGGCCCGCAGGCCGAGGAGAAGCCAGCGTTCCGGGTCGGCGCATTCCGGATCTTCGAGCAAACGGGCGATGACGGCGGCCTGTTCGGCCTTTCCTTCGTTGATCAGGTCGCGCAGGACGGAAGCCAAAAGGTTGGCGTCGGACTCTTTGATTTGGAAACCCATGATATCACTCTTTTCAACACCTTCTAACTCCATCGAGACCACGTCTGGTCTGCCTAACCTATCATAGTCCCAATTCTTTGGCGCATACTGCTGCGTCCGCCCACCCCTTTGCTTGCCATCTTTGCGTTCCTTTACAAATGCTCGGAGTTCTTCCATCGAGCCATTGCGCTGGCACCACCCGCACCACCAATAGTTCAACGCTGCATCGATGTATAGATGGCCTATCCTCGCTGGACATTGTGCCCACCAATGAGTGGGACCAGTACCAGTAGGTTTAGGACAAAGCCCGAGCTCCCGTGCAACCTGGATAATCTCTGTTTCTGTCTCTCGTGCCTTCTGGGAATTCTCTTCTAACTCTTGTTCGATTCTTTTTACAAGATTGTTATAAGCTGATTCACTGATGATGCCAGCAGCGAGAAACCCTTGAGGACTGCAGAAACCAACGTAGGCGCGGAAAAGACGGTCAAGAAGAGTCAAACAAGAGCTCGACTCGTCATCCTTCTTTGGTACTGCAAACACGCGACCGATTTTAAACACGTCTGTTCCTACAAGGTCGTTAGGGGTGGCGGTTCCGTCTACGATACCTTTCACAATTGGAAGATCGAATCCTGAAGCTATCCACAGTTCATCGCTCGTTTCGGTTCGGCGAAAGAATGCAGCCTCTTCGATGAGGTCAACAACTATATGCAGATCGTAAGCACACGCAAAAACAGCATCGTCAGGGAGCTTCGTTGTCTTTGTTGCCTTCTTAAGCCAAGGATCTGCGAACACCAGTTCGTCTAATGATTCCTTTCGTGGAGACTGCGTGGATGGCACCGTCTTGTCTTGTTCGCTCATTTGGTTCTTCTCCTCTCTCCTCAATTGACCTAACTCTGTTTTTAAAACCTACTTAGAAGCTTATGCTTCGTGCCTAGTTCTGTATTCAGCACGTCTCGAGTAGTTTGCCATTCGACCAGTCTTAGTCGCTTGTTGTTCCCTAAAGAACGCAGAATGGATGGCGGTTTCGTTGTACACAAGCGATGAGCCGACGATCGTGCCTCCTTCAAACCGAACGTCCCATCCGAGCCCTGTTGATTTGAACTTCTTTTGCGAACATGATTGCGTCTCTTTGACAAACGCGCGGCCATCGTCAAGCGTCGCTTTTCGGCGGCCACTCTTTTTTTGCAGCAATGCGTCCATCACGTAGCTCTTAACGAGCTTGGGGTGCAGCGCCTCATAGGCGGCGGCGCGTGAGATAAGGTCAAATCCCAAGACTTTTCCGTTGACGAAGACGATGAGCCCTTTCTGGTTCGGCACGTGCGAAAAGGCATCGAGGCAGGCATCAAGCTCCTTCTCTTTCGCTGCGTAGATGTCAGCCATTGCTCTGGTTGGGGATTCGACGGCTGCAGCTTCAGCCATGTGATCGATATCGCGCCACACAGCGCTCTGGTCGGAGCGATATTGTTGGGTTCGATCAAGGGACGCGGACACCGATCTTGTACGATTTGCCCGCAAGTCCCGCGACATCACGTATCCGGACGCCTTGAAGGTGTCTGACGTGTAGGCCCAGCGTCCTGCCTCCGTGCAGCTGACCGGTATTATGGTCTCTGAGTGAGCATCCATGAGTACCGATGCGTTGAGTACTCGGTTCTGCTTCGCCCCTTTAAGCTCCTCTCCGTCGAGGAGAAGGATTGATGAGTCGGCGTCGTTAATCACCTTCAAATCGGGAACTGACCCCCCGGCATTGACTTCAGTCACCACTATGACGCCATCGCGCAGCGCTTCAGCAAGCGTGCCATAGGTAAGCGTCTCGGGCGCTGTGTGAAACAAAGGAACAGCTGTTACGTTTTTGAAATGCTGTAATTCCCCCAATTCGATCTGCGCGATATAATCAAGCGTGTATATGAGAATCCCTCCTTTCTAGGATCGTCGTAGTCAGGCTAATTACTACGACTTTAATGATAATATGGCTGATTACTATTTAATATTTTTTATTGAATTTATGTTCTAATGATTTAATAGAAAGGAAGATTATTACTTATCTTCACTAAAACACACTTTAAATCAAACAGATACACTTTTAATGTTTGATATTAAATATTCTAACCCGGAGATCTTTTATGGTCAACGTAATGATTGCAACGGTTGGTTTTGAGTCCGAACCCCTCATCATCGGCATCCAGACCTTTAATATCAAGAGAATGATCCTGATTCGAGAGACGGATCCACCTTCGGAGGTTAAGAAGGTCGAGAACCTTATGGCGTCGACCTTTGGAAACGTCATTGACATCGACATCAAAGAGGTTGATAACTGGTACGACATACTCAGCCTTGTAGACCTCGTCACGTACCTTATCAAAAGCGAGCACGACAAAAACAACCAGGTCTTCGTCAACATCACGGGCGGACGAAAGACCGCCTCAATAGGCGCCTTGTTGGGTGTTTTTAAGAACGTGAATAAGGTCAAAGAGGTCTTTTATGTCACTGAGGAGGAGCACGGCATATTGCCGCTGCCCAAGATCTCGTGGACGCTGCAACGGACTAAGTACAACCTTTTGAGGATGATTTCCGAGGGCAAGAGCGATATTGAGGCACTCAAGGAAGAGCTTGAGATTAGCAGGACGATGACGTACACGCATCTTCGCGACCTCAAGGACCAAGCGCTGATTATAGAAACCCCCAACGGGTACGACCTTACGTTAGCAGGGAAACTGCTGCTCATATAGCCCAGTTGACGCAAAAAAGCACAAAGACGAAGCGAAGCACAACGCTTTTAAGTCTTTATCTTTCCTTTCAACGTGTTTAATATGTTGCTCAACCCCTCTCAACAGGAAGCTGTCGAAGAAGATGGCATTCAGCTCATCATAGCCGGCCCTGGTTCAGGCAAAACCCGGGTGGTAACGGAAAAGATCCTACACCTCATTAAGAATGGCGTCAAGCCCCAAAGCATTCTCGCCCTGACGTTCTCCGACAAAGCGGCGAGCGAAATGCTCGAGCGGCTCGAGGGACATATTGACCCCTCTGACATCACGGCCGGCACCTTCCACTCGTTCTGCTGCGACGTGCTTCACGACAATGTCCTCGATTCGGGCATCAGCTTTGCCTCAGGCGTGATCAGCAGGACAAACCAGCTTGTGTGGGGGCTGCGCAACATAGACGCGTTTGGGTTTGAGGAGATTGAAATCGGAAATAATGCGATAGAAGTGGTTGAATCGATCATTGACGGGATCAGCGCCTTTAGAGATGAGCTTATCACCCCTGAAGAACTCGAGGTATACCTGCAACGCAAGGGCAACGAACAGCTCGAAGCAAATGAGCGAGCGTACCTCAACAAGCTCAACGACCTCCTTAAGGTGTACAAAGCTTATGGCGCATACAAGCGGAAGGAGTTGCTTCTCGACTTCGATGACATGATTCACGAGGCATCGGTGCTTTTTGACCGAAAGCCTACGCTTTTGCAGCGATACCGCGATCGCTACACGCATATCCTCGTCGACGAGTTTCAAGACACGAATTATGCGCAACTCTATCTCATCAAGCAGCTTGCTGGCGATAACGTCTGCGTCGTCGGAGACGATGACCAATCGATCTATCGGTTCCGCGGGGCGTACCTGACAAGCTTCACCGATTTTAAGGAGCACTTCGCTAGTTGCACGGAAACGCTTCTAGATCACAATTACCGAAATTCGCGAAACATCCTGATCTGCGCGCTCCAGCTAATGAGCAGCGCGCCCAACCGTGAGGAAAAGACCCTTGTGACGCGCAACCAGGACGGAGACAAGGTCATCGTTGCCCGCTGCGAAAACGAGCAGTCCGAGACGCAATTTGTGTGGCAGCAAATCGAGCGATTGATTGGCACGCCGTTCTTCTCTCGAGCCGATAACAAGGAGCGAGCGCTCACGTACGGCGACCTTGTCATACTAAGCAGGCGCCGCATGGAGGGGGCGAAGTACCACGCGGCACTGCGCAACCGGGGGGTACCATGTGAATTTGTCGGCGAAATCGACTTTTTCGCGACGGCGGTTATTCGCGACGCTATCGCGTATTTGCGCGTCATCGAGAACCCTCTCTTCGCAGGAGTGCATCTTAATCGCATTTTGAAACTCTCTGGCGTGACTGAAGTGAACGTGCAGCGGCTTAACGCGTGTGCAGAGCGATTGGCATGGGAAGACGAATCGAGTGACTTCGTTTATGAGTGCATGCTGGACGCGGCCGCTCTGCTCGCCACACAAGCAGACCACATACGCGAAATCATGCGTACCATCGAGCTGCTGTTGCAGCGAAAGGAGCGCCTCACGCTATCGGAGCTCGTGTATGATCTTGTTGTGCGTTCGACGGACCTGTACAAACGGAGCCTCCACGACGAGAACTGGCGTGACTTACGGCTGTTGAACAAGCTGTACGAAATAGCACAAGAGTACGAATCGATTACGAAGCAGCCATCAGTAACCGACTTTCTTGACTATCTTGACCTCCTCAGCGGATTCCATATAGAGCTTGAAGAAGCTGAACAAACCGATAGCGTCAAGGTCATGACCGTGCACCAGAGCAAGGGCAAAGAGTTTCCGCTCGTTTTTATCGTTGACGCGGCGACCAACCGGTTCCCCTTACGGTATCAGCAAAAGCCGTTTTACGTGCCAAACGACCTCGCAAGGGGGATGAAGACGGGTGACGACGAGAAAGAGCTCTATCAGCAGGAGGAGCGCCGCCTCTTCTACGTAGCGATGACGCGGGCTGAGCAGAAACTTTTTGCAACCTACGCAGAGCGGTACGGCCAAAACGTCAACAAGACCAAGCCTTCAAAGTTCCTCGAGGAGCTTGAGTTTGAAGATAATCCGCGCGTTCAGGTCGTGGACGTGCGCCAAGAGTCCTCGCAGGATGTTAGAACGGTCGAAACCGCTATCGAACAAGCGAAGACGCGGCTTGAGGACCAAGCCATTCACGCTATCCAGAGCGTGCAGCCGAAGGCAGCGCTCCAGAAGATCGTTGAGCTCGAGAAACTCCGCTTTCTGGAAAGTGGAAGGCGGCTTGAGGATTTTGACGTGTCTAGCTTCTTGACGGTTGAAGAGACCGATTCCGAACTGCAGCGACTTTTTGAGGGAAAGCGTGCAGCTTTGATAAGCGAAGACCATCACTTCTCTGCATCAGCGCTCCAGACGTACAGCACCTGTCCTACGCAGTACAAGTTCAGTTATGTCCTGCACGTTCCCACGGCCCCAAAAACCTACTTCAACCTTGGACTTGTGGTGCATGAGATTATCGAGCACCTCACTAAGCAAGAGTTGGAAGGTATCCCACCATCAAAGGAGCAAGCTGCAGCGATCCTCGAGCAATTCTGGTCTTCTGCTGCGTATGCGACGAGACAAAAAGAACGCGAGGACAAGGAGCGCGCTGCACATATGATCGAGACCTTCTTAGTATGGCGGGAGCGCAACGAAAACGAGGTCGTCGCCGCTGAGATGAAGTTTCAGTTTACCCTTAACGGTCGGGTGGTGAAAGGTGTCATAGACCGCATAGAAAGAACTGCCGACGGACAATACGTCGTAATCGACTACAAAACAGGGTATCAATCGGAGAATAAGAAGAGCATCAGGGAGAGCATCCAGATGAATGTGTACTCCCTCGCAATCCTTGAGAAGTTTGGCGTTTTGCCGGTTAAAGCCTCTCTCTTTTATGTAAAACACGGGAAAATGGTGGACTATATCCCAGACCGCGAACACGTCGAACTACAGAAGATGCAGCTTGCGAACATAATAGATGACGTTCTGGCAGAACGATTTCCTGAGGCCCCCGCATATCACACCTGTCGATCGTGCAGTTACAGTGACCTCTGTGATGCTCAGGAGATTAAAGAGTGAGCAAAAGCTTGATTGCCGGTCTATCGCATTAGCAGAAGTTCTTTCAGAAGTCTGTGCATAAGTTAACCGTACTGAAATATATGTAAGTCATAGAAATAGTTGAACAAGGCTAGCTAAAGGGGACGCTCTATTTTGAACATGCGTTATAATACTTCGTTGGTAGAGTGTGGAGCGGTAATTCAGGAGAGTTTGATTCTGCTCGCGGAGTACCAAAAAACCCCAGACTGGTCTGAAATAAGGAGCCTATCATATTCTGACAACATACTGAACAAGAGATCATCTGCCAGGACAAAAAAAGTACTGCGGACTTTCAGAAAAAGGTATGTCGATGCCGATGAGCTACCAAAAATCGAGAGCCTTTCTCTTTTCGTGACCAGGGATTTATCATATACGGCCAAAACGCAATCGTTGCTCCCATATGTGACGAGGGGCGATGCGTTACTTAGTAAGGCAACACATTGTTTGGTATGGCCCAGATTTGCGTCATCGAATACAAGTTCAAATCTGTCAAAGTCGGATGTTATGCGCTTTTTTGAGCAGGAGGGTGCCACCCATCAGGAGATGCAAGCATGGAGTCCTAAAGTAGTCGAGCGGTGGATTCAACACTTTTTGGCGGTTCTGCGCGAATTTGATCTTATGGAAAAATCGCCGCGTACGAATTTGAAAAAGCCGCTAGTCAGGAAAGAAGTATTCGCCTTCTTCTGCATCTGGCTTCTAAATGAGGGAATATCTGGTATTCAGATATTCAATTTCCCTGTATGGAAAGATCTCCTCCTAAATGCGGATGAGATTGAATACCTTCTGCTAGAGTGTCACGAAATGGGATGGATTGAATATGCCCGAGCTGGTGACATCATTTCAGTCACTAGTCATTACGAATCACCAAAGGAGTGGATTTATGGCTTGGGATAAAGACAAAATGGAGACGTTGAAGCAATTGGTTATAGCCACTATGAAAAGGTTGAGGCATACGGCTGTTCCGTTTTACCTATACTCTTATGCTCCGACCGATGAGCTAGTATGCTTGCGCGAATTTGATATTATGGCAAAAGAGTTGCAGTATCAAGGTCATTCAGTCGACTGTCACTACCTGTCTCAACTCCTGATAGAAGCGTTGCAGAATCTGGACTATTTAGATGAAGAAACATTGAACGAAGAAGACCAAACTTTCTTGGATATTGAGGAAAACCTACGAATTCGTCTGCCAAAGGAGCTGGTTTCCCTGCTGAATGTCGCGCTTAAGGGCGATCGTTCTCATTGCACAATCTTGCTAAGAGCAGGTTCTTTATATCCATTCGTCCACCCATCTACACTTCTCTCCCAGATGGAAGCGGTAATCCACACTACGGTCGTTCTGCCGTTTCCCGGGAGAAAAGACGGTCCAATGCTCGGTGACCTTCAGTATGCAGGCAGGAGCTATTATCACGGAACGTGGTTGTGACACATATGAAGATTGGCGAGGTTTTTGAGCGCGATCCAACGAGGCTGACGGATTATGTGGTTAAAGTCAGTCTTCAAGACCGCAAAGACGTAGGAAACGAAGTGGAGGAGTATGTTGTTACCCCGCAGATACGAAAGGATATTGACAACATCATCGATGGCTTTTTAGAGAGCAGACAGCGCCGGCCGTCAGACGTATGCAGCTGGATATCTGGTTTTTTTGGATCAGGGAAAAGTCATTTTTTAAAGATAATAGGATACGTCCTCGCGAACAAAGAGATCGAACTATCGAATACAGACGTAGTCGGGGCGGCCGAGTACTTCTGCAAGAAACACGACCTTGAGTATGGACCGATCCTTTCCAAAGAGCTCAAAACCAGATCCATATTTATAAACCTCCTCGATGATGACACATTTGGCCAAAACGGTCCCGGAATCACGCGAATTATCTATAGGACGCTCCTACGGGAAACTGGCTTTTCAGATGTATTTTGGATCGCTGAAATTGAGAAGGATTTACGCAGCCGAGGTGTTTGGGAGGCTTTTCTTTCTTCTGTAAGCGCGCAAACAGGATCTGATTGGACCAGATTAAGAGAGACGGCACGCGCTAGAAGCGCTCTCGTACACGGCCTCATGGACGTCTTGCCTGAAGATTACTCGGATATCACGCTCGCACAAGCTAGTATCGATGACGTAAAACACGATTTCAAGATTGAGCCTAGCAGATTGGCAAAGCTCCTTTACGAGGAGGCTTTGAACCTCGACCCAGAGACAGGACGGATCGTTTTGCTTCTTGATGAAGTCGGACTCTACGTTGGAGAGAACGCTGATCGTCTGGCAGAGCTTGACATTCTTCCAGAGATGATCTCCCAACACGGAAATGGAAAAGTGTGGCTTTTTGTGACTGCACAAGAAGCGCCTGAAGAGATTCTTCCTCGCATCGCGAAGCAGCGCGGTCAATTTGAAAAGATACGAGATCGCTTCCCGATGAAATATCAGTTGGTACCTGAAAACATCGACACGGTTGTGAAGCAGCGACTGCTCGACAAAACAAGTCTAGCGAGCGACAAGATTAGAAAACTCTTTGATGATTATTCTGGGGTCTTGTCAATGGCAGCGACAATAAAGCACCCTACGCGATTGGAGGCTTTGCTGACTCACGTCGAACGAGAAGACTTCAGGAAATCATATCCGTTGTTACCGTATCACGTCAGGTTGATTCAGCAAATCCTAGGACTAATACGATCGCAAGGTGGCATTTTTGGTGAGATGACAGGCAGGGAGAGAGCTGTATTGTCGGTCGTTCAGTCACTTCTTGTGAACGATTTTAGCAAAGGAAAATTGATTGATGGGGAGTTAGGAAAGCTAGCGACTTTCGACCTTGTTTATGATGCAATAGAGGAGGAGCTCAAAGCGATCGGATCTGAACAGCAAAGCATAATAGGCAACGACATAGCAAAGCTAGGCCAGTTTGACTATCTTAGAATCGCTGACGTTGCGAAGGCGCTGTTTCTCCTCCAACAAGTGAGGGATTGGGTGCCCTGCACTTTGGAAAACATCGCCGCAGTTCTTTATCCTCAGCTTGGAACCAATAGAACATCGCACGAAAACCTAGTTGGTGAATGCATCAAGAAACTGACCGCCGAACAATGGATTTCAAGTGAAGAAGGGAACTATCGCTTCTTAACTGAGGTAGAAAGAAGCTTTGACCAAGAAGTAAACGAACGAGAGCCCTTTGTACTAAACGGCGACAAGCGTACGTTCGTTATTGAAAAAGTGAAGTCTGACCTGAAAGAGTACGGCACGTGCAATTACCGAACCAAAGCTTTCGATGTGATCGTCGAGGCTGATAATGAAGTCTTAACGTCGAAAGGATACATCAAGCTTGAATTTTTCTCACCTTACTACGCGGCTAACGATCCGACGCTTGAAACAAGGTTGTTCAGAGAGAGCTTGGATCACGACGATACACTCTACTGGATTTCAGAAGCTATCCCTGAATTTGAACAAGCTGTGACGAGGATAATAGCGACAAAACAAGTCCTTGGCACGAAGCAGAACAGAGCCCAGTCACGCGAAGAGCAGAAAGCATTAGACCGACCAACAAAAAACCTCATCGCACTAGAAGAAGACTTAGAGAGAAAACTCAGAAGGGGTACACAAAGAGGCAAGCTAATCCACGTAGGCGAAGAACAGCTCATTGAGAACTCAAAGGACGCTTCTGAAATCGTTAAAGCCAAAATTCGAGATATAATACAGCAAATTTTTACTGAGTTCGAATTAGCGGCAGTGCAAGTTATAGGGGAGAATGAACTCATTCGAAAGATTCTTGGCTGGACGGGTTCGCCGCTACCATCGGTTTTTAGAGATCTTGAACTGATCGATGACAAAAATGAGATTCTAACAGATCGTCCTGTGGCTTCGCAGATCCTCTCACAGGTAAGACAACGGGACGATAGGAATAATACGGGACAAGACATTAGTGCTTTTTTTGAAGAACCTCCTTATGGATGGGACCCGCGAGTAATTCGTCTAGTTCTTGCGACGTTGTTTTGGAATGGCACAATAAACGTGGAGCTCAATGGTAGAGTATACGAATCACCTAGCGAGGCAGGTTCTTTTGATGCTTTTACGGCAATAAAGTTTAGAACCGCCCATTTTCAGGTAGCGAAAGACGTTCCGGCGGACACAAGGGAGAAGATCAAGAATGGTATTTTGGAACTTTTTGGGGAGGGTTCTGGAAATGCCATAGATGAAATAGATAGCAAGCTGACCGTGATTATCGATCGCCGGCTTCCGGAAGCGAGAGACCTCTCCGGAATGGCATCAGCCCTTGACATTGCTACATCGCCATCAATTCTGGATTTCCTTCAATCCTTGCAAAGAATCAAAGACATGCCAAGCCGTCATCGGCGACTCTTTGGTTTCTTAGAAGAGTATGATTCACTGAAATCGACTAAGCCGAGCTTCAGCTCGCTTAAAAAATTCGCTGAGGATGGCAAGATTAATGAATATAAAGAGATTACGGCCTTCACCTCAAGTTGCTCCGAAGCGCTTATCTCGGCGGACGCGCAGCACGACGCGGAGATACGTAAGCTTCAATCTGACATGCGCTCTGTCGAATTTGTTGAGCGGTGGAGTGCCATACGAGATGTTTTTGAGAGACTTCGCGAATCCTACAAGCGTTACTATACGAATTGCCACAAGAAGTTGGATGAGGAGGTGAATAGAGCCCTTCAATCGCTCCGACAGCACGAAAGCTTCAACAATGGGCTAGCACGGAATCAAGATCTCGAGCCGCTTACACGTCTTCTATGCCAGGTCGCTAGTATTCAAGGATTAGATGAAACTCCATATAGGTGCGCTCAATGTGACAAGGGATACTTCCTCTTACGACAAAATCTCCAAAGCGTCTCCGCGATACAAGCCGAAATATCAAACGAGCTTGATAAGAGATGCGGCAAATCGGATGTTCCTATCGAGGCGTTAGTGATCGACAGATCCTTGGTATCAAGTAGCGATATTCAAAAGACGATCAACGAAATTAAGCTCTGGTCAGAAAATCAGGCGTTGCAGCACAAGAAAGTGCGCATTCTCGTGAAAATGGAGGTTATGAATGGACAGGACACGCCGAAATAACCTCCGCACCGTTGTGGGAAAAGCAAGGAAGATAATCGAACAAGATTTAGGCACTCAGCTTCTTAAATTGGGGATAAAGCCAAATAACGGTACGATTCGTTCTCGAAGCGCGATTGACCCCCAGCAAGCAAAAATAAGAGCAGCTATCGAAGACGTACTGCGAAAAGAACGAAGCGCAGTCGACAGCGACGAAGCCGCAATTCAGAGATACATTCGGCACGCCGGCTCCACTTTTGTCAATCGAATCGCGGCACTTCGAGCATTAGAAGTTAGAGGCTTCATAATCGAGACGGTAGTCCAACGTAGCAAGTTTGGAGGATTTAGCCTTCGCGGCCGAAACATAGCTGAGAAGGATCCGAAATTGAATCCACAGCAAGTACTCGAAGCTACCCTCAGAGAAGCATTTGATGAAATTGGACAAGAAATAGGGGCGTTGTTTGAGCTTGATAATGAGTATAGCCTTCTTTTCCCTACCACTAAAGCGATTAAAGACCTAATATCCCTCCTTACGGAACAAGTCACCGAAGAGGATTGGCTACAAGACGACATCGTTGGCTGGGTTTATCAATATTACAATGATGAAATTCGGGCTGAATTCAGAAAAACAAAAAAGCCATTGAACGCAGATGATGTGCCAATCGTAAACCAATTCTATACGCCTCACTGGATAGTCCGGTTACTAACCGACAACACACTGGGGCGCTTATGGCTCGAGCGTCAGGAAAGATGCTCATATTTAGCAAGTGAGGGGCAGAAACGTCAATTTTACGAACTGCGGCGAATAGAGCACGAAAAAAGATCGGAATACAATTCGTCTTTGAGCTTATCTCAGCGCAAATATCAGAATGTTGATACCTTCTGCTCGTATTTCTTGCCACTACCGGAGAAACCACCACAACGGAGAAAAACAAAAAGAGCGCGAGACATTAAAATACTCGATCCGGCTTGTGGCAGTGGACATTTCTTAATCTATGCTTTTGACGTTCTTTATCGGATATACCTGGAAGATGAGCCTGAGCTATCAAAAGAGGCAATTCCGCAACTAATCCTCGAAAATAACCTTTTTGGAATCGACATAGATCTTCGTGCTGTGCAGCTTGCCGCGTTAAACCTCTATTTGAAGGCCAAGTCATACAATACAGATCTTCGAATATCGAAGATGAATCTAGTGTGCGCTGATTCACATATCGCTAATAGCGAAAACCGAGAGAAGTTTCTGGAGCGGTTTGCCCGCGATCCCGCTTTGCAGAAAATTTTTAAGACACTTTTTGAAAAACTTAACCACACTAATGAACTCGGCAGCCTTCTTAAGGTCCGCGATCCTTTCGAAGAGCTGCTAGAAATACGGCGAACAAAGCCTACGCAAGCTCATTTCGTCCAGAATAATAATCTGGCAGTGGCGTCAAGAAGCAGCGCCTTGGAATCCGCCAAGCTAGCGATGGAACGCACAAGGGCGCATGAGGCGATGGTGATTCCAAAGAAAACAACTATTGAAGAAATGTTGAATGAGCTGGAAGCTTTTGAAAGGGAATGCGTGGAGCGGCAGGATATCGGGAGCCTGATTTTTGCAGCCGAGACTGAGAAATCAACTGGCCTCTTATCCTTGCTTTCGCAAAAATATGACGTAATACTAATGAATCCGCCGTATGGCGGCATGCCGAAAAAATCTAAGGATTACGCTAAAAAGAATTACCCAAAAACGCATCACGAGTATTCGGCTGCCTTCATTGAGCAAGCAGTTAACCTAGTTGAACCAGACGGATACATCGGGGGATTAGTAAGTCGCAGCTTCATGTTTCTAAAGAGATATCAATGGCTTCGCGAAACTTTGTTGACAGAGGAGACATCTTTGAACTCCGTTTTCGATTTAGGCTTAGGAGTTCTTGAAGGGGCCACTGCCAGATGGACCGCACTGGTAACTCAAAAAAGTGACCCGCGCGAACGCACTCTCGAGAGCACCTCTGAAACCGCCTTTTTGCGTTTGGTTGAGGCAAACAGCGAGGAACAAAGGATTAGTTGCTTTGAGAAAGCGTTGAATTTAGTAGTTGATAGTCGTAAGAGCGACATAGTCCATTACGCCTCACCTCAGGAGCTTTTAAAGGTTCCAGGGATGCCGTATAGCTATTGGATCACTCACTCAATTAGGGAGATATTTGCCCGCTTCCCGCCACTAGATAAAGATGGTGCTGGTGTCAAAAACCAGGTCAAGCTTGCAGATGTAAGAGAAGGTTTGTTAACGAGCCAAAATGAGAGATTCATTCGTCAATACTGGGAGATTCCAAAAGAGAGTCTTGGAGAAGCGAAATGGGTTCCGTTCATAGAAACAGGAGAGGGGACTAGGTTTTATTCTGATATATTACTGGTTGTTAACTGGGAAGACGACGGACGCGAACTGAAAGCGCTTAAGACATCCATAACACCAAATCAGAAATACTACTTTAAGGAGGGGGTGTACTGCCCAGACATTGTAAGTTCACCATGTCTTAGTTTTCGCAAACTACCGCCAGGTGTAATCTTCGGGGGCAACGTCTCAGCAGCTTTTCCTTCGAAGAACGACTACTCGCTCCCTTTGCTTGCACTGGGGAATTCGACTCTCCTTGCGTATCTTTTCAGAGTCTTAGACGATCTTTCGCATCATCGAAGCCCAAGCTACGTATCAAAACTGCCAATAAACCTGACCGGCTTAAGATCTAGGACTTTACTAGCTGCGGCATTAGAAGCATACTATTTGACCAAAGAGTATCATACAGGGTCAGAAATTTCGCCGTTATTTTTGAAACCGTGGCTTCTCCAAATGGTCGGGCCAGAATCATCAGAAGCGGAACTGTTATTGAAAGAATCACTCTCGAACGAACTGAGCTACTTGGATTGGAGCCATATCCGCCGAATACATAACATTTCAGGCTCTGTCGATATGTCTTTGCGAGAACTTGCTCTGCGCGCGATAAGACGAAAACAGCTCCTTGACGACCGACTCAAGGAGATTCAAGAGACGATCGATACAGAGGTTTTTAAGCTTTACACAGTCACAGAAGAAGATCGCAAAATCATTGAACTGGAGCTATTAGGAGATGCTGAAAAAAGTAGGGGTCGAAATAAGGCCCGGGACGCTAAATATCTTCCTGTCAAACAAGCGGAAGCGATCGAAATCGATAGAGCAATAAAGAGTGAAACGGCTGCCTTAGTCTCATATTACGTCAAACAAGCTATAAGTGAAGATCAAGACGGGGTGATTCCACTCAATGATTCTTATGAAGAGGATTCACTCGCTAGACGTGTAATAGTGGCGATGGCTAACGATTTTGGTGCAGATCGCATGAACTCTATTCTTGAAGAGATCCATGAATTGTTGGGGGCTGCACTCGAAGACTGGATACAAAATGACTACTTTGAGTATCACGTTGACCAGTACAAGCGCCGTCCAATTCACTGGCAGGTGACGTCTAAGGGATTCGCGGACTCTCGCGACGAGGCAACAGCATTTTCCTGCTTTGTAAATTATCATAAATTGACCAGAGATACCATTCCGAAGATTATCGCGCACTATCTTGCGCCTGTGAAACGTAGTGTTTACACCCGACACGAGAATCTCGAGAACGACGTTTATCAAGCCAAACTGAGCAACGATCGAACGCAACTAACGCAAAAAGCGAAAGACCTGCAAGATTCACAAAACTCCCTCAATCAACTGGAAGCTTTTGAAGATGCCCTCACAAATGTCACAAAACCGCAAATGAGCAGCTCGAAACCATCTATTTCCTCTTGGTTCCAGGAAAAGGTAAAAGAGACGTCAGAAAATGGCTGGAATCCTGTCTTGGACTATGGCGTGTTAGTTAATATTCAACCACTCAAGCAAGCAAATCTCCTGCAAAAAAGCGTGGCGAAGGTAAAGTAGATGCAGAAAACCCGCCTCGAGGATGCTGTTCGAGATATCATCGAGTCAGACTTTAGAGAGAAGCAAATAATCGTATGGTACGACGAGGGTGAAACTTTAAAAACCGCAATCAAAAGAGCGATACCGGACTACGCGAAAGCCATCTTCTTTGAGGGAAGCTACCTTAAGGTCAGGGCCATCGTTGAACAGCAGGATCGAGAGTTTAAGCATAAATGGTTTATATATGTTGGCGACCAGCCACGAGAAAGAAGCTGGCTTAAGGATTACGAGCTATTTGGCGTACGCCACGAATTGACTCTAGCAAGAATTCTTGCGAGCTCATTTGGCTTAAAGTCAAACACTCGTGTTAGGGAACTATTATCTGGAAAGGGCGGCCGACTTCTGACAGAGAACTGGAGTCGTTTCATCGATGCTACGGACGTTCCGCTAACTGCGAAAAGCGTCATCGAAGGTCTTCTTGCTGCTATTTTTGGAATGCTTCACGGTTTTGATATTAAAACAGCCGTCCTTACCTATCTTAGCGATCCAAAATACGCACGAGAACTCGCTGAGTACGACATTTATCCAGAATTTTGGCGAAAGATCTCGCACGAAATCTGGGGCAGCGAGCGTATCTCTAGCGTCCAGAATCAAACACAAGATCGTGAGCATCTTGCCGCTACGGTGCTTCTCACTGAGTTTGTCGAGCGCTCCAACGGCTTCTGTGAAAACGAATTTGCGCAGTTGATTCCCAAGAAAGAGCGGCGAAGCACGTTGGTTGCACTGGTTGACGAGTGGACGCAATACGGCCCATTCGCTGATGCGTTTTTCGAATGGGCAAGTCTTGTCCAAGCAAAATATGGTATAGAGGACCGAATCCAGAATGAGCCGTCGATTGCACGAAGTGTCAGTTTTGAAGCTATTGATACCGCCCTACTCAGGCAACTTGTGACGCGAATTAATCGAGAGGGGATAGAAAAGACTGTTCCACTGATGGAACAAATTGCTCCAGTCCGCAGTCAAACTATCTGGGCTCGCAGCAAGAAAGTGGCTTTTTGGGATGCAATCTCTGTGGCGGCATCCTTGATGCGCCGGATCAAAGATGCACAGAAGCAGATTGCGAACGAGCGTCTATCTGCTGACGATCTGATACGACGGTATACTGACGATGATGGATGGTGGGAATTGGATGACATGTCGATCTCTTTGACTGCGCTCGGACCTTCAGGTGGTCCGGAGATGCAACATGCCATCCTGGAGCCAGCTACTCAATATTATGGCAAATGGCTATCCAATTTGGGTACACGTTTCTCTGAAGCCGTTGTTCAGTCAAAAATGTGGACTTCGCACACGATAGGGCCACAGAGGACCTTTTTTAACGAAGCGGCCGTATCAAAAAATGAGCGAGTGGCGATCTTGCTGATCGACGCGCTCCGTTATGACCTTGCAAAACGATTAGCGGCGAAGCTTAGCGATAAAGGCTACGAAGTAACGACCCGTAATGTCCTCTCGTCATTACCCTCTACGACGGAGGTTGGCATGGGGGCGCTTCTCCCATACCACAACAATAACTTCCTTCTCGACGTCAAAGACAGTAAGATCAAGGTTGCGATAGGGGCGAACGAAATAACCACGAGAACGCAGAGAAAAGAATGGATTACTAGATGTTTTCCGAGTGCTGTTTTTTTCGACATTAATGAGATAACCAGAAAAACTCCTCGACAGCTTCATGACACGATCGAAAATGCCTTCCAGCTTTTTGTCCTCGACCACGAAGTAGACCAGATGGGCACATTTAACACAACGGACGTCAGTGCGAGCGTGTTCTTAAGCCTCGTCGACCGAATAGCAAAAGCGGTTGAGTCACTACACCAAGCAGGTGTATCTAAAGTAGTCATAGGAACTGACCACGGCTTTCTTGTTTTACCACGTGAGCTGCGAGGAGATGCTCCGATTAAGGGTATTCCAGGGAACCAAGATACGTTCAAATCGTGGCGTTTTGTAATCGGCAAACCTCCTGGTGATCCAACTCTAATTTCATTCAGCTACGAAGACCTAGGGCTCGGGTCTGGCGGAATCGCACGCTTCCCTCGTAGCACGCATATATTCGCTTTGCGCGGAACTCAAGATTTCTTCCACGGCGGAATCAGCCTGCAAGAGAATTGTCTTTTATGCATTACGTCGGTTAGCAAGTTAGAAGATCTGGAGCTGGTCAAAGTGCACGTTGAAGTTCCGGAGCAACTCAACCCTCAAGATATTCCCATTACGCTAAAGCCAGAACATAACGTTACTAGGTCGCCTCGGAGCGTTATCGTCGAGGTGTTGGAGGGCGAGAAGGTTCTTTATCAAACACCGGAGCATAAAATCTTCGTAGAGCCCGTGCACGTCCACATTGCGCTGCAGGAGACCCCGCAGAACTTGAGGATTAAGGTCTACGACGTCGACACGTATGAAGTGCTCTTTAGCGAAACACGAGATACCATAAGCCGCGGATTTGATGATTTTCTCTAGTAAAAGTGATAAAAATGGACGATCTAGATCAAAAACTCGTCTCCCTCTTTCCGGGAAAAATCGTCCGGAAAGATCTCGTTCTACCTCTAAAGGGTCAATTAAACGTTCCTACGTACGTGCTTGAGTACCTTCTAGGGAAGTATTGTTCTTCATCAAATGCTGAAGTTATTGAGGCAGGACTGAGAAAAGTCCACGAGATTCTAACTGACAATTACGTACGGCCGGACCAAAGCGAGCTTGAGAAAGCCAAGATCAAGGAATTTGGTCGGCACAAGATTATTGACAAAATCAAGGTCAAGTTAGTTGAAACAGACGATAAATACTGGGCTGAGCTATCCAATCTTCAGCTGGACTACATAAACATTTCTGATTATCTCGTTAACAAGTATGAAAAACTGCTGACTGGAGGAATCTGGGCTATGGTCGAGATTGAATATAATCGAGGCCTTACCCATCGAGGCGTAAATAGGCCTTTTAACATTATTGATCTGCGGCCAATACAACTTGCAATTTCAACTTTAGGTGAGATTCAAGAGAAACGCCACTTTTTCACGCGGGATGAATGGCTTGACACGCTGCTACGCAGTATAGGCATAGAGCCGAGCAATGACGAGCTCACCCACCGCACAAAGATGCTTCTGCTGGCACGGCTAATTCCCCTCTGTGAAAACAACTTCAACTTTGTGGAGTTGGGTCCTCGAGGAACGGGCAAAAGCTACGTATATCGAGAGATTTCGCCGTTCTCCATACTCATATCAGGTGGGAAAACCACCGTGGCCAGTTTGTTCGTTAACATCGGCACCAGAAAGATAGGGATGGTGGGCCTTTGGGATGTGATTGGATTTGATGAGGTAGCGGGAATGGCGTTTCGCGACACTTCAGCCATCCAAATCTTGAAAGACTATATGGAGTTAGGAAGCTTCTCTCGTGGACGAGAAGAGATCCACGCTATGGCTTCAATGGTGTTCAACGGAAATATTGACGATGTTGAACGCGCGCTTGAGACATCACATCTTTTCATAACGTTCCCGCCAGAGATGCAAGACACTGCGCTTCTCGATAGGCTGCATCTATTCCTTCCTGGATGGGAAGTACCAAAAATGAAGGACGAATACTTCACGCAGAATTACGGATTCGTCGTAAACTACGTATCCGAGCTTCTGCGCGAACTGCGATCTGTTACGTTCGTAGGTACCCTCGATACGTACTTTGATCTAGGCAGCCACCTCAACACGCGCGATGCCCGAGCCGTTCGAAAGATTGTGTCTGGATTCATCAAACTGTTGCATCCTGATGGAACTGTCTCAAAGGAGGAGCTCGAAGAATACCTTATACTAGGCCTGGAAATGCGCCGGAGAGTGAAAGAACAGCTGCGAAAAATCGGAGGCAAGGAGTTCTGGGAAGTCAACTTCTCATATGTGGACAAGGACACGAATATCGAAGTTGATGTGGATGCTCCGGAAATTGCCAAGTTTAGGAACAGACGAATCGATCTAGCTGAGCCGCGCGTGGGGAGGATCTACGGATTGGCCGCTACGGGGTTCGGAGGGAGTTTACTGGTCCTCGAGGTGGCTGCGATGAGAGGATCTGGACGGCTGAAGATGACCGGCGGTCTCCGCAAGACGATAAAAGAGTCGATCGTCACAGCGTATGATTATCTTAGGGCCAATTACGAGAAGTACGGTATTGCCAAGGATTACTTTAACGCCCACGATATCCATTTTCAAGCCGTAGAGCTTGCGGTTCCAAAAGAGGGGCCATCCGCAGGCATAACAAGCGCCACTGTCCTCTTGTCAACTGCAACAAATCGCAAGATAAGGTCAGACATGGCCATGACCGGTGAGCTAACCATCCATGGAGAGGTGTACCCAGTCGGAGCTATCGATGAAAAAGTCACCGCTGCCTATGAAAATGGCATAAAACTCATCGTGGTGTCTGAACGGAATAAGAAGGATGTTGAAGCCCTCAGTGAAGAAATAAAAGAGAAGATGCAATTCGTTTTTGCCAAAGGTATTGATGACGTATTCCAGGTTGCCTTCATTTAGCGATAACACCTTGCTTCTCGCAATTCTGTCTCTGGTGCAAGCCAACTTGTGTTACAGCTGAAGTAAAGTCACGAAAGCTACTTTATCTAAGATCGGCATAAATACCCCAATTGTCAGAAAGCAACCTCAAAGCACAATGGGCTGAGGGCACTGGTTGAAACACAAAGGCATTGTGGTTGTGAAGCGGATTTGAGGCATAGCTATGAAAAAACTTGTTATTGTCTCGGGCTCTAGTAAAATTCGTGAATTTCCAAAAGAGCCTATTTTTGCTCTAGAACGATTCGCTGGTCCTGCAACAGGCGTTGCAGCGAGGTACTTCAAAAATAGCCAGCTGCAAAACATAGACGTAATGATCTTATCACCCACATACGGGTTAGTCGAGGCGAATCAAAAAATAGGCTACAAGCAGCCGGCAAAAGCAGAGAGAGGCTGGTCCAATTTGGATCTGAACGAAACAGATTTGGACAAAATGAGAGATTCTAACTTAGCGAAATTGAAAAACAAGTTTGCAGGGGAGCGATACGACGAAATCTACGTAAATATTGGTAGGGAGTTCTTACCTATGGTACGAGGGTTAAGGAACATAATTCCAAAGACCGCAAAAATCACTTGCGCTGAAGGTGCAGGCTTTGGGTTCAAGTTGGCACATATGAAGGACTGGTTCGAAAAAAACACTAGTGGCACGTAGATAATCTTCTCTCATTTTTTTGCAAAGTTTAGAGGATGCTTATGTGTTTGCTGACAGGATCGGCAAGCTTCCTGACAAAACGGCATTGGATTTTTAGGCCCTCAGTCGAATTGAGGTGAATTTGTAACTTCTTCAAATAGCTCGAACAGCCACTGCAGAATAGCGGTTGTAAGATCTTAGAATTCCGATGCGGCTAGGGCCAGCCATCTTTCATGCTTTTCGTTGTTGTCAAGAGCATTTGCAGTGAAAAATGGTTAAAAAGTCATTAAGCTAGTGCAGCTATTTTACGTAGCGTCGCTGCCTTTGACTTTAAAGGGGGCCACGTACGGCAACTTTTTTGTCGAGAGGATTCCGTCACTCATCATATGAATCGTAAGCAGTATACCTGGGCTCGGACTCGGATTGAGGTGCGTTGGACCGCAAGAGAGCATGCTGATGAATATTGCTTTAGCTCTCGTCAACCCATACGGTCGAAGAGACAAGCTCCACGAAGAAAGATGCAGGCATAAGAATCCAAAACTATATACCTGGTTTTAGTCCTTGTTCTGTGTCTAGCTTTGTGTGTGAGAGCAGGCCGTATTGGTATCAGCTCGGCGGCTTGCTCTCGATTCTTTTTGTTATTCCTTGTAACTCGATGAGTGGATCAACGTTAGACTCGCACCGCTTAGAGCGGTTAGAATCTGCGCGGACCCTCGCTGCATTTTAATGCATTCTGAGACAACTGGGGGTCCCCCAGCACGATTACGATCGCGAGGACGTGTTTGCTGGATTTCTCCGCAACTACGAACGATTTCTGCGCTTCTATCAAGACGTTGCAGGGACGGACCGCGTAACGTCTTTCCCAGCGAAATCGAAAATAGTCACGTCTTTGCTTTTATACGAGCCGTGAAATCGAAAGCCACCGGCGATGGCAGGCGCGCGCTAAACTATCCCATTTAAGCTGCTCTTTTGCTTACAGCGCAGAGCCGAGCCTCCATAAGCCGAGAGGTGCGCGTGCTGTGCCTGTAACTGGGCATCGTAAAACAGCCCCTCACACGAGACGTCGGGTTTATACGGCGTTGCCTTCGCGTACCCCTCTCGCACGAGTTCGTAGTTCACGAGCATATTGCCCACAAACACGAAGCGCAGCAATCGCCTGTAGCTGTCGGTTTCAGAGACATCTTTGACAAAGATTACCGTTTTGCCGGCGACCAGCTCCTTGTCCCGTGCGGTGGCTTCGGGACCAAGCCATTCTTTCTTCGTCGTGTCTTCGGGCGTGCCCATTCCAATGCACAGCACCTCGTATTCCGATCACCTGCTCGGATGGGCTGCGGCCCTTCCGTAGATCGTGTGACAAACGCTTGGTCCGATCTTACGTTTTTATGCGTGAAGCATGGGAAAAGAGCGAACACGAATTTTGGTTTCAATAGTTGTTTTGCTAGACCCCCTTGTGCAATTTATCGCCTCAGCCGTCTTACCTGTGACCTCAACGAATCTGAATACCGAAGCATTTTATTTGCCGCCTTCGGCTTGATTCGTCTCAGCATCGCTCGCTTCGCCGTTGTTTTTAAACTCAATCTCAACCAGCATCCCTCCTTAGGATCAACAGGCTTACACCACCGGCCACCCAAAAGGTTTCAATCCTTGTTTTGCTAAAACGCCTTGCGGCAATGCACTGCTTGAAACCTCTACTCCCGTTCTAGTTCGACACGACTTTCTTTGTTTTTGAATACGCGCGTTGTCGAAAAAACACTAACATCTTCCATTTTCAGGCCAAGCTCGTGCACTATGCCGCGTCACACTGCTGCTATCGTAGAAATCCCGCGCTCTTTTGAAACCCGAAATATCTGATCCGCAAAGCTTTCGAGCTCTCGTTCGTGCGAGACGATAATCACCTGTGGGCACTCGAGCTCGGTGAGGATATCCTGCACTTTGAGCAGCTGCTCTTTGCTGAAGCCATCCGTGGGTTCATCAAGGATAAGCAGATTCGATTCCATCGACGTCGCGACCTTGCGCACGATCATATTAAGCGCGAGCCGGTACGCGAGTGCCACGCTCGTTTTCTCACCGCCACTCAGATAATTCACGTTTTGCTCGTAGCCGTCCTGCTCGACTATGATGGAGAAGTCCTCATCGATACGGGCGCTCTTGGTGGGATCTTCCACCAGTAGCTCAAACCACTGCTGGAAGAACTGATTGAACTCCTGCTGGAACGCGATCATGACGTGCCGCTCAATCGCTTCCAAGGCCTTTATGAAGTAATCGCCAAGCCAGATCCTATTTTCAGTCAAAAAGCGCGCTTTTTTGATGTCGCGCTCCTTCGCTTCAACTTCCCGTTCCAGGGAGGCTACGAGCTTTTTTTGCTGCTCGACAGTAGCTTCTAGTGACGACACTTCCTTTCCGATCCTCGACACGGCGTCGGCCGTTTCGCGTCTTTTGCCCTCTAAGTTTGCCAGATCCACGGCGATCTGCTTCATTTTTTCTACTTCATCGCGCGCCTTTCCTAACGACGATCTCAGCGTTGCGACCTCCAGCTCGGCGGCGCCTATTTTTTCCTCGTTGCGCGCGATTTTCTGTCGTACCATCTCCGCTGGCGCTTGCAGCAGCGCAAGTTTGTCTTGCGACCGGCTGTACGCTTCAAGAGCATTGAGCAGCGCACTCGCCTCAGTGAGGCCTTGCTCTATGTCGTCGATTTGCTGCTGCAGCTTATCCTTTCTGGCCTTTTCAGCTGCGATCTTTTTCGTAAACTGCGCAGCGTCGGCCTCTCGTCCACACGTTGGGCAGACCCCTTCTGCGCGAATACGCTCGTAATTTCTGAGGGCAGAATCAACAAAAGCAGCTTCCTTCGCACATTTAGCTTGCGATTGACCGAGCGCGTCAATCGACGCTTTGAGCTCGCTCTCGTCTTGCTCAGTCGGCCTTTTGAGCGCTCGCAATCCTTCGATCTCCCCCTCCCGCGTCGTGAGCTCTCTAGTGGCGTCAGTGAGTTCACGTTGTGCGACCCGGATGTCGTCTTGTGCTCTTTCTATTTGTCGTTCGAGCTGCGGAATTCTTCCCTCGGCTTGAGCCAGTGCCTCTTTCTGGCCGCGCAAATTTTTAAGTTGCTCATCAAGGGCGTCAAGCTCGCGTTGCAGCGCATCCTCCTCGATCCGTTTGTATGCGATCGTCTGCTCGGCGTGGCTGATATCACCACTCAGGGAGAGCACCTCGGCGCGCTTGGTTTCCACGTCTGACGCGGAGGCCTCGAGAATCGCGGCTCGAGTGTTGCACGCTGTTGAGACGAGTTGAGCGTTATCTCGCGCGATCTTGTAGTCCTCGATTCGCAGCACCTTGTAGAGCGTTTTTAGCCGCTCCTGTGGATTAAGCGCTAGAATTGCCTTCATCTCCTCTTGAGGGGTGAAGATCGCATAGCGATAGATCAGGCTCTGCGATCGCGGGTCTCGAGGCTCGTTGAACCTCAGTATCTCCAGGATGCGCTCCTTTAGCTCTGCCGGGCTGAAACCCGTCACGCCGTTAGGCCCTTCAAGGTGCCCCTCCGCTTGTTGGACGTTGCCGCCTTTTCGCACAAGGGTCCGGCGCACGACATATTCGTCGCCATCGACGGCAAATGCGAGACTGACGGAGCCTTTTGCCTCATTTGTTTTAAGCAAGGAACCCCCCTTCTGCGATCCAAGGCCGAAGAGCGCAAATTCGATGGCCATAAGGATGGTCGACTTTCCCGAACCGATGTCGCCTTCGAAGAGCGATATGCCTTGGCGGAACTCAATCGTCGCCGTCTTGTAGCTCCTGACGTTTTCAAGTTTAAGTGAGCGTAGTATCACTTTTCAAAGGCTCCTTTCAGTTGAAGAACCCCGAGCGCGTCTTCGAGCATGCGCGCCTCGTACTCCTTCTGCTTCTCAGCAGTGTTTTTATCCTCTTTCAGAACTCTCAATAGCTCAAGGGAAAGCTTGACTCCTGAATCACCCTGGAGCTCGGAGATACTGGTTTGTACCGTCCCAATGTTCTCCTTGAAGAGCCGTTCTTCAATGACCGTTACGTCCTCGCCTGCGACCTTAATTGCAGCGTAGTCTGCTGAGGTGAGGCCGCGGCGACCGAGATGCACGTCGACAGCGCCGCGGTCGTAAAGCACGTTCTGCAAGTGCACAAAGTCTATATCAGACGTCTTTCCACCGGATAATTCGCCCCGTATCTTCAATACGACTATCTTACCCTCAACGTCGAGGCTGCCAAATGATTCGGCGAGTGCGTCCTGGGCGCGCGACGAGTTGAGCGCGGTTAAATTATACTCTTTATACGTGCTCTCGACCAAACCCGTCTCAACGAACTCCACGTCTGTGACCGTTTCATTGAAGCTTACGATGTAGAAGCCTCGCCGCTCGCCCTTGGCTGTGAACTCAAAGTCACGCCCATAGCCGGCGAAAAGCGGCCCGGGGAACACGATCCGGTCGTATCCCGGGAGGCGGTGCTCTGAGTGCTGATGAACGTGTCCGCCGGCGTAGTAGTCAAAACCCTTTGGGAAGAGCGAGATAGGGATTGAGTCCATCCTACTGAGGTACTCGGGCTTGAGCTCGTCAATGCCGGAGTGAAAGGCAAAGATCTTGAACCCGTCGAGACGTTCGAGGTCCTCTCGATCGAGCATGTCGTAGTACTCGCGCTCTAACCCCATCCGTCGTGCGGAGATACCTACGAGCTTCGCGCCCGTGCGCGCGTCCTCGACGCACTGGAGTCTGAGCGTGCCGTCGATGACTTGTGGCTTTACAATCTTCGTTAGGAGGCCAGCGCTTTCGATCACGTCTATAATGGACGTGCTCGTCGGCGTATAATCATGGCTTCCGTAAATAGCGTAAATCGGTATGCCGTGTTCGGTAACTTCTCGCATCTTTGCAACGGCTTGCCGTACGGTGTTGAGATCCGAGGGCACCCCGACGTGGAACAGGTCCCCTGAGATGACAATGAAATCGACCGTGCGCGTAATGCACATGTCCATGGCCCGCACAAATGCGCCGATCTCCAACTCCGCCATCTTCCCGTGTCGGTTTGCGCCGAGATGGACGTCTGCCATATGGGCAAATTGATGCATCGTTGAAAGCCTCAGACAACTCTTCGGTTGGATTTTAGGTGAATGTCGTGCTTATCTTCAGGGGTATCTCTAGCGGGGTATTCTGCCACGTAGTCGTCAAAGAGTGGTACCTGGATAGGAATTGCAAATTTGGTGAATATGCTGCTTACGATAGCCTCCCCTTTGTCCAAACTACCAATCGTCGCGTAGTCCTCCTTGAGGTCTTGCGCGGCGCTACTGATGATCGCGTTTCGTTCGCTCGCCATCTCGTTTCCGAAGATGATTTTAGTATTCAGGTTTGCTAAGACCGTAGTGGGGATGACGCTCGTTAACTGGGTAATCGCCACGAGGCCTATCTTAAATTTCCTTCCTTCGCGCGCGACGGTGCTGTACGTTGTATCGCCCCCCTGACTTAGCACGTCGGCGCCGAGCACGCGCGGAGCCTCTTCGATCACGATGCTTACGACGGGCTTATCCTCGAGTTTGGAAACGCCGCTGCTCCCGGTCTCTTGTTTGTACCTTTGATACTTCGTCAAAATCTCGTTTATGACCAGGCTTCCGATAAGGAGCTCAGCTTTGTCGCTAAGCCTCGACGTATCAACGACAACGATCATTCCGCTTTCCAGCGCTGCGATCATTTCGCTGAGCGTCGACTCTCCTGAGGTGGCGCTAAAGGCTCGGTTGTAACAGATAAGGTCTCCTTGCTCGTTGACGTCTAAACCCAATGCCGTCTTAAACTTCCTTTGAAGGACGGCCGCGGTCATTGGGGCGACGTTTTCAGGTCGCTCGTCTTTAAAGATGGCTTCGATCCACTGTTTGTCCTTTTTATGGGCGAAGTAATAGCCGTACAGCGCTTCAGACTGTGGGTCGGTGAGGTTAACAAGCTCCTCAATATGCCACGGCATTATCGATTTTAGGTTAATGACAAGCGTATTTGCTCCTGCAGGGGCCGCAAGCGAGTAGTACTTAATCTTGTCTTTTGCGTCAGGGTGATTGCACAGGCCGAGTTCTTTGCCCCTGCCGCCATAATACTCGTCGTGCGGGTCGAGGACCAACACCCCAAGGTTATCGTCGTTCACCACGCTCCACAGCAGGACCTTGACAAGGTTGCTTTTTCCTCTGCCAGTTGTCGCAGGAATGAGCACGTGGTGGGTGAACAAGTCCTGCGCGTTGAGTCGTACGGGCACGTCGAGGACGTTCGACCCGCTCCGCACCTTGCCGAGGTACGCCGTGTTCTCAGGAACGTCCATAAACTGAAGGTCTTCGTTAACCACGTGTCGAACTGAAGAGAAAAAGTCGGGCAGCGCCTTTGGAATCGTGACCAGGTTTCCGGAAACTAAAGCGACGGCCCGAGCTTCGGCCAAAACGTAGTTACGCAGACTCTCATCGAAAAATTCGAGACTGCCCCCTCGTCCTTCAAGTTCGAGTCCCGCGGTGAGTTCAAGAACTTCTCGGGAAACTTGGCTTCCGTAGAACAGGTTGTGGACCTGGAGGATGAGTGAGCCGTTTCGGCTTTCTGCAACTAAGAGATTCCCAAGCTCTATTTTCGTGTCAGTCTTCTCTCTGATGATGATGTGCGCGACTTTGCCTGCAATGATCTGGCCGATGATTTCCAACTCTTCCATTCGTGTCACCCCAGTTTGTTTAAGACGTTATGAGCGTCCGTAGCCTTAACGTGCCGATAAAATTTCTCCCACTTTCCTATCGCTGCCATCTGAGAGCGCAGCATGGTGAAATAATGGTCACGCTCAGAACTCGTTACTCGCGCAAACCGGTCGGCATCGATGAGCCCGTAAGGGTATCCAGGGAACGTGTAATCCGCCGAATTTCGCACGAGCAGTGTGAGCACCTCGTTGAGCTCACGTTCGTCAAGTGACAGAAATTGATCTCTCTGGATCTCTAATCGGAATATGCGCTCTGAAATCGCGTTGAGCTTAACGCCGAGTATGAAAACGAAGTGGTCTTTGCTCGTCCCGTCCGCTATCGGGTAGTACCATTCTGTGGTGATGCCGTATTCAGCTGAGAGCTTATCAAGTGCGCCGAGCAGGGAGTAGCCCGTGTCAGTGAAAAGAGCGCTGGTCTTGGAAAGTCCTGCGAGGATGACCCCTTTTTTCTGTGCCGCTTGACTGAGTTCGTCCAAATACGCGTACTCATGTGGAAACGCCGTTTGAAGGGTGCCGTCGAGCACTATAACGTCGCCAGGCGCAAGCTCATTTTCAACGACGCTCTTTGCGAGTACGAGTTCTGAGAATCGTCGAGAGATAGAGCCGACCCGATAAATATCTGCTCGTTGGTTTCCGACGGTGATCGAACGATCCATCGAGCTAAAAGAGAGGTCACGTTCACGTGGGAGCGGGCCCCCCTCGCCAGACAGTGGGAAAAGCGAGGTGTTGTAGTGAATCTCTCCTCTTTCGAAGTCAGAAAACGTCGCAGCGAAGAACTCGATCTGTTTGGGGATTGACCTTTCCGGAATCCTTTTATTTCCGCTCCAAATGCCAAAATAGACCCGGTTCAGTTGGACTGAAAAGTTGGGTGCCCCTAATACTTCTTGATTGCCGCCATCAACGAAGGCCGTTTTCTTGTCAGAATCGACGTTTTGGATTGTCTTGAATCCATCAGTCGTCAGTGGGAAAGGCTGTATACCTCGCTCAGGAAAAAAGGGGTTGCCTATGTTCTCATCGTTGAGATGGGTATCCAAGCGTTTGATAAGCTCGTTGGCAATTTGTGAAGTTTCCTTCTTCATTTTAAGACCTGTCGGAGGCAACAAAGCGTTATGAGTGCAAAAATTGACAACAGTACACAGTCTTACTATTACTTGCTATTTGTCGAGTTTACTTTTGCAGATTCGGCATAACTGCACGACTATAGTCATAACTTCCAGTCATGTGTCAATCGCTGGAGGGAATGATATATGTGCCTCGTGCACACGCCGAAAGTGTCTGGCCGTTACGGACGCTCTTTTCAACGTATCGCAGCTTTGTCGACCTGGGGACTGTTGCGCTTTCAAGTACGCTGGGGACAGCTCCATCACGTACCCTATTCGGTGCTTGTACACATGCTCGTCGTGGCGGTACTCGCATCTCTAGAATGGAGCCAAGGAGATCGCCCGACCTACGCGGACGTGCTTGACATCGGCGAGACGACCACTCCATCAATTTGTGATAAAGACCTAGCCGCCGTCAGCACAAACCCCAGGCAAGACACGGCCTGTTTTAAAGCGGTTGGTCAATTACAGCATAATTTGTGGCTCTCCTATGATCAAAGTTCGCTGAGAAATTGCCAGTGGTGTGAAGGCCTAATCTCCGTCGCCCAACA
>PMIN01000223.1:0-4598 GCA_003158275.1 Methanobacteriota archaeon
AGATTTTGCGCAAGCTCACCTCCACGCAGTATGAGCGTAATGACGTTGATTTCTTCCGCGGGAAGTTTCGCGTGCGAGGCGACACCGTTGAGGTGTTTCCCGCTTACGGAAACACCGCGTATCGCATCGCGCTCTGGGGCGATAAGATNNGAGGGACTCTACGAATTTAATCCGGTCAACGGAAGAAAGACGGCAGCGTTTGATTCTCTCCCCATCTACCCAGCGACGCACTTCATCACCAACCGCGCGAGGCGTGCAGAGGCACTGCACTCGATAAAGCGTGAGCTTACTGAGCGTTTGGAGTACTTGCGCGGCCAGGACAAGTTGCTTGAGGCCCAACGCCTTGAGCAGCGCACAAAATACGACCTTGAGATGTTGCGTGAGGTTGGATATTGCAGCGGAATCGAGAACTATAGCCGTCACCTCAGCGGGCGCGCTTCGGGGGGCGCCCCCACGACACTCATCGATTATTTCCCAGACGACTTCCTCCTCGTCATTGATGAGTCACACGTGACGATCCCCCAGCTAGTCGGCATGTACGCGGGGGACCGCTCCCGGAAAGACAACCTCGTAGAGCACGGATTTCGGCTTCCTTCGGCGTACGACAATCGTCCCCTCACCTTTGGCGAGTTTGAGAAGCGGGTCAACCAGGTTATCTACGTATCGGCCACGCCGGGACCGTACGAACTGGCGAAATGTGAGCACGTAGTCGAGCAGATTATTCGTCCTACGGGGCTGGTCGACCCGGCCGTGGACGTTCGCCCCGCTGAGAAGCAAGTCGACGATCTGATCGCTGAAATTCGAAAGCGACCGAGCGAGCGCGTGCTGGTGACGACATTGACGAAGAGGATGGCCGAGGATCTTTCCGAGCACCTTCACGAGATCGGCATCAAGGTGCAGTACCTTCACTCAGACATAAGCACGCTTGATCGGGTCGATATCCTGTACGACTTGCGACGCGGTGTGTTCGACGTCCTTGTCGGTATTAACCTCCTCCGAGAGGGCATCGACCTTCCCGAGGTCACCCTAATGGCCATACTCGATGCGGACAAAGAGGGCTTTTTGCGCTCTGAGCGGTCACTCATTCAGACGATCGGCCGAGTCGCTCGAAACGTCAACGGGAGCGTTATCATGTACGCAGACGTTACCACCGATTCAATGAGGCGTGCGATAGGAGAGAACAATCGTCGGCGTGCGCTGCAGGTCGCGCACAACGAGCGTCACGGGATCACTCCGCAGACCATCGTAAAACCGATCGAGGAGCTTGTAGAACGCCGCCGGCCGGGGCCGGTAGCCGACGAAGAACCCCCTATACGCGTCGTTGCAGAGGAGCTCGAAGAGACGATTGCAGGATTGCAAGCGGAGATGCATCGAGCGGCGCGCGGACTAGAGTTCGAGCGGGCAGCGCTCATTCGCGACATGATTCGATCGCTCGAGGGAGGGGCGTAGCGTGACGGAATCCATTCGTATCAAGGGCGCTAAGGAGCACAATCTCAAGAACGTCGACGTTGAGATCCCGCGCGATAAGTTTGTGGTCATAACGGGGATCAGTGGTTCAGGGAAGTCATCGTTGGCCTTTGATACCATCTACGCCGAAGGACAGCGAAAGTACGTAGAATCGTTGTCCGCGTACGCCAGGCAGTTTCTTGGTCAGATGAAGAAGCCGGAGGTGGAGCACATCGACGGCTTGTCTCCGGCGATTTCGATCGACCAAAAAACGACGAGCAAGAATCCCCGTTCCACCGTGGGAACGGTCACCGAGATCTTTGACTACCTGCGGCTCATGTTCGCGCGCGTAGGAACGCCTCACTGCCCGCAGTGCGGCAAGGAGATCGCCCAGCAGACCGTGCAAGAAATCGTCGATCAGGTGATGCGACTTCCTAAAGAGACGAACATTACGATACTCGCTCCGGTCGTCAAGGACAAGAAGGGGGAACACCGGAAGATTTTGGAATTCCTGCTGAGTGACGGGTTCACACGAGCGCGCATCGATGGCGAGGTGCGTGAGCTCGATGAAGCCATCGACCTCGACAAGAACAAGCGCCACACGATCGAGGTCGTTGCCGACAGGCTTACTATTGCTGACGAAGACCAGCAACGCCTCGCAGACTCGCTTGAGACGGCTCTCGTGCTCGGTGACGGCGTCGTTATCGTCGACGTCGTCGGCGCCGAAGAGCTTCTTTTCAGTGAGCACTTTGCGTGTCCCGAGTGCGGCATCAACATGGGAGAAATTGAGCCGCGCATGTTCTCGTTCAACAGCCCACATGGGGCGT
Organism: Methanobacteriota archaeon; assembly: GCA_003158275.1. Taxonomy (GTDB): domain Archaea; phylum Halobacteriota; class Bog-38; order Methanoflorentales; family Methanoflorentaceae; genus Methanoflorens; species Methanoflorens stordalenmirensis. The sequence continues at coordinate 2,274 of PMIN01000223.1, forward strand.
GTCCGGCCTGCCACGGCCTAGGGTTTGAAAAGACCCTCGATGAGGACTTAGTCGTGCCCGACAAATCCCTTCCCGTCAGAAGAGCCATAGCTCCGTGGGCGAAATCGACGAGTGACTACTACCCGCAGTACCTCTTGAGCGCAGCCAAACAGTTCCAGTTCAGTCTTGAAACGCCGTATGAAGAGCTTACCGGCGATCAGAAACACCTCCTCCTCTACGGCTCGGGCAGCCAAAAAATGCAGTTTGAGTACGTCGGCCGACACGGTCACGTCCGCTTTCTCAGGCCGTTTGAGGGAGTGATCAAGAACCTGTCGCGTCGCTATCGCGAAACTGACTCTGAGTACATCAGAGACGAGATTGAAAAGTATATGCGCCTGCGTGCGTGCGATGCGTGCAACGGCAAACGCCTTCAGCCTAAAGCTCTCGCCGTCACCATCAGCGATCGCTCTATAGCCGACGTCTCGGCCTTGTCAGTCGACGCCGCGCACGAGTTCTTTGACACCTTGCGCCTCTCCAACGGGAAAATGACCATCGCTGCTGAGGTCATCAAAGAGGTCAAAAAAAGGCTCAACTTTTTGCAAAACGTGGGCCTCAACTACTTGACGCTCGATCGAGCGAGCGAGACGCTTTCAGGCGGCGAGGCTCAGCGTATACGGCTCGCGACGCAAATCGGTTCTGGCCTCGTCGGGGTGCTCTATATCCTTGATGAGCCGAGCATCGGTCTCCACCAGCGCGACAATCTGCGGCTCATCGGGACGCTAAAGAGCCTTAGAGACCTCGGAAACACGCTCATCGTGGTTGAGCACGACGAGGAGATGATTCGTACAGCGGACTACGTTATCGATATGGGGCCCGGCGCCGGAGAGCACGGAGGCGCCATCGTGGCGACCGGTTCCCCGAGTGACATCGTAAACGATCCTGAGTCCATAACGGGACAGTACCTCAACCGCGTTAAGCGGATCGAGGTGCCGAAAGAACGCCGCATCACGAACGGTAATGCGCTACGCATTGTCGGCGCGCGCCATAACAACCTCAAGAACATCGACGTTGAGATCCCTCTCGGGATCTTCACGTGCGTTACCGGGGTCTCCGGATCGGGAAAAAGCACCCTTATCAATGATATCCTGCATCGTAAACTCGCCCAACAGCTGCACCGCGCGTACGGAAAGCCCGGCGACCACGATGACGTCTTGGGCATTCAGCACATCGACAAGGTGATCACGATCGATCAGTCGCCTATCGGGAGGACGCCGCGCTCAAATCCCGCTACCTACACGGGGGTGTTCGACTTCATCCGGGCCCTCTTCGCGCAGCTTCCCGACGCCAAGGCCCGAGGCTATCGGCCGGGCCGGTTCAGCTTCAACGTGAAAGGCGGTCGCTGTGAGGCGTGCAGGGGCGACGGAATCATAAAGATCGAGATGCATTTTTTGCCCGACGTTTACGTGCCGTGTGAAGTCTGCGAGGGGAAGCGCTATAATCGGGAAACTCTCGAAATTCGCTACAAGGGCAAGAATATCGCCGAAGTGCTCGATATGACCGTCGAAGAGGGCGTGCACTTCTTTGAGAACATCCCGCGCATCAGGCAAAAGCTGCAGACGCTCTACGACGTGGGGCTGGGGTACATCAAGCTCGGGCAGCCGGCGACGACGCTCTCTGGTGGAGAGGCACAACGCGTGAAATTGGCCACCGAACTCAGCCGGCGGAGCACCGGCAAGACGTTCTACATTCTCGACGAGCCGACGACCGGCCTGCACTTTGATGACATCAAGAAACTGCTCGCGGTACTCGGCCGGCTCACCGACGCGGGGAATTCGGTGCTCGTCATCGAACACAACCTCGACGTGATTAAGACGGCCGACTATATCATCGATCTGGGCCCCGAAGGGGGCGACGAAGGCGGGTATGTCGTCGCGCGGGGAACGCCTGAGATGATCGCCCGGTCGGGCACGTACACCGGCGAGTTTCTCAAACGAGTGTTGAACGGATACTAAGAGCGATGCCACCACCTGCAGTCACTGCGAGGCTTAACAACCTGCCTAGCAGTCCGGGCGTCTACCTGATGAAGGACGCCGGTGGAAAAATCATCTACATCGGCAAGGCCGTCTCACTGAAGAATCGAATCCGAACGTATTTTCACGCCACGCCAGCAGCGCCGCGAACGAGGGCGCTCGTCGAGCGGATCGACGACATCGAGTGGATCGTCACGAACACCGAAAAAGAGGCGCTTATCCTTGAGTCGAACCTCGTGAAGCTTCACAAGCCGCGATACAACGTTCGGCTGACCGATGACGGCAGCTTCCCGTACATCCGAATCACCGACGACCC
>PMIN01000223.1:4624-7630 GCA_003158275.1 Methanobacteriota archaeon
AAACGGATCCCGACGCGTATGCTCAACTTGTGACGGGCATACAGCGGTTTCTCGAAGGGCGACACGACGACATTCTCACTGAGCTCAAGCGCGAGATGAACGGCGCGGCGATGGACATGGAGTTCGAGCGCGCAGCAACGTTGCGCGATCGCATAGCCGTTCTCGAAAGTGTGCGAGAGCAGCAGTACGTCGAGCCGCGTCGCGGCGACGAAGACGTCATCGCCATCGCCCGCGGAGGTCCACAGGCGTGCGCGCTCATACTCATGGTCCGCGAAGGGAGGGTCACGGGGCAACAATCGTACACGCTCCGGGGGACCGAAGGCGCCGAGACGACTGAACTGATGACGGCGTTTGTCAAGCAACACTACTTGCACCTCGAAGGGCCTAACGTCCCGAAGGGCATTCTTCTCGAGCAAGCGATCGAGGAGGCGGACGCCATCGAAAATCTCCTCACGGAGATCAGAGGAAACCGCGTCCACGTGAGCGTTCCACGGGCCGGACCGAAGGCGAGGCTCGTCGCGCTTGCGCATAAGAACGCCGAATCGATGCTTAAGAAGCCAACGGCGGCCGATTCGCTTTATGTTCTCAAAGACGCCCTTCGACTGCGCTCGTACCCTTACCGGATCGAAGCGTTCGATGTATCAAACCTCGCCGGTGCCGAGGCGATGGGGTCGATGGCGGTATTCATCGACGGCACGCCAAAGGTTAGCGAGTATCGCTCATATAAGATCAGAAGCGTCGCTGCGATTGACGATTACGCGATGCTCAAGGAGATTGTCGGCCGGCGATATCGAGAACGTGAGGGTCGCGCGGACCTCATTGTGGTTGACGGAGGAAAGGGACAGGTGCGCGCGGTCAAGGATACTCTGACGATGCTCGGATTGAGGATCCCCCTCGTCGGCCTCGCAAAGCGCGAAGAGCTCGTTTACGTGCCTGGCCGGTCAGCGCCTGTCGCGGTGCCGCAGATCGCGCTCAACGTGCTAATGCGCGTTCGTGATGAGGCGCATAAGGCGGCCATCGGGAGACATCGCAACTTCCGCTCGCGCAGGTTCTTAGAGAGCGCGCTGGATCAAATTCCCGGCGTCGGCAAACGGCGAAAAGTCGAGCTCCTCAAACGTTTTGGATCCGTTGCTCAGCTCAAAAAGGCGAGCATGGAAGAGATCCAATCCGTGCCTACCGTTGACAAGACGACCGCCTACAGCGTGTTCAGTTATTTTAACGAGCGGCAGAAGGTCGCCCAAGTACCCGCCCCAAGCACCTGACATGACGAACGCGCAACGAGGAGACGTTATGGAAGCGTAGCGTCGCAGACTTGTTTTCGACCTCGTTACCACCCCGCATCAGGGCGCAGAACGAAGCAATACGGTACTACTCGCGGTGTGATCTTTTAGGCGAAGCTGTGACGTCTTAAGGGGAATCTGTGGGCGGCTAGAGCAACTAGCGTCCAAAAGGGTTCGCATCGTAGTACCAGTAGCGCCAGCAGATGTAAGGAGTCGCCGCGTCGTTTGTCTCGACGTTCCCTCGCAACGTTCTCTTTTGCGCGGCCGAGGGGCACGTTTGCCACTCCCCGGAAGAGACTTAATTCGGGAGCGCTCTTTTAGGTCATAATTCCGACAAGAAGCAGCAGAAGCGACGATTCGGCCCAAGTTCGGGTCTGCCGTCTTTGGGCTGCGAAGGACTGTAAGGGGACAACTCTTTGATCTACATCATCTTAAGGGGGATACGCAGGTGAATGCTCTACTCTTCATTGTCAGCTTCGCACTCATCTTCGTCGGCAGCAGTCTCTTTACGAATGGCGTGGAATGGGTCGGGCGCAAGTTCAATCTTTCTGAGGGCGTCGTAGGTTCGGTGTTGGCCGCTATAGGAACGGCGTTGCCCGAAACGATCATCCCCCTGATTGCAATTTTTTTTGTTGCTGGAACGACTGGACAGGATGTAGGCATTGGAGCGATCTTAGGCGCCCCGTTCATGCTGGGAACCCTAGCGCTGTTTATAACCGGCATGGCCGTACTCATTTTGAGCCGCCGTCGAGCGATGGGAGCAAAAATCAACTTTGACAGCCAAATAACGCGGCGTGATTTGAGCGTCTTTTTCCTCGTTTATTCAGGTGCTGTAACCGTCGCTCTCATCGGACCTCAGCAGACGAAAGCGCTCATAGCGCCCCTCTTTGTAGCCATTTATTTCGTGTACGTATGGCGCGTATTCAAGACCGGCAAGGGGTCGTCAGACGCACCGTTGCAGCCACTGAAGCTTGACTCGTGGGCAGCGCGGCTAAAAAGCGTCACTGCGCGCCAGACCCCCTCGATGTGGCTCGTGCTCGGACAAACCGCGTTATCGCTAGCCCTTATCATAGCAGGCGCGCAGGTCTTTGTGAATCAGATTGTCAATCTCGCTGAGCAGCTCCATGCAAGTGCTATGCTGCTTGCGCTTGTTATCGCACCCATTGCAACAGAGTTGCCTGAGAAGCTCAATAGCGTGCTGTGGGTCAGCCAAGGCAAGGATGCGCTCGCATTGGGGAACATAACGGGGGCAATGGTTTTCCAGAGTTGTATTCCAGTGGCATTTGGCGTGGCGTTCACGTCGTGGGTGCTTGGGCCCATTGAGCTCCTAAGCGCTGTACTTGCTCTAACAGCGGGTCTTTGGGTCTGCGTGCTTGCGGCCAAAGCGAAGCTAACGGCACCAGTGCTCATCTTCAATGGGGTCCTGTACCTGCTGTTCCTATCAGTCGTGCTTCGGGGTTAGCAGTCTTAGATCAAAGTCTCTTCCAAGTTTTTCCGACCAGCTCGTTCATCTTTGGTCGGGCGGAGTGCTTGACTCTTGCTGCTCACGAACGCACGCTCTCGTAATTGAATTCTCCCAAATCGTTAGCAAAAAAACGAAAAGACCAGTTCTCCACGCCTACAATCTGATTCAAACGATCTTGCTGACTTGACTGCTAATGTACGGGTATGCATCGAATGTCTGGCTGAAGGGAACGCTAACGTCTATTCCGAGGGGATGCACGGT
>PMIN01000111.1 GCA_003158275.1 Methanobacteriota archaeon
CGAGTGGTTTGTTGAAAACTGGGACAATATCGCGAGGAGCGCCGAATTTTGAACAACGGCTGTGGAGAGAACTACACGATGAGACCAGTGAAAACTAATCTAGATCGGGCACATTATAGGGGTGGTGACGGTGAGCAACTATGCGCGAGCGAGCATACGAGTGGGAAGTGTCCTCGCATTGAGGCTTCCGAAGTGACCCGGAAAAAGGCAAATCACGCGCTCATATTTGCGAAAAAGTCGCCCTCGAGGATTTTTGGGCTCAGGCGGCGACCGTTCCAGGACAACGCAGTATGAAAATCCTTCTAGTGCAGGACATGGACTGGCGGAGGAAAGGCCCTTGGCAACAGCACCACCTTATGGAGAAGCTCTCTCTAAAGGGCCACGAGATACGCGTGATTGTATTCGAGCACTTGTGGCACGAGGAGAAAGGCCCGTTCTTCGCTAAACAGGTACGCATTGAGCGTTTCAATCGAATCTACGAGGGAGCTGAAGTCACGTATATTCGGCCGAGCTTCATACGCTTTCCCGTGCTTGACTACGTTTCGTTTTTCCTCACTTCTAGGACAGCAATAAAAAACGAGATTGCGAAGTTCAATCCAGACGTGATTGTCGGCTTCTCTTCTGTGTTAAGCAACTATTGGGGTATGCTGCTCGCAAAGGAGTTCGGGATTCCTTTCGTTTACTACTGGTACGATATCATTCACGTACTCAACGTACCCAAGCCGTACGGGCCGCTTGCATTCCAGATAGAGAAACGCATCATCAAAGGATCGACGCATTTGGTAACGATAAATGCCGCTCTGACGGAGTACCTGCTAACGATCGGAGCACCGCCTTCGAAGACCGACACCATTCCTGGAGGAGTGGACTTGAAGCTATTCGACCCGCAGAGAATTGACCCGCAAATCGTGCGGCAGCGCTATGGTTTTGCCGATAGTGACATCGTCATGTTCTTCATGGGGTGGATCTATCCATTCTCAGGACTTCGGGAGGTTGCGATCGACGTCGTGCGCCTTGAAGATTCACACCGGTGTATCAAGATGCTAGTAGTCGGTCGAGGACCCGGTTTAGCGGAGCTAGAGGAATTAGCAAATGAGCACGATGCCCAAAATCGTATCGTCCTCACGGGATATCGGCCGTACGAAGAAATCCCGCAGCTGATTGCCGCAGGCGATATTTGCCTGCTACCCGCGCACGATAACGAAGAGATGCGCCACATCGTTCCTATAAAAATATATGAGTTCCTGGCAATGGGCAAACCAGTCATATCGACAAATCTAAAAGGCGTCATGAGGGAGTTTGGCACCGGCAACGGTGTGCAGTACGTCGATAAACCTGAAACTGTGGTGCCACTGGTAACTTCTCTAAGCAAGCCTGAGTTGCAGCAACAGAGTAAAAAAGCGTTAGAGTTTATCAAACGTCACGACTGGGACAATATCACCGCTGACTTTGAAGCACTGCTCCAGTCACTCTGTTAAGAAAACATGAAAATACTGCACGTCATACCCTACTTTTCCCGTATGTACGGCGGCACAGTGCGAGTGGTTAGCGACATCGGACACGATTTTAACCAAGATCATGAAACAATTGTTAACGACGGCACAATCTGAGAGCGCCGCACCCGCGAGTTCTTTGCGGCGTGGCCGATCGCTGTCACAACGGACAGTCTGAAAGGAATATTGGCGCCGTTGTCATAGAACGTTACAAAACGGAAACGAGCTGGAGCGGATGTCTAACGCGATGTCTAACGCGCGATGCTGCTTTTTCGTTTGTGTGCCTCTTTTCGTGCGATCCGAGTGCAAACAGCCAGTGAATGCTTGAAACAGGTCTCGAGCATCGACGCGTAAACTGCGAAGCGGTGCCCTGATGTTTTAATGCTGCCGACTTTCCTGCTACCTCTGCCGCTCGTCGCGGGCTCATTACGGCGTACGAGTAAGCGAAACCTGAAAATCTTGGACCACAGCGCACAGCGTTGTGGAAAAAGGAATGCTAAAGGCGCCGAGGACGAAAACCGCCATGACCGCTATAACAAGGAGCCCGAGATACTTTTTCAGGTTATCACCTCCTTACGCGTTAGAGGTGACGTCATAAACACCGTTTTGAAACTGAGCATCATGCACTCTTTTTTGACAAAAGATGCCCTATTTGGCTTTCGATTACGCAGAGAACGAATCGCAGCTATCACGTCCCGCGCGAACGGCTATAGTTATTGCAAGATCGCACGTGAAACAAAGCATCCGACCGGTCTGCATGTACGCCATAAGTGGAAAGCGCGAAGCCGTTGCACTCATTGCCGTTGCCATTCAGAACAACTGCACAATCGCGTCGCCAATTCCAGCTGGGAATGATGTCAATTGCGAACTCTTTTTGTCGCGGCATCAGTATCAAGATCTGGCGGGCGGGACGAAGACGCATTGCGTTTCGCAGGGTGCCTTTTTCGCTTCTCGTCGTCTCTGCTCATCTGTTGAGCAACTTTGCGCGGGCGATTATCGCTCATTGCCAGGAAAGAGAATGCAAATGTGAATATTGGTGAAATGAGCCAATATTGGCAAAATAAGGCAATTTAGACACCATTTTGCAAAGGAAAGATTAAGGGCGTATAAAACACAGTTACAACCTATCTAGGTGCTCGAAGCAGCCTTGCCGCGCGAGTACAAGCTTAACGTTCAAGGGTGGGAAAAAATGTATGCAGAAAAGAGGGTTGTGATTGTTGTAGCAGTAGTGCTTGTGGTTTGTGCATTGTTGTTCTGTAACGCTAACGCTATAGTTGAGGCAAAACCCGCGTCAAGCACGCTTACTGCCACTACCTCCAACCCCAGCCCCGCCTTCAACGCCACGCCTGCAGTTAAACCCGCGTCAACCACCCTCACTGCCACTACCTCCAACCCCAGCCCCACCATCAACCGATCCTTCACCCTCTCCGGC
>PMIN01000182.1 GCA_003158275.1 Methanobacteriota archaeon
AGGTCGCTATTTGATCTGTCTCGGCAGAAACAGGGCGATCACAAACCCAAGGAGCAATATGAGAGCCAGTGAGACAAAGGTGAGGTGCATTGCCGAACTGATCGTACTATCGACGATGCGCTGCGCTTCAGGAATGAGACTCTGGGGGATGCTCGGTGGCGCGCTTGTCTGCATATTTTGGGTGTATGCGTACAGATTCTGTTGTATCTGCTCTTGAGTCGTCGCGTTACTCACGAGCGTNNAGGTTCTTTGCAGTGTTGAGAAAACCTGAGGCATCGATCTCTTGGTCTTTTCGCACCGCAGACATGGTGAGATTGGTCAACTGAGACAGCAACAACCCCACTCCGATGCCGAATATCACCGTGCCAGGGATGATGTCAACAATCTGAGTGCTCTGGCTAAACACGTTGCTCAAAAGGTACGCGCCTGCAGCAGAAATCAGAAATGCGACGAGAGTTACGACCTTAGGTCGTACGATGGACGAGAGTCTGCCCCCCGTGAGCGATAGCACGAAAATTGCAACCGAAAGGGGGAGCAAGGCGACGCCTGTCATAAAGGCGCTCACGCGAGTGACTTGCAGTAGGAATACGGGGAGGATAAACAGCACGCCGCCGAACGCGATCTGCTGGATTGCACTAGCTGCGTTGCCCAAGACATAGAGTCGGTTTTTGAGCACTGAGATGTCGAGTAACGGCTCCACGTGGTGGCTTATGCGCCGCCTCTGCCAAAGGAGGAAGGCGGCGAAAANNAGGAGCAAAATGCCAAATACGAGAGAGAACAGCGCGGCAACTGAGAGCACAACGCCTCCGAGATCTATGTCACGCCACGCAAGATGTGGCTTTGACTCGCGCAGGTACGATCTCATCACGATTACGGCGAGGACACCGAGCAGTTCGAACGCGAAGATCAATCGCCAGGTGGCAAAGGACGTAAGAGCCCCCCCATAGAGGGGGCCGATGGCAGCCCCTAGAGCGGCGATGCCCCCCCAGATGCCAAATGCCGTCAGTCGGTCTTTGCCTTCGTACGCCGCACTTACCATGGTGGTCGTCGCGGGTAACATCAGGGCGGCACCGATGCCTTCGAGAAGTGACCAGCCGATGAGGAGCATAATGACGTTAACGCTCAAGGTGGCCGTGGTTGTGCCGATGCCGTACACGATGAGGCCGATGAGGAAGGTCTTCTTCCTCCCCAAAACGTCCTGCAGCTTGCTTCCGGCAAGCATCAGCGACGCCATGGTGAGGGCATATATGGCGATTAAAGCCTGAATAGTGCTCAAATCGGTGTGTAAATCGACGACTACGGCCGATATGGCGACGTTCATGGCGGAGCTATCGAGAACGATGATGAAGATGGCTATGCAGGAAACTAAAACGACTCCCCATTTGAACTGTGGCTTCTCTTCCATCGAAACACCTCGAACAATCTATCTAACCATGTACCACGCGCGCTTAAGAATCCCTGAGAAACACCAACCAAGCGCAGCTGGTCGATTTCGTATGTTATAGCGGTTTTCCGTTTTATCTCTAACGGTTTTATCCGCGTTAATACTCGCAAAATGGGCCAAAAAGAGATGATACATCATCCTCTCTCTTTTTTTCTGTACCCCCAACGAGTGCGACAAGAAGGGACGAATTACGCAAGCGGGCACGCTGGTCAAGCCGTAAAACAGTAAAAAGCAGTTTTCGTCTCACACTCTCAGTCGAGTTTGCGTGATGAAGTAGCATGTCGCTGAAACAACGTTAGACAATACGTCCCACAATCCAGTACCCCCGATGTGAACGTCTTAAGCAGGACCTGAATTATACCCTTTAGAAGGCTAATGCACGCCTAGAAGGCAATCTTTAAGTAACTTGTGCTGCGATCCTCCGCGTAGGTAGGTTCCGGCAACCCATTTGGGCGACGCTGCGGTTAAAGACTCAAGGACTATCATGTTCGAAATAGAGTTCGCCATTTTCGCCGCCATTGTTTTTGTTTTCGCGCTCGTCTCTCGTCGCGTTGAGAGACTCGATGTGACCGCGCCCATGGCATTCATCGCCGCGGGCATGTTGTTCGGCGCCGCTCACCTCTTCAACGCGTCGATCAACAATGAGGTCCTTCTGCTTATTGGAAGCATTGCTCTTGTGCTGGTCCTGTTCACCGATGCGTCGCGTATCAACATTTCGCTGTTCCGGGTAAACGCAGAGCTGCCTGCCCGGCTTCTCATTATCGGTCTACCGCTGACGATTGCGGTTGGCGCGGTCATTGCAGCCCTTCTGTTTACGAATCTCACGATCTGGCAGGCAGCAATCATAGGAGCAGTGCTCGCGCCGACCGACGCGGGTCTTGGGCAAGCGATCGTAACTAGCGAACGAGTGCCTGTGCGGATTCGCGAGGCGCTTAACGTCGAAAGTGGCCTGAACGACGGTGGGTCGGTGCCCTTTCTACTGGTGTTCCTCGCTCTCGCGGCAATTCAGGAAGGCGTTGAGCCTCCCAGCTTTTGGATAGTCGCAGTGGAGCAGATAGGC
>PMIN01000121.1:0-2476 GCA_003158275.1 Methanobacteriota archaeon
ACGACGCATTATATCTTCTTATGTGACAGTGCCCGTGTCCGGGAAAGCAGTGAGTATGCGTGGCAAGGAAATTGATATAATTCCAGAAGATAGGGAAATTGTTGATCGTGCTGACGTCCAATTCATCGGCATCACGATCGATGACAATGAGAGGCTAATATAATGCAGATGGCACCACAAATGGGGTACGATAGAGCTATCACCGTCTTTTCACCGGACGGTAGACTTTTTCAAGTCGAATACGCGCGCGAAGCTGTAAAACGAGGCACCACGTCGGTCGGCATAAAAGCAAAGGATGGCGTAGCACTGCTCGTCGACAAGCGTATCTCAAGTCGGCTCCTTGAGCCCCAATCTACCGAGAAGATCTTCCAAATAGACGATCATATTGGCGCTGTGACTTCCGGCCTCGTGGCTGACGCTAGAGCTTTAGTCGACCGAGCCCGTGTCGACGCCCAGATCAATCGCGTTGTGTATAACGAACCTATTCGCATTGAAGCACTCGCGAAAAAAATCGCCGACCATAAGCAGACGTTCACACAATACGGAGGGGTTAGGCCCTACGGGACGGCACTTCTCATCGGCGGGATTGATGACTCGGGCCCGCGACTTTTTGAAACAGACCCGAGCGGCGCCCTTTTGATGGTAAAGGCTACGGGGATTGGGTCAGGGCGAAATGCTGTTATGGAGTTTCTTGAAGAGAAGTATGACCAAAACGCCGACATTGACAGCGCCATAAAACTCGGGCTTGAAGCACTATACAAGGCGACGGAAGGCAAGATTACAACTGATACCATCGAAATCGCTGCCATATACGCGGAAGATCACCGATTTAAGAAGCTAAGCATGGATGACCTCGAAGCGTACGTGAAACTTGTGCTCGAGTCGATGCCTAAAGAGTAGTGGTTTTGCATCCTTTTGCGCCGCCATAAACGAACAGCACACGGAGGAGTAGATGCAGATGGTGTCTCTCGATAACGCGATTGTAGCTCGATTTGCGAGAGGAGGGGAACACTTTGAAGTGCTCGCTGACCCCGAAAATGCCTTACGATTGCGAGAAGGCGGCGATATTGATCTGGACGCTGTTCTTGCGATTGAAGAGATATTCAAGGATGCATCCAAAGGGGAAAAAGCGTCAGACGAGAACCTCAAGCATGCGTTTAGTACCACCGATCCAACAGCCATCGCAAAACGGATCATCATAGAAGGTGACCTACATCTTACCGCTCAGCAAAGGCGCAAGATCCAAGAGGACAAGCGAAAGCAAGTTGTCGCCACCATAGCTGCAAATGCCATAAATCCCCAAACGGGCCTGCCTCATCCGCCACAGAGAATAGAAAAAGCACTTGAAGAGGCAAAAGTGAACATAGACCCGCTGAAAAGTGTCGACGAACAAGTGAACGTCGCTTTGAAGGCAATCCGCCCGCTAATACCTATCAGATTCGAGGAGGTCAACATTGCCGTCAAGGTGCCGGCCCACTATGCCGCAAAATTGCAGGGCCCAATCCAGCGCTTTGGCACGATAGTGAGACGCGAGTGGCAAAAAGACGGCTCTTGGATCGGCGTGGTCCGGTTTCCTGCGGGACTGCAAAACGATTTTTATGAGCTGGTAAATGGACTATCACGAGGGGAAGCCGAGACGCGAATCGTTACCCGGGAAGGGCAAAAATGAAGAAGCAAGAAAAACTCGATAAGACGATCGTCGTGCCGGGAGATCTGCTATCTGAAGACGCAACCAAAGCTGCAGAGGGAACCTACGTTGAAAACGGGAAAGTCTACTCACTCATATACGGGCTTGCTGACGAAAGGGAAAAAGTGCGGGTAATCCCACTTTCGGGAAAATATCTTCCTGCGATCGGTGACGTGGTCATCGGAATGGTATCAGATATCAGTTTCTCGAACTGGAAGGTTGATATTAACTCACCGTACGAAGCGCTCATGCATATATCAGAATATCCTCGCCGCATCGAATCGAGTGAAATGGCGAAGATCATGGGTGTCGGCGACCTCGCAATATTCAAAGTTGTAGATGTAGATCCATCCATGAAGATTGAACTCGCACCCCGAGAAGGCCAACTCCGTGTGCTGCGAAGTGGTAGAGTCGTCGAGGTCTCGTATACAAAAGTTCCGCGGGTTATCGGCCGGGCCGGGTCGATGATAAGCTTGCTCAAGAGTAAACTCGACGTAAACATTTTCGTAGGGAAAAACGGCCGTATTTGGATCGATGGGAAAGCAGAAGACGAGGATCTCGCCATCAAAGTGATCAAAAGAATCGAGCGAGAGGCGCATACGTCGGGACTCACAGATAGGATAACTAAGTTGTTAGAGGAAGAAAAGCATGGAGTTCATGAAAAACGGTAAGAGAATAGACGATCGGCTCCCGAATGAGCTACGTCCAATCAAGTTTGAGGTTGGCGCACTTGAACGGGCCGACGGCTCGTGTTATGTCGAGCACGGTGGAAACAAGATCATGGCCGCC
>PMIN01000121.1:2490-2839 GCA_003158275.1 Methanobacteriota archaeon
CAAGCAGATGCCGGCACTCGATCAGCAGGGATAAATGCGGCTTCTGTTGCACTGGCCGATGCTGGAGTGCCCATGCGCGGTCTCATTTCGTCGTGTGCAGTCGGCAAGGTGGATGACACAGTTGTCTTGGATCTCGTGAAAGAGGAGGACAACTATGGGCAAGCAGACATGCCAGTCGCCATGGATGTACGGACCGGGGAAGTCACGCTGCTCCAGATGGACGGACATTTGACGCTGGACGAGTTTGAACAGGCGCTAGAACTCGGTAAGATAGGCTGTGCCAGCATTGCAGACATGCAAAGAGAAGCCCTGATTCAGAAGTATCGAGGGAATGAAGATGAATGACGTC
>PMIN01000058.1:0-1779 GCA_003158275.1 Methanobacteriota archaeon
GCCAATAGCTGAAATGATACCACTAATGAGCCCTAAAATGGCATAAAGTACTGCACCCATCAAGGCCACTGCCCCAACAGGAATCTTTGTGATCGTTTTTAATTCTCCTATATTATCACCTCCCTTATTCCTATCATTACACATTAACGAGTAACGCTATTTATTGATTTAGATTTGCGGCGCTTTTGTTGTCTTTATAAAGGCTATTTTTCGCCGAAATCAACGAAAGAAATTCGAACTAGCTTCAATATTTATCGTGAGATTGGAAGACGAAGTCTAAAGAAGCAGTTCTAAAGTGCGATTTTGCGTGCAAGTTCCATCAGGAATGCCACAGTAAGCACGCCTCCCGTGGACAGCATCAAAAAGCAATCACATACAGCGAGGTATTAGACGATCCCTCGCGTCACCGGAAGAACCCAAAGCCACAAAAGGCACTCGCCGTTTTACTTGCACCGGAAAAAATCCTAACAAACGACAGAAAAAAACCGAGAATGGAGCACGGACCCGATAGCCGTAAGAGAAGACGGTTTTCGAGGCAGGCCAGATCGCGGGTCCGGCCCCTATTAATCACGGCACAATTAAGCTCTACACGATCGTATTTAACATTTTCGCTCACATTTTGCCATTTTTTTTAAAATCTGGACTCGAAATGAAGGTATTTTATGGAACCAAGATTCTTCTTTTTCGCAACGAGCACTGCCAAGCGTATATCTGCTGAAGGATTTGCAGCTCGCCGATGCTCCACTGGAACCGATATTTGTCGCACGCTTATGCGCCTCTTTAAGTAGTTTCTAGCTTTGCTGCTATTGTATTTTGGTGGTAGTACCGTGAGTGTCTTGAAAAAAAGCGCTCTGCGGGTTCCGCCTAATCAAGAAGCGCTGTGCTCACAATCGGCGAAATGGACAGCGAGTGGAATCTATTATTTTCGCCATCAGCGCGCGCAGATAGATTGCCCGAGCGCGCCGTCGAATACAAATTGCACCGGAAACAGCTGCAACTATTGAGTGGAAAAACTGGGATAACGGGTGGTGTGCTGTGGGTATGACTTGCCCTTACCCTAGTAAGACTCTGACTGGCGATTCTGGGCAGTCCAAAAAAAACCTTATGGCGGCGCGCTCGACGCAGCCGGTCTAGTTTTTTTTTTGCAAGGCAAAAACCGCGCCGTCTTAACGCTTTCTCGCAAAAATCACTTCGCCGATCTGTCTCCTTGCCTCATCAAGGATGTGCTCGATCTGCTCTGTCTTCTCGTCATCAAGGTACGAATAGTTGGAAAAGATCGTGCGGGAAATTTCCCCGATGCGCCGCCCGATCCCTGGAAGCGAGCTCCATCGTGGCTGAGCGGCGCGCGTACTAAGCCGCTCAACCGTGTCGCGGTGCTCGTCCAAGAAGCGTCTCCCCGAATCAGTTATGACGTAGATCTTCCTGTTATCCTCCTCGTTCATAGCGACGCAACCTTGGTCCTCAAGCATTTGCAAAGTTGGATAGATCACGCCTGCGCTCGGGGCGTGGCCGCTCACATCCTCAATGGCCTTAATAATGCCATATCCGTGGAGCGGTTGGTCACGCAGCGTCATGAGTACAAAAAACTTGATGTTGCCGCGCTCCATCCTCAGGGGGCCAAATTGCGCGACGCCCAGAAACTGATCTTGGGCCCACTGTTTCCATATTCGTCTCGGCACGACACGAACCTCTTCCTTTACAATATATCTGAAGCTATGCTTTGTGATATATAACACTTTAGCGTAGCTGGAACGGCTAGAGGGATGCGCGCCGCGCTGA
>PMIN01000058.1:1844-3285 GCA_003158275.1 Methanobacteriota archaeon
GGCCACGAAATCGTTGGCACGGTGGCCGCCACTGGAACGGCCGTTGAGCAACTCAAAATTGGCGAGCGAGTCGGCGTTGGGTGGCAATCGGGCAGCTGCTTGCGCTGCGAGTGGTGTCTAAACGGCTACGAGAACCTGTGCCAGAGCAAGGTGCTCACGTGTGTGCGGCGGCACGGTGGATTCGCCGATTTCGTTCGCACTGATAGCCGCTTTACCTTCTCCATCCCGGAGTCGCTCGATTCGGCAGGCGCAGCACCGCTCCTGTGCGCAGGCGTTACGGTGTACGCGCCGATGAGGCGCTGCGGCGTGCGGCCACATCATCACGTCGGCGTCGTTGGGATCGGCGGACTCGGGCACCTTGCCCTGCAATTCGCCCACGCTATGGGGTGCGAAGTGACTGCGTTCTCGATGAACCCTGAAAAAGAGGGCGACGCAGCCGCATTTGGCGCCGATCATTTTGTAGTAAGCCGCGACCCGGCGCAAATGCGAAGGACTGTGAGGACGCTCGATTTCATATTAGCAACGGCCACTGCACCCCTTCCGTGGGCCGCTTATGTGGAGGCGCTGCGGCCCAATGGCAAGCTGACGATCGTGAGTCGATTGTCCTCCAACGGGGAAGAAGGTGTGGTGACTGCCCCCGCTTCGCTTCTCGTTGCTGGTCAAAAATCGATCGCCGGGAGCGTAACAGGGGGTAGAGCGGTGACGCAAGAGATGCTTGCGTTTGCGGCACGTCATGACATTGCCGCAAAAACAGAGCTCTTCTCTTGTGCGGACATAAACAGCGCTGTGGAACGCGTGCGCAACAATGCCGCACATTATCGAGTTGTGTTGGAGACCTGACCTATCCAAGGCGTGCTTATCGAGAGCAGGCGGCTACATCGCTCAAAAAAATGAGACTTAGCAATTCAACGCGCTCGTCGCGTTAGAGAGCTAGGCCGGCACTTCAGGAGAGTATCTCCGCCGCATGGGTCATCGCGGTATCTGAGCGGCGAATCTAATTGTGGCGCTCTCTTCTATGCTAATGTTCTTGAAACGAGGGAAACAGGCAAACTACTAAGAAATAAACGGTGAATGGAGATTTAAGAATATGATGTATCAGTGGGATGCTGCCGACTATGAACGACACTCTTCGCCCCAGCAGCAGTGGGCACGCGAGGCAATTCGAGCCCTGAAACTTACGGGTGATGAACGGGTGCTCGACATCGGCTGTGGCGATGGGAAGGTGACTGCCGAGCTGGCGGCGCACATTCCAGAAGGATCGGTGCTTGGCATTGACAGCTCTGAAACAATGATCGAATTCGCCCTTCGCCAGTTCCCTCAGGCGTTTTTCCCCAATCTGCAATTTCGCGGGGGGGATGCAACGCGCCTCACGTACAGTCACGAGTTCGACCTGGTTGTGTCGTTTGCAAGCCTTCACTGGATAAGCGACCACCTCGCGGTG
>PMIN01000227.1 GCA_003158275.1 Methanobacteriota archaeon
GAGGAGAGCACGGCGCTTCCGGTGGTGTAGTTCCAGAGCTTGCTGCCGTTATTCGCGTTAAGGGCGTAGGTGTTGTTGTCATCGCTCCCTACGTAGACTACTCCGTTGGCGACAGCAGGGGAGGAGAGCACGGCGCTTCCGGTCGTGAAGGTCCACACGTTCGCCCCGGTGGTGGCGTTAAGGGCGTAGACGTTGTTGTCCTCACTCCCTACGTAGACGACGCCGTTGGCGACCGCAGGAGAGGAGAGCACGACGCTTCCGGTCGTGAAGCTCCACGTCAGCTGACCATTCGACATGTTGCTCCCCGCCACAGGGCTGTAATCACCGGTGTGCGCAGCGTTATACCGGTATTGCATCGCATCGTACTGCGCGGCGGCAGGAACAGTCGCAACGCCTATAAACAAGACGGTAACGAGAAGGATGACTACAGAACTTGAGACGGTTTTGTATGCGCGCATGATTGCCTGTCGCAATGTTCGCAGACACTAGACGCCTGAGAACGTGTCAGAAGAAAGTATAAAGGCTTCGGTTGAATGTGACCGTAGAAACTGTGAACGGTGTTTAAGTGGTCAAAAAATGAATGCCTCCGAACATGCTTTTTGCAAAATTGGCACTGTAATCGGACTTTGACGAGGCAAAAGGATTGGGAAAGTTTGCGATAAACGCCGCAGTAAGCGCCGTAGCAGTTAATAATAAGACGATTAATCCGAACGCAATTCGCTTCATAGCTTGCTGTATGTCTTAAACGTAAGCAGTTAACCAAATAAAACTACCTTTTTGGGTATTTCCACACGGTGCGCATTACGTGGATCTTTTAGTTTCAACGCGGCTCGCGTACAGGGCCCGGGCAGTTCAAAAGCCCCCGGCCCAAAAAAAGGTGTGGTCTGCTGTTCAGCTCGTCGCACTGTTATGCGACACAACATAAACGCCCCCCCTGGCGCGGGCCCTGTTGCAAGGAAAAGGGGTATATCGTCGACCCTTTCATGAGTACGTAAAGGAGGCATGTCGAATGGTCGCAATGCCAGAAAAGGTAATAGAAAATATCAGAGCGATGAATACCGTCGTGGTAACGACGGTAAGCGATGCGGGCGTACCCAACGCGGTTCCCGTAGCGTCGATTGTCGTGCGCGATCCCGAAACGATCCTTATCGGCGACAACTTCTTCAAAAAGACGGCTGAAAATGCGAAGAAAGCGAACTGCAACGTAGCCGTCACGTCGTGGATCGGAAGGGAGGGCTATCAGGTGAAGGGCACGGGCAACTACGTGACTGACGGCCCCGACTATGAGACGATTAAGCAGGTCATAAAGGCGATGAACCCCAACTTGCCGGCAAAAGGCTGCATCGTCATGAAGGTCACCGACGTGTTTGACGTCGCTCCTGGACCCAACGCGGGAAACAAGATCGCTTAAGATCGGCGTTCCGGTATTTTAGCGAGCGTGCTGGATAGCGTGCGTGTTCGCAGAGGGTTACGTATCGTCAGGTGGCGCTCTATTGCGTCGCGACACTAGCCTACTTCCGAGGTACCTGTGGAGTGCAAAGGCACAAATAGCCGGAAACGGAAAAACGCGTTGGCCTCCGAGAAGAGCCCGTATCTGCTCCAACATGCTGACAATCCCGTCAACTGGTATCCGTGGGGGCGGGAAGCGTTCGACAAAGCACGGCACGAAGACAAGCCTCTGTTTCTGTCGATCGGGTACTCGACGTGCCACTGGTGCCACGTTATGGCCCGTGAATCGTTCGAGGATCCCGAGATCGCGCAAATGATGAACGACGCGTTCGTGAATGTCAAGGTCGACCGGGAGGAGCGGCCGGACATCGACGACGTCTATATGGAAGTCTGTCAGGCAATGACCGGGCTACGAGGCTGGCCCCTCAGTATAGTAATGACACCTGACGCCAGACCATTTTTCGCGACCACGTACATCCCGAAGGAGACGCGGTTCGGGCGAACTGGGATGCGGGAGCTCGTACCGCGCATACAGGAGACATGGCGTCAAAAAAGGCCTGAGATCGACACGTCTGCGGCGGAGATCGTTTCCGTGCTCCGTGCGTCATCGCTCCAGCCCCCGGCCGGGGATATCAACGCGTCAGCGATTCAGACAGCGTACGAAGAGCTCATCTGCCTCTTCGATGATGTGCACGGAGGGTTCGGGAGCGCTCCGAAGTTCCCTTCCCCGCACAGCCTTACGTTTCTGCTCCGCTATTGGAAGCGAACAGGTGAGCGCAAGCCGATGCAGATGGTGGAAAAGACGCTTCAAGCGATGCGGCACGGCGGACTCTATGACCACGTGGGATTCGGTTTCCATCGATACTCCACTGACGCTGAATGGCTCGTCCCGCATTTCGAGAAGATGCTCTANNGACCAGGCACTCCTCGGGCTCGCGTACGGTGAGGCCTATCAGGCAACCGGGAACGATGAGTATGCGCGGGTCGTTCGGGAAGTGTTTTCGTTTGTTTCACGCGAGATGACGTCATCTGAAGGGGGCTTCTACACCGCTATAGACGCTGACAGTGAAGGAGAGGAGGGCAAGTTCTACCTGTGGCGCCTCGAGGAGCTTGAGCGAGGGCTCACAGAGAAGCAAACAGAACTCGCCCGTATTGTGTTCAACGTCAAGCCCACAGGCAACTACAGCGACGAAAGCAGGGGAGAGCGCACCGGCAAGAACATACTTCACATGACGCGATCGGTCACAGCGCTCGCAACAGAACTCAAGATGGACGAAGAAACCCTCAGAAACCACATTGAGTCAATCCGACAGACGCTCTATGAACTGAGGGAGAAGCGCGCGCATCCGTTGCGGGATGACAAAGTGCTTGCTGACTGGAACGGGCTCATGATCGCTTCGCTCGCTAGAGGCGCGCGCATTCTTGGGGAGCCAGCGTATGCCGTAGCGGCAGCGAAGGCGGCCGATTTTATCCTCGAGCAAATGCGCGACCGTGAAGGTCAGCTTCTTCACCGTTATCGGGAGGGCGAAGCGCGGGTCACCGCGTCGTTGAATGATTACGCTTTCCTTATCTGGGGCCTATCGGAACTGTACGAAACGACCTTTGAGACGCGCTACCTTGCAGCAGCGCTTGAGCTTCTGGAGCACGTGCTGACGCATTTCAAGGATGATACAAACGGCGGGTTTTACTCGACCGCCGACTATGCGGAATCGCTCATCTTGCGCACGCGAGACGTGTTCGACGGCGCACTCCCCTCGGGTAACTCGGCGATGCTGATGAACCTGACGTTTCTTGGCCATCTAACGGGGAGGTCGGAGTATTTCGATGATGCTTCGAGACTGGGCCGAGCACTTGCACACGAAGTCGACCGGGTCCCACAAGCCCACACGCACCTCCTGAGCGCGCTTGATCTCGCCCTCGGTCCCTCGTATGAGACGGTTATATGCGGCGACTCGCGCTCAGAAGATACCCAACGCATGCTGATGGCGCTTAACAAGGATTTCCTGCCGTATAACGTTGTAATTTTCCGTCCCGCAGAGACAGAGCAGCCTGAAATCGCGGAAATCGCTCCTTTTACGAAGTTCCAGACGTGCATCGACGGGAAGCCCACCGCGTACGTCTGTCAGAATTACGCGTGCAGCGTGCCAACGACGGATACTGCTGAAATGCT
>PMIN01000083.1 GCA_003158275.1 Methanobacteriota archaeon
CGAGGTGGCAGCACGTGAAGATGCCCGCCGTCGTGGCGTGGGAAGTCGCACGAGAATGTAACCTTGCGTGTGGCCACTGCAAGGCAGATGCAGGAGGAACCGGAAGAAGCGAACGAAGTGGCAGGAGAGAGCTTACCACTGATGAAGCGTGCACGTTTATCGACGAACTTTCAACGTTTCACCCGCTCCTCATCCTTACTGGCGGCGAACCGCTTTTACGAAAGGATATTGACATCGTGATCGAGCACGCTGCGACTTCTGGCGTGAGAGCCGCGCTTGCAACAAACGGGACGTTAGTCAACGAAAAAAGGGCGAAAATGCTTAGAGACGCGGGACTCACTATAGCCTCGATTAGCATTGACGGCGCAGATGCTCAGTCCCACGATTCGTTACGAGGTGTGAGTGGGGCGTATCACGACGCACTTAACGGGGCTAAAGCATTGAAAGAGGCGGGGATTACAGTTCAGATCAATACGACTGTCACNNATGGCTTGATGAACGTGACAGGAATGGGGCTCTTCCCATACGACCAACGTGCGCCCCGCAGTACCGGCTAAAAGAGAGCCGTAAAGGATGCCTGGCGGGTTTGAGTTACGTCTTCGTTACGAGCAGCGGGACGGTCCAACCCTGCGGGTATTTTCCGGTACCGGTAGGAGACATACGACGGACGAACTTAAGCGAGATATGGAAGACCTCCGCCATTTTAGCGTCGCTGCGCGAACCTGCAGCATTTGCGGGAGCGTGCAAAACGTGCTGTTATTCAGACACGTGTAGGGGCTGCCGGGCACGGGCGCTCGCAATGAACGGTGATTACCTTGGTGACGACCCGTATTGTAGCGGTGTGTGGCAATGAGAACCTTTGATGCGATTGACTCACGACTGATAAATTTACTTCAGTACGAGTTCCCGCTAGCAAAAGAACCATTTAAAGAACTCGCGACGAGGCTCGACACTCCTGAAGACGAAATCCTTGCCAAAATTCGAAGGCTAAAGGCCGAGGGGGTGATAAGGGAGATCGGCCCAATCTTCAATTCAAAAATGATCGGGCTCGTAAGCACGCTTGTTGCCCTACGAGTTCCGGAAAACGCAGTCGATATGGCTGCTCAAATCATCAACTCGTATGCGGGGGTAACGCACAATTATGAGCGAGAAGGCGAGTACAACATCTGGTTTACCCTTGCCGCGGCATCAGACGAAGCGCTTGCCTCGACACTTGAAGAAATAAAAGGAAAAATACACCCCCTAAGTTCGCTTGTAGTCCCAGTCAAGCGAATTCTCAAGCTAAAAACGAATTTCAAGCTATAAGACGTGCACGCAAAGAGCAATTACGAAGCTGACAATCGAATAATACGGTGTTTGCACCGCGGTTTGGCAATTGAGAGTAGGCCGTTCCTCACACTTGCACAAGAGCTCGGAACAACAGAAGATGAGCTGTTAGAGGTCATACGTTCATTAATTGCTGATGGCGTCATTAGGCGGTATGGCGCGGTAGTGAGGCATGATCAGGTAGGATACTCGTCAAACGTCCTCGTTGCGTGGAAAATTCCCGAAGAGCGAATTGATGAATTTGAAGCGGTAATACAGGATCTAACCGAGGTAAGTCACGGGTATGAGCGAGTGAGCTACCCTGAATGGCGGTATAATGTCTACACAATGATCCACGGTCATTCAAAAGACGAATGCCTCAGTGTGGTAGAGCGTATCTCTAGCGCCATTAGGATAAAAGAGTACACATTACTTTTTACTAAAAGGGAATTTAAGAAGCGTAAACTCGATTTAGAGGGACTTTAGATCCAGTTAGAGTGTACGGCATCGAGAAGCATGGTGAAGTACAAGTCCCAGCCCTATATATAGGACCTCGCAAGGCCTTGCAGATGTGTCGAGATAACCAATAATTCCATTTTTGCTGTTTGTGCAATCTATTACGCAAATCGCTAGACGCTGATGGAAGACGAGATAAGTTATCAACAGTTAGCAGTTGGCTGATCCTGATACGACTGATTCCACCGCAGAGCCTTAATCATTTTAAGGACGCCTACGAAAAACGAATAGACCAGTTAATAGCCCGTAGGAAAGCGAGGGGACGAACAATGAATACCTTCTGTCTCTTCGTTCCTGATGAGATTACTTAAGCTGCCGCGACCGCTCGCGGTGGACGGCGTCGGAAAAAAAGAAGCCACACCACAAGGAGGAGGAACGCGACCACGATCAACAGCGGGATCAAGTGGATGATGATGATGATAGCGAAAAGCACGATCACCAAGACAAGTGCTATGAGCGCGAGGTCTGTCAGTGTGCCCATACGCTATTAGAGGCGCCCGCTCGGTATAAACTATCGTGCCCACCACTTTCGGTTTTTGAGGCTCTCTCATTTGGCCACTATTAGACAGGAACGTTTTTTGTGGTTGGCAACCTCACATATGCGTGATGCAGCAGGTCACATGATGACACTTTCTATGACTCTAACAGGGGTGCAGGTATGAGCGACGAGCGGATAGCCACCTTAGAAAGACGCGTGAAAGAATTAGAGACGTGTTGTGAGAAGCTCAAAGCCTATGTGGACGACTTAGACAAGCGGAAGGCGGATCGAACGGCTGATCGACCGCTTGTGTACTTTCAACCAGCAGAGGTCCCGCATTTTGAAGGCAGCCAAGGCGAGCTCACGAGGCAGCAAAGACTATAGTGGTTTCGCATGCGCCGTG
>PMIN01000156.1 GCA_003158275.1 Methanobacteriota archaeon
TATTTTCGCCTCTGACTCGAGCAATCCAAGCTCTGTTAAGGATATTAACAGTTGACTGGGTAATCGTCTCATCATTGTCCCCCTTGATTATTAGTTGTCAAATTACTATTTACTAGGCCGTTATTTATATATACTTCTTACGCCCCCATGCTAATCGTTGTTAAATCATTGACAACTTTAATGGAAAATAATTGCAGGCAAAGGTAGCATGGAAACTAAAAATCTTGGCTTATATTCGGCCGACGCTGCTCCGTGCACAGCCACGAGAGTAAAAACTGACGGAGGTTTATAATGTCCGATATCATTAAAGTAGAAAACCTCGTCAAAGTGTATCCTGGAGGTACACGGGCAGTCGATGGGATCTCGTTCAGTGTGAGCGAAGGCGAGTTCTTCGGGTTCCTCGGCCCGAACGGTGCGGGAAAGAGCACGACGATCCAGGTTCTCACAACACTGCTGAAGAAGACCTCTGGCTCTGCGACCGTTGCTGACTACGACATCGACAAAGATGCCCGCGAGATACGCAAAGTAATCGGCGTTCAACGCCAAGAAACCATCCTGGATGGGGACCTAACCGGTCGGGAAAACCTCACCCTTCAGGGACACCTCCAGCGGTTGCACGGTAACGCCCTCAAGAAACGTGTGGACGAGCTGCTCACACTCGTTGAGCTCTCGGACGTCGCTGACAAGAGGGCGGCACACTACTCCGGAGGGATGAAAAAGCGGCTCGACCTTGCGTCCACGCTTGTGCACAAACCACGCGTGCTCTTTCTCGACGAGCCGACCTCGGGGCTCGATCCCCAATCGCGCGCAGCTATCTGGGAGCACCTCGAGACGCTCAACCAAGATGAGGGTGTTACGATTTTTTTGACAACCCAGCAGATGGAAGAAGCCGATAGGCTCTGTCAACGGCTATCAATAATCGATCACGGCGAGATTATTGTGGGTGGCTCTCCCGTTGAGCTGAAGCATCAACTCGGCGGTGACACGATCACGATGTCACTGGCCGACGGGGACTCAGACGGCGTAAGAGATAGATCAAAGCGGATCGTCAGCGGCATTCAAGGCGTTACCAAAGTCCTCGATATCGAAACGGGACTGGCTGCATACGCCAAGAACGCGGGCGCTCTTGTTCCCGACATCGTACGACTATTTGACGAGAACGGGATTCGCTTGACATCAATCAACGTCGCATCTGCCTCGCTGGATGACGTCTTTCTGCAGCACACGGGAAGACGGATACGATCAGAAGAACTGTCGAAAGTCGATACGTGGAAAGGACACGTGTGAGGTGATAGACGATGTATGACGCTCTTCTTGACGTGTGGCACCTCTACATCAGGGCCTTAAAAAAGACTATCCGGACCCCGATCCTCATCTTCAGCGCGCTCGCCCTACCAGTGCTGTTTCTGGTTCTCTTCTCGCAAATTTTTACGCAGTTTGGAAACCTCCCGGGATTCCCTGCCGGCGGCTATGTCCAATTCGTAGTGGCTGGCATCATTGTCATGAACCCCTTGTTTGATTCAGGGGGCGCTGGGGAGTCCGTGGTTGAAGACATCAATTCGGGATTTGTTTCAAAGATGCTCGTGACGCCTGTGAACAGGGCCGCCATTCTGTTTGGTCGGTTACTGCACGATATGACCATGGTGCTTTTCCCGGTTGCTATAACGCTCGTGCTCGCGTACGCGCTTGGTGCAACCGTCACAACAGGAGCCCCAGGAATTCTGCTGATTCTTCTCACCGCCGCTTTCTTTGCGTTGGCCATGTCAGGGCTAACGATGGCAATCGGCGTGACCACAAAGAGTTCGCAAGCAGTCGCTAGTTTAGATCTTGTGGTGACGTTCCCTCTAGCGTTTGTGAGCACAGCGTTCGTGCCATACGAGTTCCTTCCGGGCTGGGCGCAGGCCTTTTCGAATATCAACCCGTTTAGTTACGTAGTCAACGCCGTCAGGGTATTGATGTCCACAGGATTCGTTTGGAGCACGATTCTGGCTGCGTATGCAGTTATAGCGGTGTTCGCGGTAGTGACGGTAGGGGCCACGTTATATCAGTTCAGGAGTGTGGTGAAGTAGGCGATTGCAACACCTCGACGCGAACGAGATCTTCAAAACCAGATAGCCTGCCGCTTTAGGTACCGTCACACGAAGCGCATTAGGAGCCTCGAACGTGCACACGCTAGAACTGCACAACATAAACTCAGGATACAACAAGAAAACCGTCTTGCACGACGTAAGTCTCACGATACAAGAGCCGTCGATATACGTAGTATTGGGCCCTAACGGTGTAGGGAAGACCACACTGTTTCGGACCATCGCCGGCATTTTAGAGCCATATTCGGGCGAAGTCGTGTTTGATGGCGAAAACGTCACCTCGTCGCGTGACGTTAGAAAGCGGATAAACTACCTCTCGCACTACAACGCGATCCCGGAGGAGATGACGGTGTACAACGCGCTCACGTTTTATGCGAATATGCAGGGAGGAAGCGCTGACGAGGTTCTCGCGCTACTACACCTTCAGGAACTTAGAGATACGAAAATCTCTGATCTCTCGCAGGGACAGAAGAAAAGAGTCTCAGTCGCGAAGGTGTTCCTAAAGGAGCGGAACCTCTACTTAATGGACGAGCCCACCTCAAACATGGACCCTGGGTACTCGAAGGAGATCAGAGACATCCTCATGAAACTGAGCAAGGACAGGATTGTACTTTACTCCACGCATAACCTCTACGAGGCGAACGACATCGGCACGAACCTCATCTTGATCAAAAATGGGACCATTGCGCTAAGTGAAAAGATCGCAAACATCAAACTGAGGGAATACAGGGTTGGGATTAGGACGTCGACTGACATTTCAAAAATTGTCGATGCGAAGAAGGGAGAGCAGGGCTACTACGTCATGAGCGTTTCGAGCCCCGAAGAGGCAGGACAGGTCCTGAAGACGCTAATCGAAAACGGGGTGCTGGTGACGGAAATGCGGCAGCTCGAAAACCCGTTGCAAGAGCTGTTCGAAACGGCGTAATCGGTGAACGCGTGAAGAACAACGTTGTGCGCCAACTGGGGCGCAAACCTGCAATAATCACTGTTAAGAGAGGACTCGCTCTGAGCAAATCGTACGTTGTATTCGCGTTATTCTTTACGTCGGTGGCTATCTTCACGGCAAATTTTGGCAACGCATTCTTGGGGGGTGTGCCCGGGAATAGCGGCATCTACGTCGGGACGTCACTCTCGCTTCTCTCCGTCCCGCTGACCGTAATGGCCGCTGTGATGCTTACGACGTCCGTCATTTTGCTCTACGTCTACGACAAGAATAACGGCGTGCTCGAGTATTTCCTCTCGCTCGGGATGAATCAAGAAGATATCTACAAGCGCTACCTGAAAGCGGGTGTCATTCTTGTCTTACTCCTTATGGCGGGAGTGGCCGTTGCAAACGTTGCGGTAGGATTGGTTCTGAGAGGAGGAGTTACGCTCCCTCTCGTGGCTACGGGCGTTGCCACCGCATTAGCCCTCTCCATCGTCTCTTTCGATACGATGGCAATGATGACGTTCAGCTCATTGCAGAAGCAGAGGGCAGGAGCAAATCAACCATTAGGCCTCGCCTTGGGGGGGTTGCTGGTGTTGCCCGCGTACTTAACTGCGTTCATTTTGACTGGTATTGTAGCAGTCGCCGTAGATCTTGCCGAAGCCGTCATCATTGCCGCTCTGTCGATCGCGCTGTTGTTTCTTTCAAGCAGACTCATCAGCAGGGAGAAGCTTCTTCCATAGCAACTCGCGCGTGCAAGACCAATTAGTACAGATTTTCAGTAAGAAAGTAAGAACTTCGGCTTGATGTTAATCGTCGCTAGCCTCAAGGATCCGAAACGATTTCTCCAGCCTTGTTTTTCCAGAGGTCTTTACCGAAAAGAAGACTGGATGATGGAGCGCGTGTGAGCGCAGCGGAAGAAAGCACGGCAGAAGTTTATTCCACAAGCGTGGCCGCATCGCCGGAGTCAATGCCAAGTTCTCGTTCAGTTTGCAAAATAAGAGGAAAAAGAGGCGACTGCTTAACCAAGGTACGCGCGGCTCGCTCAAAGCTATAGATACCTATCACTCAGCAGCCCCTTAATACAGAAGTGGTCTCCATTGAGCTCGTAGTCAGCATGCACTTGCCATGCGTCAGCCGCACCAGCAGCATCCGCAATGTCGTCGGCCTCCATTGAGCTCGTAGTCAGCATACACCTCACATCCCGGGCAATTGCATCCCTTCATCTCTGGCGTTTTTGCGCTTGAACCTGCCGAACAAAACACGTCACCCATAAGGCTGTTCTTGATAAACGTCAGACAGCTCTTGCAGATGCACTTTGCCTTCGTATCCGTGTTCAAAGGAACGTCCACGGCGATATCACCTCCGTCAGTTTTTGTACCCACTGAATGGCGACCTTAAAATTCTTCTCCCCTTATTTCATAGAACAGAAGGTAAAAGAAGAAAAGAGGCACTGACTGACAGGATTCGAAGGTTCAGAGCAGATAGAATATCAAACATTATTGCCGGTGACGCCCCCGCACGGCTTTATGATGATCATTTGGTACTCCTTCACCTTGGGAACTTGACTATGATGTAGTCAGGGTGGCAAAACGCAGGGGCACTCCCAGCGAGGAGGTCTGGGCGCACGAGGCGCAGCTACCTCGCCGCCGCACTCGCGCTCATACTCGTGACCATGTTCTTCATCGGCATGGGTTTCGTCGAGTTCGGGATCAGCATCGCTACGCGCCTCGAGAATATCGAGGGCTACCAAGCAGTCGCCAACCTCCTCGTCCTGCCAATATTCTTCTTGAGCGGCGCGCTTTACCGCGATTGGGCAAAAGCGACTCTATAAAACTCATAGCCCTTCAGGCGACGGCCAAAGGCGCCCATGTAACGTGCGCGATACTCGGAGGCCCCGACGTCCTCCGTCAAATCAAGACCACGCTCTGCAAGGTAAACTTGAAGGTGCTCCGGATAGAAACCGAAGGTCCACGTTTCGCCGGCACGCTGCAGCGTGTTCCGCACGTGGCGAGTCCCTCCAAATGTCGCAGACCCGTCGAGCACACCTCGATGCACGTAGGTGAAAACGAGGCGACTTTCCGATAACCCTCCTACGTAGCTGAGGGTGCTATCCACGGCTTGTTCAGTAAGGTAATTCGTGACCCCCTCCCAGATAAAAAAAGAACGCTGACTGGCCTTGAATCCCGAGTCGTACAGGACCTGGCTTAATGACTGAGTGTTGAAATCCACGTTGACGTAAACGACGTGCTTTGGCAGTAATTGAAAGAGGTGCCGTAGCCCCTCTTTTTTCTTTGACAGAGTGGCCGGGTGGTCAACTTCGAAGACACGAGTCGTTTCGATTCCAGGTATCCGGTAAGCGCGACAATCAAAGCCGGCGCCAAGGATGACGACTTGATCAACGCCCTCATAAAGGGATCCAGACACGTAATCATCAATGAGGCGTGTCCGCGCGATGCCTGACGATCGTGCGCCGGGCCATCTCAGATCGATAAGCCTGGGGACTGCTGCGCCAAGCAATGGCGTGCGCGACAGCTGGACGACACCTCGCAAAACAGGCCGCAGAAAGCAATAGGCAAAAGGATCATCGAAGAGCCTAAGACGTGACGGACGCCTGGATGACTCAAGGGCTCGGAACA
Source organism: Methanobacteriota archaeon (assembly GCA_003158275.1). Taxonomy (GTDB): domain Archaea; phylum Halobacteriota; class Bog-38; order Methanoflorentales; family Methanoflorentaceae; genus Methanoflorens; species Methanoflorens stordalenmirensis. The sequence goes on from PMIN01000156.1 coordinate 5,652, forward strand.
ACGCCATATACTCGGCGGTTCGACTCGCGTTGTGCTCTTTCACGTTTCTTGCCCCTGATCAGAGTGATCCTAGCTGATACATATGCCCAATTGATGGCACGCGCTCTCCGACTGAGTGCACACGCTCAAAGCGACGAACTTGCGGGCCGTGAAGACAGATGAGAACTACATATCCCCCGTTACAAGCGGTACGTGTGGCATGTGGCGAAAAAATATGGTCGGGCAGTCACCTTGATGTGTATCCACATGCGCTGCGGCACAGTTACGCGATTGTTCGGCACGTCGATATCCCACCGCTGCAGCTGTTATTGTGGCAGGCGGGGATTCAGACGTCGATCGTCTATCTGCAGTTCAACGATGCAGACTTGCGGCAATCGTATGATAAGTATAACAAGAGAGTTTAAATTTTCCTTCCTCTTTGAGTGAAACCTCCGCACATCATTGTGCCTTGTGAGCTGAAACTATATATTGCGCATATATACCAGTTGTAGTTGATGATAGGATGCACGAACCTNNGCGGCTGCAGCTGCGTCCGATGAGTTGAGTACCGATGAAGCGTGCAGGCTCATAAATGATGCGGCGACCTTGCACCCCCCTGTCGTGCTTTTTTCCGGAGGCGAGCCGCTCATGCGAGGTGATACTGTTGAGCTCTGCACATATGCCGTCTCTAAAGGATTGAGAGTTGGCCTCTCTACCAATGGAACCCTTATCACGCGAGATTACGCTCAAAGAATAGCAGAAGCGGGCGTCTCTTACGTGGGCGTTAGTATTGACGGGTTGGAAGCGACCCACGACAAGTTCAGAAATGAAAGAGGCGCGTTTAGGAGGGGACTTGAAGGACTGAAAAACGCGAGAGATGCGGGCATAAAGACCGGCATACGGTTCACGGTCAACCGGCACAACGTCTCTGAATTGCCCGCAGTTACCGATCTTCTTGTCAGGTATCAGATCCCCCGCTTTTGCCTGTATCATCTCGTGTACGCAGGGAGGGCGAGTGCTGAGATGGACATCACCAACGAAATGCGAGTTGAGATGGTGGACTACCTCATTCGACGAACTAAAACGCTTGCAGACGACGGAATTGAGGTACTCACCACCGACAATCACGCAGATGGCATCTACATATTGAATTCGGTCGAAAGCGCCGACAAAAGCGCCGTGATGTCCCTCCTTAGCGCGCACGGGGGCTGCTCTGCAGGACAGAAGATCGTCAACATCGATCCAAATGGAAACGTGCGGCCCTGCCAGTTCTGGGAGGGTGCAGTGGGCAACGTGCGAGAGAGCAGCTTGCGCACTATATGGAACGGCCAGAATGAACTCCTTTCGATGTTACGTGACAAAAAATCGCACCTTCGGGGGCGTTGCAGCACGTGTAGGTATGTAGAGGTATGCGGCGGCTGCAGGGTGCGAGCATCCAGAATGGGCGACCTTTGGGGAGCGGATCCGAGCTGCTACCTGAGCGATGAGATGATACGGGGTGGCAGCACGTGAAGATGCCCGCCGTCGTAGCGTGGGAAGTCGCACGAGAATGCAACCTTGCGTGTCGCTTCTGCAAGGCAAATGCAGGAGGGACGGAGAGAAGCGAACGAGGTAGCAGGAGAGAGCTTACCACTGATGAAGCATGCACATTTGTCGAAGAACTTTCAACGTTTCACCCCCTTCTCATCCTTACGGGCGGTGAACCGCTTTTGCGAGAGGACCTTGACATCGTGATCGAGCACGCTGCAACTTCCGGGGTGAGAACCGCGCTTGCAACAAACGGGACTTTGGTCAACGAAAAAAGGGCTAAGATGCTGCGAGACGCGGGACTCACTACAGCCTCGATTAGTATTGACGGTGCAGATGCCCAATCCCACGATTCGTTACGAGGTGTGGGCGGGGCGTATCACGATGCACTTAACGGGGCTAAGGCATTGAAAGAAGTGGGGATTACGTTTCAGATCAATACCACCCTCACTAACGCTAACGTAACGTCGCTGCCTCGGATCTATGCCACGGTCCTTGAATCGGGCGCATCCGCGTGGCACGTCTTTGCCCTTGTGCCTACCGGCAGAGGCCATGTGACAGATCTCGTCTCAAAGTCGGATTATTATGCAACACTGAAGTGGCTTGATGAACGTGACCGGAATGGGGCCATTCCTATACGACCAACGTGCGCCCCGCAGTACCGGCTAAAAGAGAGGCGCAAAGGATGCCTTGCGGGTTTGAGTTACGTCTTCGTGACGAGCAGCGGCACGGTCCAACCCTGCGGGTATTTCCCGGTGCCTGCGGGAGACATAAGACGCACGAGCTTTAGCGAGATATGGGAGAGCTCCCGCCTTTTAGCGTCACTGCGCGACCCCTCAGCATTTACAGGGGCGTGCAAAACGTGCAGTTATTCAGACACATGCAGGGGCTGCCGTGCTCGGGCGCACGCAATGAGCGGTGACTACCTCGGTGACGACCCGTATTGTGGCGGTGGGTGGACATGAGGGCCTTTGATGCGATTGACTCACAATTGATCAACCTGCTGCAGCACGAGTTCCCGCTAACAAAAGAACCATACAGAGAGCTTGCGACGAGGCTCGACACGTCTGAAGACGAAATCCTCACACGAATCCGAAGGCTAAAGGCCGATGGTGTGATACGGGAGATCGGCCCCATCTTCAATTCAAAAATGATCGGGCTCGCAAGCACGCTTGTTGCGTTACGGGTTCCGAAACACGCAGTCGATAGCGCTGCTCGAATCATCAACTCGTATGCCGGGGTAACGCACAATTATGAGCGGGAAGGCGAGTACAATATCTGGTTTACCCTTACCGCGGCATCAGAAGAAGGGCTTGCCTCGACGCTTGAAGAAATAAAATGGAAGATACACCCGCTGGATTCGCTTGTAGTTCCAGTTAGGCGAGTTCTCAAGCTAAGAACGAATTTCAAGCTATAAGACGTGCACGAGAAGAACGATTACGAAGCAGCAGACAGTCGAACAATACGCTGTTTGCACCGCGGTTTAGCAATTGAGAGTCGGCCGTTTCTCACACTGGCGCAAGAGCTCGGAACAACAGAAGATGCGCTGTTAGAGGTCATACGTTCATTAATCGCTGATGGCCTCATTAGACGGTATGGTGCAGTCGTGAGGCATACGCAGGTAGGGTACTCGTCCAACGTCCTTGTCGCGTGGAAAATTCCAGAACAGCGAATTGATGAATTTGAAGCGGTAATACGGGATCTACCAGAGGTAAGTCACGGATATGAACGAGCGAGCTACGCTGAATGGCCGTATAATGTCTACACAATGATCCACGGTCATTCAAAAGACGAGTGCCTCGGCGTGGTGGAGCGTATCTCTAGCGCCATCAAGATTGAAGAGTACATCTTACTTTTTACTAAAAGGGAATTCAAGAAGCGTAAACTCGATTTAGAATAGCTATAGATCCAGTCAATGCACGGCGTCGAGGAGCAGGTCAAGACAAGCCCCCCTTACACCGGACTCTCGGAGGGCCTTGTATCTCCGTTTCGATGTACCCAACAATTCTATTTTGCTGGTTTTTCAATCATTATCGTGCAAATCTGCAAGAGGCTCACGGAAGACCAGATAGGTTATCAACTGTTAACAGTTGGCTGATCATGACATAACTGATTCCACTTTGCTGAGTCTAAATCATTTTAAAGACGCCTACGAAAGTCGAATCGGCCACTCAATGGCTCGTAGGAAAGAGGGAAACGAACCGTGGGTACCTTTTGTCTTTTCGTTCCTGATGAGACTATTTATGCTGCCGCTCAAGTTTCGGCGTTATGCATCGGCGGCCAAATCGCGTGCATGCGTGGCGCCTGCCCAACAGGTAATAATCCTGTGGCGAGAACGTGCTGAAAGTGAAAGAAAAAAAAAGATTTTTTAAGCGACTTCCTGGATGATCCGTTTCAAACGTTCCTCGATAGCTGTGCAGCACGTCTCTAGAGCGTGCGCCTCCGTTTTCGAGGGCTTTTCTGATGCCTCCTGAAACCGTGTCGCGAGCTCGTAAAAGTCGTTCGCAGTAAGCATCGCGTACGCCGCAACGCTCCGCTGACGAGAGATCTCCTTTGGGGAAAGCGCGAAGCACTCAAACATGTCCTCGATGATCCTTCGGAGCTCGTGTACCTCGTCATGAATCACCGTACGCCTCGACCCGGGCACATCATCGCAGACGACCTCGTGGAAGTCTGAGGGCTGTTCCAAGATAGCTTGAATCCTGCTCAGGTTCTCAAGTGCCACATGGAGGGTCGCAGCAACGCTGATCTTTTGGTGTTCTTTCATGTTATCCCTTCCAATAGCTGAGCTCAACGAGCGCTTTGAGCGCATAGTAGGCGTTTTCGAGGCTCGAGATGCCTGAATCGGCGGCCCGCCGAAACCCGCCGTTGGCGTTCTGGAGCCGGCCGATGAACGTGGCGGTCTCTCGTGGGTAGCGGGGGCGCTCGTTCACCGCCCGCATAATGGAGAGCCCTCGGTGGATCTCATCGAGGTAGTTGGGGGTGTTCACGGGCGTCTGCGAGAATCCGCCCGTCTTCCACTCGCATCGCCGTATCCACTGGGAGACGCCTGCGGGGCTGTCTGACAGGGAAAAGGACAGCGCCTGTACAGCATTGTACGTCGAATAGACCGATGCGTGGTCAACACCGAATCCTCCCTCGGGACGCTTGTACGGACGTACTGCTTCGACGACCTCAGTCTTGACCGCTGGCGAAGGCTCGTCGTGCCGGAGGGCGAGGATTGCAACAGCCTTACCCAGAGATGCAAGGAACGAGTTACTGAGCTCGTAGTACGGCTGAGATGCGATACTGAGCGTACCCTCCAGCTGGCTCTGCAGAAAGTCGTTCGGATCGAAGAGCGGCGGCACGCCCAAAAGATAGAGTGCGCGGAGAACATAATCGGCGGAGTAGATGCTCTGGAAGGAGTCATCGCTGCCTTGGTGTTGTTGCAGGAAGTCTGCCGTCAGCTCAGGCTCCGGCACGGGCCGATTAAGCGCGGTAAGCACGTAAACTGCATAGAAGGTGTCGGCTGCGTTCGACTCGTTGAGGCGATAGTAGCAGTACCCGCC
>PMIN01000249.1:0-26375 GCA_003158275.1 Methanobacteriota archaeon
GCGCTGATCCATCCCAACCTAATCGCTCGAGCCGAACGAGTCATTTCCGAGGCCTTAGGAGTGGACGTGCAGCGCGGAACGGTCGCCGAACTGAAGACGGTGGGAATGGCTGCGTGCGCAACGAACAAAGGCGTTTTGGCGCATCCAAAAGCGACAGAGGGAGAGCTTTCGAAGCTGGACGACACCTTCAGCGTTCCCGTCAACATCGGCACCGTGAACTATGGATCACCGCTCGTGGGATCTTCTCTTCTTGCAAACACTAAGGGCTACGTCGTAGGCCTAGAGACGACAGGAATAGAGCTCGGGCGGATAGAGGACTCGTTAGGGTTTCTGTAGCCTTTAGACCGTCACAAACGCCGTGCTCGTCAGTTTGGATAGCTATTTAACAGATAACCTCGCGAATAACTCAATGATCGAGGATCCTCGGCAGTGAGGACGTCGACCTCATGTGCGCACGCCCAATGCGCTTATCACACGCTGATTAACGGATGGTGTAACTGTGGAAAGCAAAACCTTTCAAATAATGGGTTCCTTCAAAGCAGGACGTTCGTGGGAACGATTCACAAAAAAACTCTCGAGCAACAACGAGAAAAATGCAGCCGAAAAGCTCTACTCACTCATCGGCAGTGAGCATGGCCTAAAGCGGAAAATGATTCGAATTGAATCCATCGAAGCGGAAAAAGTGTGATAGCATGGCTAGCGAGCAAGAAGTGCGCGTGTTGGTCGCTCAACTCCAACAAGCAGAGGCAGAGGCGCGTGCGTACGAGCAACAAATGGAGGTCATCAGCTTCACCATCAACGAGATAGAAAACGCGATCACGGCTGTTGAAGCTCTTTCCAAGCCAAAGGTCGGCAAAGAAACGCTTATACCGATCGGGGCGAGCTCGTTCGTCTATGGCAGCATTCCTCAAACGAAAAGGGTTATCATCGGACTCGGCGCGGACGTCTCTGCTGAGGTGGACGTCACTCATGCTGTTTCGTACCTCAACGACCGAAAGAAAAAACTAACGGACATGCAAGGACAATTCGCTGCTCGCCTGAATCAGATCGGCTCACAGATCTACGCGCTCCAAGCGAAATTACAGGAGTACCAATCGCAGTCACAGGCGGCACGCTAGATGTTTGAAGGCCTGCGGCAAAAACTCAATCAGTTCAAGAAGACTGTCACTAACAAAGAGCACGAGCTTGATGACGCAGAGGTCGAGGCCTCTTCAAATGATGCAGCACGTCTAGCCGAAGGTCCACAAGAAACCGCAGGCGAGACATATACACCTCCCGCTGTTCACGATGACGAAGCAGTCGGAGTTTCTCAATCAGCTGAATCAGCGACGCAGCGGGAAGTGCCAGGAGAGGCCACAAGAACCACAAGCGGCAGATCCCTTTTTGAGAGAGAAATAAAGGAAAAAGACCTAGAAGAGCCTCTATGGGATCTTGAGATTGCCCTCCTGGAAAGCGATGTGGCAATGTCAGTCTCTGAAGAGATCGTTGACACGGTAAAAAAAGAGCTGATTGGCACCAAGCGCAAGTGGCGTCAGGACGTCGGGGCACTGGTCGAGCAGGCGTTGCGCGACGGAATTTTAAAAGTGCTCGACGTGAACAGCCTTGATTTCGACGAACTTGTCAAAAAAGCACCAAAACCTGTGACCATCGTGTTTACCGGCATCAATGGCACAGGTAAGACTACAACCATTGCAAAACTGGCATACCGCCTCAAAAATCAGGGGTATGCAGTTGTGCTCGCGGCAGGGGACACGTACAGGGCCGGCGCGCTTGAACAGATTGAGCGACACGCCGATAACCTGGGAGTGAAGCTCATCAAGCACCAGCAGGGCGCGGACCCCGCTGCTGTTATCTATGACGCGGTGCAGTATGCGCGCGCGAAACACAAGGACGTGGTGCTTGCAGATACCGCCGGGCGAATCCACACCAATGTTAACCTCATGAATCAACTGAAGAAAATTGAGCGAGTGATTGACGCGGATCTTGTGGTTTTTGTCGACGAAGCCCTCGCGGGCAATGACGCGGTAGAACGTGCGCTGCAGTTCAATACCGCAATGGCTATCGATGGATCAATTCTCACCAAAGTGGATGCCGATTCGAAAGGAGGGACCGCCATCTCAATAGCGCACGCGACGAACAAGCCAATCCTCTTTTTAGGACTCGGACAAAAATACGACGACATTGTCAAGTTCAACCCCCAGTGGCTTCTGAACAGACTGTTCGGCGAGGCAGAGACGTAAATGGTAATGGAAAACCTCGGCAGCTCACTTCGTGATACGCTAAAGAAGATAGCGCGAGCAAATCGCATCGACGAAAAAACGCTCAACGAAGTCGTCAAAGACATTCAGCGGGCGCTCCTCAGCGCCGACGTCAACGTCGCTCTGGTGCAACAGCTGTCGAAACGCATCAAAGACCGGGCGCTAAAAGAAGAGCTCTCCGGGAAACTGAATCCGCGTCAGCACGTCATCAACATAGTGTATCAAGAGCTTGTCGCGCTGCTCGGTGAGCCAATCTCAGTGCCGCTCACCCGTCATACAGTAATTATGGTCGGCCTCCAAGGCAGCGGCAAAACCACAACTACAGCGAAGCTCGCGCGATTTTTTCAGAAAAAAGGTCTAAAAGCCGCGGTCATCTGCGCGGACACCTACCGCCCTGGCGCGTACGATCAGCTTTCGCAGCTCTGCGAGCGAATTGGCGTCGCTTTCTACGGCGAATCGGAGAGCAGCGACGCGGTCGAGATCACGACCCGGGGCTTAGCCGAACTGAAACGCTATGACGTCATACTTGTCGACACCGCGGGCCGCCACGCACTCGAAACGGACTTGGTTCTCGAGATGGAGGCAATCAACGAAACGTCGAAAGCGGACCAACGCTTTCTGGTGCTCGACTCCGGCATCGGTCAGCAAGCGAGCGAACAAGCGAAAGCGTTCAACGAAGCAATCGGCTTAACGGGCGTTATTGTGACGAAGCTCGACGGGACTGCGAAAGGCGGCGGAGCGCTCTCTGCGGTGGCCGAGGTCGGAACGGGCATCGCGTTTATCGGCATGGGCGAAACCATCGACGACCTCGAGAAGTTCGAACCAGACCGATTCATCTCTCGACTGCTCGGCATGGGCGACATGAAAACCCTCGTCGAGATGATCGAAGAAGAACCCCCCATCGAGATGGAAGAAGCAGAGGCGATGCTCAAAGGCGAGTTTACGCTCAAAGACATGTACAAACAAATGGATGCGATACGCAAGATGGGCCCTCTGACCAAAATCGTTCAAATGCTTCCGCTCGGATCACTCGGCGTCGACATCCCCAACGGGGCGCTTCAATCAACGAAAGAAACCCTAGAACGTTTCAAAGTCGTAATGGACTCAATGACTGACGAAGAGCTCGAGCATCCACGGATAATTCGAAGTTCACGAATAAAGCGGATCGCGCGCGGTTCAGGAGTCACTTCTGACTACGTGCGCGAGCTCTTGAAATATCACAAAGCGATGCAGCGGGCGATGAAAGGTGTCCGCTCTCAAAAAGAGATGCAAAAGTTCTTGAGAAAACAAGGCGTCAAGTGAACGCTGCACAGACGCGCGCGATCTCAGAGGATTTCGAGTAATTCAGCTTTTCGTTTTTCGTACGCTTGGCTAGTGATGAATCCCTTTTCACGCAAGACGTCGAGCTTCTCTATTTGCTCGATTATGTCCTCCTTCATGCTCTGACGCTTCGGCTCCTCGGCCATCGTTTTTCGGATTGCCTTTATGGATGATAAACCTTATGTATTGTTACACCTAATAATAAAGATTCTAAATCTCGTCCTTCTCGAATAAGACTGCCATCCAAAAGGACGCGCCAAAATCTTGGCAAAAAGTAGCACTTTGGGCAAGCCGCCGGAGGGATTTGAACCCTCGATCTGCTGATAATTCTTTGAGCAGTGCTCAAATACGAATCAGCCGCTATGCCGAGCTTAGCCACGGCGGCCAAGCTTACTATGTTTAGATGTATATAAATGCTTTACATCAGCGTAGCAGGCACTTCCATGTCGGCCGCAGCTTCTGATCCCGGTGTGGTTGCTAATACACGCTCTTCGTACAACACTTAGCTTGTTGTTACCTTTTATCAGGAATAAGCGTCATAGAGAGTTGCAAAGACGCGAACAACGAGAGAAGACCTGAGTGCTAGCGGATAGATCATGACGAATGAAGCTGACGAGATGCAGACACTCGACGCGATCCTCGTCCGCTACGGCGAGATCGGAATCAAGAGCGACAGAGTCAGGAGTCGATACGAGCGTACGCTCGTAAAGAATATAGGAAGAATGCTCCGCTTTTGTGCAATCTCATATGATGCCGTTGTCAGGGATTTCGGCCGCATCTTTGTCAAGACACGTGATTCGGCAGCAGCTCCGGCAGTTGCAAGCGTTTTTGGAGTCGTTTCAACCAGCCCTGTCCAAACAAGCGTAGCAACTCTGGATGCCATGCAGTCAGCTGCCGTGCGAATTGTTTCACCGTTGCTTACCGAGGGAAAATCCTTTGGCATTCGAGCACGTCGAACGGGAACGCACGACTACTCAAGCAAAAACATCGGCGAAGTTGTCGGAGGTGCAATTGAAAAAGCAACTGGTGCGCCCGTGCGATTATCAACACCAGACGTCCAGTTGTTTATTGAAGTGCGAGCGAGCTGCGCGTATCTCTACACTGAGGTCGTCCCGGGGGTCGGAGGTCTGCCTTTGGGAACGCAAGGAAAAGTGATTGCTCTCGTCTCCGGAGGAATCGACTCGCCAGTCGCGGCATGGCTTATGATGAAGCGCGGCTGCACGATCGTTCCAGTGTTTTTTGACTGTGAGCCATATCTTGGTGACACCGGGCGGCAGCGGGCAGAGGCCGTCGTCAGAGCTCTCGCCGTGTGGGCGGGACGTCCGCTGGATTTCGCAGTGGTGCATCACGGAGCCAGTTTGAGTGAATTCAAAAAGCTGGCCCCGCGAATGACCTGTGTACTTTGCAAGCGCATGATGTACCGCGTCGCCGCATCAATCGCAAAAGAAGAGAACGCGCACGGAATCGTGACTGGAGAGAGCATCGGACAGGTCGCAAGCCAGACCACACAGAATCTCCTTGCAATCGACGAGGCCGCAAATGTTCCCGTCTACCGCCCACTGATAGGTCTCGACAAGACGGAAAACATCAAGCTGGCGCGACGCATAGGGACGTATCGTCTATCAACGGCCGGCGATTCTGCGGGTTGCACCGCCGCACANNGAGTGACGAGGAGCTACGAAGTCTTGCCTGGCAACGGGTATTCCCTGATAAGTCACTTCGATGGGTGCTGAACCCCGAGTAGAAACCGCTGTGGTGCGCCGTGTCGCTTCAACTGAGCGTGCGAACAACCGCTGACTATTGCTCGAGTTTCGGCAGGGCGCGTGCGCGGGATTCTGCCACGCCTGTTTCACATCTGAAAGTCGGTCCAGCTTCGCGTAACTTCGTCAGCTCCTCTCCGCAGATACTTTTGCTGCAGCAAATGGTCGACGTCGACCTCGAGAAGATTGGCGATTGAGAGGGCACAAAAAACCACGTCTGCGACCTCTTCCGCCGCGGCTGCTTCCTGGCGTCGAATCGCGGTCGCAAGCTCGCCGCATTCCTCCAAGAGAACCGAAAGAAGGAAAAATGAACCAGATGCTCTATCGATCTCGCCGTACCTCTCTTGTATTTCCCTCTGAAAGTCCGAAAGATCCATCTTAGCTTCGCGATGCGGCCAAGCGGACGTCATCGACACGAATGGTTTTTCTCCCCGCGTGCTGTGCCAGTATTAAAGCCCTCTCGGTGAGATCAATTACATAGTTTTCCATAACATTGGCAAGGGCTTCCGCTGCCTCTTGGCTTACACGTTCAGCGCCCGCTTTTCTTATAATCCTATCAACAGGAGCAATAGGTAATTCAGTCATTCAAACCTCCTAACCTCGTTTTTACCTTTCTTGTTTCGGTCCAGAGCACCACTGCGTTCTTTGCGCTATTTGAAGCTGGTATGCATCCAGTCCCACGGTTTCCCACAACGGATGTCCTGCATCTCGCCATTTATATTAGAGGGACAGATTGTGAGATCATTCCACGGACGCCGCTCCTCGTCAGGCGTCGTGTACTCGTAGAGCTTGTTAACGAAGTAAACTAAATATGCTCGCTTGTCACCAAGAACCCTAAATCCGTGCCAGTAATGTCCGGGAATCCGTGCTGACTGCGAGACGTCGCTGGTGAGAATGAGCTCATTAAGTTCTGCGGTCGCATCATCATACGCACATAGCTTAATCGCCCCGCGCAAAACGACGAAGTAATCCGTCTGTCCCCTAATGTGCCTGTGCCAAGCTCTAACGACGCCTGGATACGTGATAGAAAAATTGCATTGCTGAAGGGAGTCATCAACGATCCAGTCTTGCCTGACTAATTCTGTGAAAAATCCTCGCTCATCTGCGTGTTTGGTGAGTGCTCGTGTCTCTATTCCTTGAAGCATGTCCAGAACACAACTGTGCGCTCTTAGTTTAACTTGTTTGCGTTATTGAGCCGCGTATGGCCCTAATCCAGGTCATGTCAAGGCCCTTCCGCACAACAACAAAACGACGAGTGAGACGGTAAACATCGACGTAATCAGCATAACGCTAAGGGCACGGTTGACAGTGGCCCTCGTTATGTTATCTCGACCGTCGCCGATCTCATAGCTTGACGGCTTGATTAGCGTCACGCCTAATCCCCCTGCGAATAGGGCGACGGGGATTCCTGAGTTAACGGCTGATTTTTTGTGCCGGTCCGTTTTCAAAACGTTCCATGCTTCTTCGCAGGCCGATTTGCCAGAGACCATGCGAAATCCTAGCAGCATTGGAACGATCGCCAAGCGGGTCGGAAGGTAGTTGAAAATGTCATCCAGTCGGGCTGAAAACAAGCCGGCATATAGTCTGTGATCTCTGTAGCCAAGCATCGAATCAAGGGTGTTCACGGCACGATAACAGAGTGCGCCTGCTACGCCAAAAACGGCAAAGAACAGAAGCGGAGAAACTACACTGTCAACGGTGTTCTCTCCGACTGACTCACACACACTCGACAAGACGCGTTCNNCCCAACAGCAGCACGACGTTTCCGCTTGCGATCTGATAGCCTAGCCACTGGAAAAGCGCGACCGGTACGGTAAAGGTTACGATCAGGCCTATCGCGAGAGCGACCCCCTTGAGGCGCTGTACACTAGCAGTCCCCCCGTACAAGCCTCGTTCCAGGATTGTGACGATCTTCCCCATCCACACAACCGGATGCGCCGCGGCTGGAGGTTCGCCGAGAAACACGTCGAGTGCCAACGCAACGAAAAGAATCGAGATCTGAACGAGAAGCCAAGAAAACATTGATCATAATCCGATAATCGAGTATAGCGCTTCCATGTCCACGTGGTCGAGGACAACACCCGCCAGCTCATCAAAGGGATCCACACCTTGATCGGAGGGCAGCTGTCCCTTTAATGCAGTAGACCGCTGGAGAGCAGCGCGGCGTGGACCGTGTGGCTTTTCCATATGTTTAGAGTGCAGGTGCTCCAACAAAGCAGAGCGAAAGTTGTCGTTGTGGAACAAGCCGTGCAAGTAAGTACCTAAGACGAGGCCTGCGGCATCCTGCCCTCCGTCATCGCCAAATATCGGAAGCGCAGATGTTGTGGTGCCCATGTGAATCTCGTACCCCCGCACGGTTTGATTCCTCAGGTGGTCGAGCACCGGCCCCGTTCCAGTGACACGTTTTTCCACCTGCTTCGTTCTTTTTTCAGAAGAATGGAAGACGGTCCGCGCATGCAGCAGCCGCAGCCCTTCTACGACATTGCTTTGGTTTTGAGTTCCCTCAAAGCCTTCGTCAGTTATTGTCTCTCCAAGCATCTGAAATCCCCCGCAGATTCCGATGATGGGGATTACTCCAGCACGCGCCTCAATGCGCTTATCCATGCCAGAGCGACGCATTGCGCTCAAATCGTCAACCGTGTTCTTCGTGCCAGGAATAATTATGGCATCAGGCTCATCTAGATCACCATCTAACGAAACATATCGAACTCGGGCAACAGCTTCAAGCGGTTCAAAATCGGTGAAATTGGAGATATGGGGAAGCCTGATCACTGCGATGTCGAGCACGCTGTGTGCGGCCGGCAGTGTGTCACCAAGCGAAACGGAATCTTCAGACGGCAATCGCACGTTCACGTATGGAATGACGCCCAGAACAGGGATCCCGGTGAGCTCCTCGAGCTTTGTTAGGCCTGGCTCAAGCAGCTTCTCATCGCCTCGGAACTTGTTGATGATGAAGCCTTTGATACGTTTCTGATCATCCTCTGCCAGCAATTGCACCGTTCCATAAAGGCTGGCAAAAACGCCGCCTCGCTCGATATCGCCGACTAGGACTACAGGGGCATCGGCACTGCGTGCGACGCGTAGGTTTGCGATGTCCTGCTCGTAGAGGTTGATTTCTGCCGGGCTGCCGGCGCCCTCCATTACGATGACCTCATATGAACGAGCAAGCGCTTCTAATGACTCGCAAACATGCTGAAAAATAGCTTCTGTTGAGTCATAATACTCGCCCACTTTTCGATCACCTAAGGGCTTTCCGTGCAGGATCACCTGCGACACCATGTCCCCCTTAGGCTTCAACAAAACCGGATTCATGTCTGCTGACGGCTGAATCCTCGCAGCCCACGCTTGCACGGCTTGCGCGATTCCAATTTCGTCGCCGTCCTCCGTCACCCACGAGTTTAAGCTCATGTTTTGGGACTTGAACGGCGCAACCTTGTAACCATTATTCACCAAAAGTCTGCAGAACGCAGCAACTAGAACGCTCTTGCCGACGTGCGATGCCGTTCCACAGATCATTACAAATCGTGCCATGCTTGATCAACACCTAACGCTGCTTCCTGCAAGTTCGTTTCTCAAGATCTGGAAACGGCCGAGTTCAAGCACTTTTTACCGCAGGCCGCGATAAATAGTTGTGGGAAATCGTACGCAAGAAACTTAGAAGCGGTTCGGAACTCTTGTGCGCGCTCCTGCCCTCGTTATGAAGGCGCAGCGAAGAGAGAGACCTTAGGGCAATGCGATGATCACAAAAGACGCGCCGGGGGGATAAATCCGCCCGCCAGCATTAAGTCCGCAAGCACGATAGCGACCATTGCTTCTGCCACTGGGACGATTCTGGGCAGGATACACGGATCGTGCCTGCCCGATACCGACAGATCGACTTCCTCTAGCGTTTCCAAATCGACTGAGGTTTGTCGCATTCCGATTGAAGGAGTCGGCTTCACCGCAATTCTGCTGATGATCGGCGCCCCTGTCGAAATGCCGCCGAGAATTCCGCCAGCTCTGTTCGTTTTCGGTTCTATTCGGCTATCCGTCGTGGTGAATTGGTCGTTCATTTCGCTCCCTTTCAGTTTTGCTGCGAGGAAGCCTACGCCAATTTCAACGCCCTTCACGGCGCCAATACTCATAAGGGCCCTACCCAATTCTGCATCGAGTTTACCGAACACCGGCTCGCCGACACCTGCAGGAACATTGAAAGCAACGATTTCGGCAATACCACCGACGCTGTCGCCAGCTTCTTTCATACGTTCGATACACGCAGCCATCTCGTCCGATGCGGCCGCGTCGCAGCATCTTACGATGCTCTTTTCAGCGAGGAGTAGATCTTCGGGACTCTCAAAGACGAACTTGGATTGTATCCCGTGGATATCGATAACGTGCCCGAGAACGCGGATCTCGCGATGCTCGAGCAGTTTCTTTGCCACCGCCCCCGCAGCAACGCGGGCGACAGTCTCTCGGGCTGACGCTCTCCCTCCGCCGCGGTGATCTCGCCACCCGTATTTCACGTGGAACGTGTAATCCGCGTGGCCGGGACGCGGCACGTGACGCAACTCATCGTACCCCCGCGAATCGACGTCTTCATTCCGGATGATGATTGAAATCGGGGTGCCAAGCGTCTTGTCTTCGTAGATGCCCGAAAGTATGTGCCCGGTATCCTTTTCGGAACGTGGTGTCGTTATAGTGCTTTGACCTGGACGTCTTCGATCGAGCTCTTTTTGAATGTCCTCGTGGGTTATCCGCAATCCTGCAGGGCACCCGTCGATAACCGCTCCCACTGCTTGACCGTGACTCTCACCCCACGTCGTTACCCGAAAAATGTGTCCCCAAGTGTTCATGAAGCAAGTCCCCCCAGTGAGCTTTAGAGGGTCTCAATGCTCGTCTGCTCGAGATTTGCTCCGAGGGCGAAGATATCATCAAAGAAGTCCGGATATGACACTTTCACCGATTCTGCATTGTCGATCTGGGTCTCTCCGTCGGCGCCCAGCGCTGCTACCGCAAGCGCCATAACGATGCGATGGTCCCCATATCCGCTCAAACTAGCTCCCTGCGGCTTTCCACCCCCGATTCGCAACGTGTCGTCCACCTTTTTGATATCCACCTGCATCTTTCTCAGCTCCGTTATTATGGCGACGAGTCGATCCGTCTCTTTGTAGCGCAGGTGAGCTACGTTTGAAATATCGGTAGTGCCTTGAGCGTACGCGCCTAGAACCGCTAGTATAGGAACAAGATCTGGCACGTCACCTGCGTCAATCGCGATGCCCTGAAGCTCGGCACCATCTACAGTGACGACATCACCCTCCCAAGAAATATGTGCCCCCATCTCTTTGAGAATGGGGACAATTTTCTTATCACCTTGTTTCGTTTCAGAGAGGTTGTGCACGCTCACGCGAGAATTGGTTATTGCTGCGGCACTCAAATGAAAGGCTGCCGACGAAAAGTCGCCGGGAATCTGAAAATCTGTATCTGCATATTGCTGGCAGCAGGGGATCATGAATTCGTGATAATCGGTGCTTACGTTGACTTGTGCTTTGTTCAACAGTTCGAGTGTCACGTCGACGTACGGGCGCGACGTAAGGTTGTGAACGGTCAGCATACTATCTGCCTGACACAATGGACAGGCTATCAGAAGCGATGATAAAAACTGCGAGCTCATCGGATTCGTAAGCGTTGACTTTCCGCCTGAAAGAACGCCTTGGACGATCATAGGCGCGGTGCCATTCAACTTCGTCGAGAGAACCTTTGCTCCGAGTTCATTGAGAGCGTCGATAAGCTGAGAGCTCGGTCGAGTCCTCAGCGACGCATCTCCGGTCAAAACTGTCGTCCCGTCAATTAAGGAGCACACGCCCATCAGAAAGCGCAACGTGGTCCCGGAGTTCTGGCAATCGATAACATTCTCAGGCCTTTGCGGCTCTCCTTGCACGCCGTCGATGAAAAACGCATCGCCGACGGGATTTATCGTCGCACCGATCGTCTCACACGCGCTTACCGTTGCGCACGTGTCCGCAGAGACCAAAGGCTTGATGATACGTGAAGTCTTTGCTAAGCTGGCCATGACTATAGCGCGATGGGTGTAGCTTTTTGACGGAGGTGCGTCGAGCTTGCCGCGAATGATGGATTGCGAGACCTTCACGTTCATAATATATGAATGATTAGAATCAATTTATTTAAACGTGTGGTAGAGATGTTGGATCGACTAGAAAACGAGATAGAGATGCTTGAAAGGCACTTAGAGGTTTTAAACGCAGTCGTTGTCGGCGAGCCTGTTGGGATTTCGAAATTGTCAGAAGTGACTGGACATTCCAAGTACAAAGTCCGCTACTCGCTCCGAATATTAGAGCAGGAGGGCTTGATCAAACCATCACCGTACGGCGCAATTACGAGCGCGAAGATTTCAGAGTTTGTTCAGAACTACGAGCATCTTCTCGACCAGTTTCTCAAGAAGCTAAGTGAAGTCAAAGCCAACTACAGGATTAAACGCGATTGACGCCCAAAGGCGCCCACAATGAGCATCACTCGCCGCGCGAACGGTTCTACGACCTTAAAGCTTAAGTAAAAAAACAAACTAGAGAGATGTGTCAAGCCGCCATAACTCAGTTGGTAGAGTGCGTGGCTGTTAACCACGATGTCACAGGTTCGAGCCCTGTTGGCGGCGTCAGCGGGCCTGTAGCTTAGCCAGGTCAGAGCGCCCGGCTCATAACCGGGCGGTCACCGGTTCAAATCCGGTCAGGCCCATCTCTTAGATTCTGGGATTGCAAGGGCGGTTCACTCACGAGTCGCGTGACTTAGTGGCGTCTCGTCGAGTTCATCCATTACGGCGTAAGAAACCTTTTTCCAGGAAGATCGCGCCAGCATAAACTGACCGAGTTGAGCTATCGCTCGTCACGCGCGGCAATTGGCTTTCTGGGCGCACAGAACAAATGGCACCGAGCTAAATAAATATGAGGTCCGCCATTAGGCGTATTACAGGCAAGACCACCGTCTATGTCCATAGCGTCTTTAAACGCGCATTTAATTCGACCAACGTGATCAATGTGAAGTTCGAACAAGTCATGAGCAACGTGGAAGAGGCCGTAACCGAAGACGAGCTGGCTGCCCTTCTCGACAATGAGACAAACATTACCGCCTATGCCGGCTACGAACCTAGCGGAGAACTCCATCTTGGACATCTTCTAACGGCGTATAAGCTCATTGATCTTCAGTCAGTCGGCGCTGATGTCATTGTGCTGCTGGCGGACTTGCACGCATACCTGAACGAAAAGGGCACGATGGATCAAATCCGCGACTGGGCGGACCACTACCAGAAGTGTTTTTCCGCTTTAGGCCTTGCTGAAGGCACGAGATTTGTGCGCGGCAGCGATTATCAGCTTGAACCGGAATACACCAAGCTGATTCTGAAACTAGCGAGGCACACCACGCTAAACCGCGCTCGGCGAAGCATGGACGAGGTGTCACGAAACGCGGAGGACCCGGTCGTCTCTCAAATAATCTATCCGCTTATGCAAACAGCGGACATAGGATACTTAAACATCGACATCGCCGTCGGCGGGATCGATCAACGCAAGATTCACATGTTGGCGCGAGAAGAGCTTCATTCCATGGGATTTAAATCCCCTGTGTGCGTCCACACGCCAATCCTGCTCGGCCTCGACGCGAACAAAATGTCCTCGTCAAGGAACAACCTTATTGCCGTCGAAGACTCGCCTGAGTCCATCAAGAGGAAGATCCAATCCGCTTATTGCCCGCCGCGAACACCTGAGGAAAACCCCATCCTCCAGTTGTACCGGTACTACGTCTTTCCCCAATTCAAGCACGTCGAGCTCGAGCGACCCCAAAAGTTCGGCGGCTCGATTTGTTACGAGGACTTCTCCGCGCTCGAGCTGGATTACGCCGCCGGCAAGCTTCACCCGCTGGATCTCAAAAACGGCGCAGCGACGTATGTCGAAGGAATCATAGGGCCTATTCGTAGCGCGCTACACGGCGACTAAACTGTTTCGACTGAAAGAAAAAGAACCGTATTACGAACGAGGTGTTTCTCTGAGTCAAGAACCGCAGACTAAGATGAGACTTCCACAGAAGAAGGGGGGGAGATCCTCGGGATCGTAGAAAGCATGCTCGGCGCGAACAGGGTGAGAATTCGGTCTATGGACGGCAAAACTCGCATGGGGGGAATTCGCGGCAAAATGAAAAGACGCGTCTGGTTACGTGCCGGCGATGTCATAGTTATGGTGCCGTGGAGTTTTCAAGACGATAAAGCGGACATCGTCTGGCGATACCAAGGAACGCAAGTTGAGTGGCTCAAGAAGAGCGGGTACTTGTAGTTGCCACGAAACGGCGGCTTTCTCAGCCCTCCAAACATCCATGACCGACCTGCCTGATTTGATTGACGATAAGATAAAGCGCATCGAGAGAGACGTTGACGAGCTACGGGTGCGCGATAAAGAAGCAGACGATTTCAAGGTTCGAGACGAAGTATTCGACGAGCTAACCCTAAAGGCTCTATATCGCCTCGCTAGCACCGGGCTTATACAAGCGCTTGGTGGCCCTATTTCGACGGGAAAAGAAGCGAACGTTTTCCATGCAATAGGGCCGGGCGGACGTGAGCTCGCGATCAAGATCTAC
The DNA here is from genome assembly GCA_003158275.1 of Methanobacteriota archaeon. Lineage (GTDB taxonomy): Archaea > Halobacteriota > Bog-38 > Methanoflorentales > Methanoflorentaceae > Methanoflorens > Methanoflorens stordalenmirensis. Next base: position 13,955 of record PMIN01000249.1, read on the forward strand.
CGAATAAGAACGAGTGACTTTAAGGCTATGCACGACTACATACTGGGCGATTACAGGTTTGCGAACGTCAGGAAAACCAAGAAGGACGTGGTATTCGCGTGGACAAAAAAAGAATTCCGGAACTTAACGCGAGCGCGTAAAGCACGCGTCCGCGTACCCGAGCCACTCAAATATAGGGAGAATGTGCTCGTCATGCAGTTTATAGGCCGAAACGGCGTCGCTTGTCCGCTTTTGAAGCACGCGGTAGGAAATTTAGAAAACGTCAAAGAGGTATACGACGCGACGATCGAATTCATGAAGAGACTTTATCAAGATGCACACTTGGTCCACGCCGACCTCAGTGAATACAACATACTTGTCGACGACCAAGCCGAGCCCGTATTCATCGATATGGGCCAGTCCGTGCTTGTACAGCACCCTCGTGCACAGGAGTTTCTGCAGCGGGACGTCGGCAACGTGGTGAAGTTCTTCAGTGAAGCTGGAGTGCGGGCTTCAGCGATCACAGTTTTGAGAGAGATCACTAAATGAAGGAGTACCTAAAGGTTCCCAGAGACCGGATAGGAGTCATCATTGGCGTCGGTGGCAGCACGAAAGCGCAGATTGAGGAAAAAAGCACCGTGAAACTCGACATCGATAGCGCCGAGGGGACGGTCACCATCGAGAGCGATTCGCTTGGCATTTTGAAGGCAACAGAAGTCATTAATGCGCTTGCTCGCGGTTTTAGCCCAGAAAAGGCCTTCCGGATTTTCGAGGATGAACAGATTACCCTCGACATCATCGATCTGTCAAAGGTCGCCGATACGCCGAAAGAGCTCAAACGGATTATGGGGCGCATAATTGGAAGAGAGGGAAAGTCGCGGGAGGCCCTTGAGAGTCTCACGGGCGCGAACGTTTCTATTTACGGAAAGACTGTGAGCACGATCGGGTACATCGATCAGATTCAGACGGTGAGAACAGCGATCGAAATGCTCGCAGAAGGAGCCAAACACGCTGCGGTCTACAGTTTCCTTGAAAGAAAACGGCAGGAACTGAAGCGTTCCCAATTGGATTATCTTGAGTGACTAATGCCGTCTCATAGAGAAGCATTTATACTTCATGCGGCACAGGCGCTGCAGGAAGCTGAGACACGTCTGCCGCGCGATGTTACGCGGGCACTTGCCAACGCAGCAAAGGTTGAGTCAAACGATCGGGCCAAAGAACAGATATGCACAATTCTTGAAAACGTCAAGCTAGCGGGTGCTGCGGGTCTTCCGATGTGCCAGGACACAGGCGTTCCTATCTTCTTTGTCGAGATCGGACGAGAAGCAAACATCGATTTTGGCCTGAAAGAGGCACTTGCAACTGCTGTACAGCGTGCGACTGACGCAGTGCCCCTCAGGAAACACGCGGTTTACCCGCTCACAAGAAGGAGCTGCGATGAACCGCTCTTCGATATGATTTGTGACGTCAGCGAGGGGAACAGGCTATCGGTTGCCGTACTGGTCAAAGGCGCGGGTTCAGAAAACGTAAGCGCTTTGGCTATGCTGGAGCCGCTTCAAGACGTTAGGCCGTTCGTCCTCAACACGATATGGGAAAGTGGCGGCAAGCCGTGTCCGCCTATCATTGTGGGGCTAGGCATCGGAAGCACATTTGACGGCTGCGCGCGTCTGGCGAAAAGAACGCTGTTGAGATCGTTAGAAGAAGAGCAGAGCCCCTTTGAAGCAGAGATCTTAGAACAGATCAACGAACTAGGCATCGGACCGATGGGCCTTGGCGGCGACACAACTGCGTTGCGCGTTTTCGTCGAAGAGGCCCCGTGTCACACCGCCATGCTTCCTGTAGCAGTGGCAGTCCAGTGCTGGGCCGATCGAAAGGCGAGATTCAGCATCAAGTTATAACGAGGAGTCGTAGCTTGGATCGATCAAACGCTATGCCAACCGTGCTACACGCCCCGATATCCCCAGCAGATATAGCTCCATTCAAGATTGGCGACGTCGTTTATATCAGCGGGGTTCTCTATACAGCTAGAGACAAAGCACACGACAGGATGCTAGCCGACCCGCACCTCCCGTTCAGTTTGCAGGACGCCTGCATTTACCACAGCGGGCCGCTCATCGTGAAAGACGGGGACACGTATCGTGTTGTTTCGGCAGGACCGACGACCAGTGCGCGAATGAACGCGCAGACGCCCTCCATTGTGAAGCAGGGCGTAACGGCGATAATCGGCAAAGGAGGCATGTCTCAAGAAGTTGCCCGTTCGTTTGCTGGTCGTTGCATGTATCTCGCGTTCACGGGAGGCTGCGGGATGCTGGCACGCGAAAAAATCGTGGAGGTCTTAGATGTGTACTATGCGGAGCTCGGCGCCACGGAAGCTGTGTGGAAACTCAAAGTGCTCAACTTTGGGCCTCTTTTGGTAGCAATAGACTCTCGAGGCGACAGCATCTACGAAACCGTCCGTGCGCGTTCACACGAACGTCTCCTACGCTTGATCGCTGAGCGAAAGCGCGTTCTGTGAGCCTACCGGCCGCATCAATCTTTTTTCTGGATGCCTATGGTCCGCTCGTGTTTGTACGCTTCAACAAGCGACTCAAGCCGGCGAAGCTGTTCCTGTTGTTTTGCGTTGGCGATTTCTGTTTGACCCTTTTCGATCATAAGCTCCAATGCATTCTTGTCGATCGTCATCAAAGTGCCAGAAAGATCCAATGCGAGCTCGCGCATCGAAAAAATAGGAATATCAGCTTTAAATAGCGTTTTTCGTGCTACGTGCGACATTTCGTTTTTAACGACGACGGCGCGTATTCGTTTGTTGACCAAGAATTCAGCAGCAGCGATGCCGCCACCGCTTGCGTCCTCGAATAAGATGATGCCTTCGCTCAGTCCAAACTGGTCATCCGCGGCCTGAATCGCTTCTCGGTTGAAGGATTTGACGACTTTGACTGCCTTGACCGCTTTGTTACGTTCAGTTGCCCCGATTTGCTTCAGCTTACGGATGCGTTTCTGCAAGCCCTCATTGACCCTTTTCGTGCGTACAAGCTCAGCTGAAAGGCGATCGATTTCCTTTTGCCTGAACGTAACTTCCCTGTCCCTTCTCAGGTTTTTTGCGTCTTGAGACCGAATGGTATTAATCTTATTCTGCAGCTTCAGCACCTTTTCTTGGTCTAACTGCAACGATTCATTCAGATCAGCCACGTAGCTCGAAAGCCGATTAATTTGCTCGTCTTGTCGTTTGATAATTGCCTTGAAGTAGAGAATGTCGGGATCTAGAAGATCCTTCTCTGGGGCTGAAATTTGGCGTTGCACGTGATTCTCCGTCGGCACTAGGGGCTTTTTGAGCAAATTGATCGCAGAATCAAACGTATGTCCGCGCAAAACCAGCATCTGAAGTTCGTCGAGTTCAACGTCGGCGGAAGCCCTCTTCTCCACACTTTTAAGCTTGTTTCTGAAGCTTCTGGCCGCGTCGATTGCAGCGGCGAGCGCATCTCGTTCGTGTTCGTTTGAATAGTCAAAGAGCTTCGTGTCGCGCCGCTTCTGTTCCAGCGAAAGTGATGAAGCAGGCGTGTGCAGAATCGCGTTAAAAGCTCGCTTTATCCGTTCGACGGTTCCCGGAGCTGGATTCTTATCCGTAGCGATGATAAGCGGGTGTCCCGATTCAATCAGCAACCCCACGAGCTCAGAAAAACCCCAAGATCTTGAGCTGCCGGTTCTAAGGAGTCCACCTTTCAAATCCAAAACGGCAAAAGCGGCGGTTGTTCCGGGATCTACGCCGACGATAGTGTACGTCCTCTTTGGCGCAACTAAACTCCCGCCGTTTTCGTTAGTGGTCGAAATTGCGTCGGACCTCCAACGCGCCCAAAAATAGGCCTCCGCTAGCCTGCAAAACGTTGTGCGGGACCGTGATCGCGTTGTTTTACGTATGCCAAAACATCTTCTGTTCGTCTTGCTATTTGATATTTTCTAGCAAAATACGATAGGACGGTGCTCACGTCTCTATGGAGCAATTCATCAGCATTGGGGTGCGACGCTGGTACCCATTGTGGCCAGTCGATCAGGGCGATGTTTCCGTCGGCACACACAATTACGTTGTATTCGCTTAAGTCGGCGTGAATGATGCCGAGCTCATACGTCAACTTAATCTGCGCAATGATCTTTTCAAGAATGACAACAGGGTCTCCTAGCGCAGTGTTGCTCATCTCTCGACCGTTTACAAGTCCCATGACGATAACGTGTCGGTTGCGCGCAATCGGCGTTGGAACGGCGACGTTCCCATAGAGAATGGCAATGGCCTCATATTCTCTTTCTGCTGCGAGTCTAGAAGCAAGCATCCACGAGCATCGTTCGGCCTCACCGAAATATCCCCTAGATCGTTTCACGTGCCGGAACGTCGTGCCTTCACGATGGAATTTCACAATCACGATCCGACCGCCTTCACGCTCAGCGTCGTAAATATCAGACTCCTTCCCGACACCCACTTTCGATCCGAGAGACTCTATGGCCCCGCGCCGAACAAGCGTATTGATGGCAAGGGCGTCATACCCACCGAAAGTTAGCTTGTAGCCGACGTAGTGGGCCGTTTTCCGCTCAACGAGCTTATATTTGGAAAGCCGCTTGATTCTGTAATCCACCTCGTCTCGCGGCAGTCGAGCGTAGTTAGGCAGATCATCGACGGGAACCCAGTCAAAAAAACGCATGCCGGTTTCGACCGCTTGTAGCACTCGGAAATCATAGCGCTCCAACTCCCTAAATTCGCGTGCAATATCTTGAAGCATCTTCACCGCCTTATGGCCAGACTTCGTTTCTCCCTGTGCTGCAGAACAGTTTATTAGTGTTCATCCGGAGATGTACACGAGATGAAGTGCGATAAATGTAGCGCGCCTGCTGTTTTATTTCAGAGATATTCGGGGTTACACCTTTGCAAGGCGCATTTCTTCGCCGACGTTGAAAAGAAGATCAAGAAAGAGGTCAGAAAGAAACGAATCGAAGGCACGCTCGCTGTTGCGTTCAGCGGCGGGAAAGACTCTGCCGTGGTCTTAGCCGTATTAAATGACCTTTTCTCACGCCGTGGCGTTGAAATTGTGGCCATCACTNNAGAGCTCGGCGTTCGATGGCAGGTGGCTTCGTTTGAGGACTGCTTTGACATCAGAATCGATCGCGTGCACGAGCGACCGTGCACGGTTTGCGGGATCCTCCGACGCTCACTCCTGAATCGGATAGCAAAAACGGTCGGCGCCGCGACACTCGTCACAGGCCACAATCTCGATGATGAAGCACAAACAGTTCTGATGAATTATTTGCGCGGAGACACCGATCGGCTGCTGCGGCTTGATCACCCCGCCAAAGAAGGACTAGTCCGGCGTGTCAAACCACTCAAATATGTGCCAGAAAAAGAAGTCGCGCTATACGCTGTTCTCAGGGGAATCCCCATCAGCCTTGACGAGTGCCGTTTCTCTGCTGGGGTGTTTCGAGCCGAGGTGCGCAGCGTGCTGAATGAGCTAGAGCCTAGGCACCCAGGCACCAAGTACGCGCTCGTCAAGGGCCTTGAAAGGATCTTGGGATTAACGCAGCGTGAGCCGTTTCAGCTCGGTCACTGTGTGCAGTGCGGAGAACCCGCGGTCAAAGCGCTCTGTCAGAGCTGTGAAATCCTGAGAGAGCTGCAGTCGAGAGACTATAAAACGGCCAAATGAGCCGCGAGCCAGCGACGTGTTAAATGTGAAGGAGCACCTTAGAGGATGCTGTCGATCTCTCCGGATTCGAACTCGCGGGCGAAGTCTTTCACGCGCGATTCTTTTCTGGTCCCGCTGGCGCCTTGTTTTGCGCTTTGAAACTTGAATAGCTCGCCATAAGTCGGCCCTAACACCTGAGCAGATTGCACGCCAGTCACGATCGACATCACGCGCACGCGGCCCTCGTACCCTCTCTGAACCCGTGCACCCCAAATGACGTTAGCGTTTGGATCCAACTGGGAGGTCAAAGCCTTAGCGATCTCTTCGGCCTCTTTCAGCGTCAAGTCCGGTCCACCTGTGATATGGATCAATGCGCCTTTTGCCCCGCGGAAGTCAACTTCGAGGAGCGGATGATTGAAGGCCTCACGCACGACGTCGCGTGCTTTGTCTTGGCTTTGCGATTCACCGACTAGCATGGCGGCAACGCCGCCGCTATTCATGATGGTTCTGACATCTGCGTAGTCAAGGTTTATCAATGAAGGTTGTGTGATCGTTTCAGCGATGCCCTTCACGGTTTCTGCGATGATCTGATCCATCACTGAGAACGCATGGTCAATCGGCAAGTTCGGCACGAATTCAAGCAGACGATTGTTATCAAGAACAATGACCGTATCAGCATCTCTCCGCAAGTCTTCAAGTCCTTCTTCGGCCTTAATCAGCCGCGCGCGTTCCACGTTGAACGGAGTCGACACCATTGCCACGACGATTGCGCCGTGAGCTTTCGCGATCTGCGCGACGATCGGAGCAGCGCCTGTGCCGGTTCCGCCTCCCATCCCCGCGGTAACAAACACAAGATCGGTGTCTTTAAGAAGCGTTTCCAGCGTCCTGCGACCTAACTCGGTCGCACACCGTCCGACTTCAGGATCGCCGCCCGCACCCAACCCTTTGGTAATCGATTTGCCGACTAACACCTTGACGTCGGCGTCGATCATGTCCAAATGCTGCTTGTCAGTGTTGAGCGCGATGGTCTCGGCGCCGTCGACTCCTATGTTATAGAGTCGGTTGACCGTGTTGTTGCCAGCCCCACCGCAGCCCACAATGAGTATCCGAGGGGCTCCAAATTCCTCTTCTTCTTCTTGAAGCATTTGAGGTCGCTGCTTCTCCATTTCGCAGCGTCGCAAGGCCTCTTCGACAATACTTTGCATATATACCGCCACCTGTACTAGATCAAAACCGCACTTCGTTCTTTTCTGCTGAGGAGCTTCTCATAATGGGTATCAACCAGATCTCGAACAGCTGCACGGATTGCTTCGCTCTTCGAGGGGAATTCGCCCGCCACTACCAGCTTATCTATAAGTTCCAGCTGTTGTTTCGGCAATCTCAGGGTGATTCGCTCCATAGCAACCATCTGAATTTCTGTAGCGTCAGACGAAGAGCTGACTTCTGTCTGCTTCAGGGGCTACAAAAAGCTGTCCAGCGTCAGACACATGTCTGTTTTTCGTCTGACCGTCAATCACCCTACTGTAATATTAAACTTTTGTTATCGCTTTTTTATAAAAAGAACAGGATTAATCTACTAAATTAAGCCTTACACCATAACGCTCTCAAACGCCCCAAAACCAGAATCAGAACCACTCTGACAATATAAAGTCGCTCACCGAGCACAGTAAAGAATAAGTAATAACGGTCGCAATACTGTCGTCACCCGCCTTAACTCAGTCTGGCAGAGTGGTCGGCTGTAGACCGACATGTCCCCCGTTCAAATCGGGGAGGCGGGATTCACCCGCCAATGACGCTCCAGTAGCTCAGCCTGGGAGAGCGCCAGACTGAAGATCTGGTTGTCCCCGGTTCAAATCCGGGCTGGGGCATTCCCACTAGACGTACGAGTTTTTACTTTTTCTCCTGCTCCGGCAGCAGCGGCGTTAACCAATCAACGAACATCTTTTCGCTCCGGCTTTGTATGTAAACCGTCCCTTCTCCGTTAAATTCGGTAACCAGTACCTCGCCGCCAAGAACAGTGGATTTAACGCCTCCAAAAGTCCCAATTTTCCATTCGAGGCCTTCAGTGAATCCAACAATGTGCCCGGTATCAACGCGAAAACGTCCGTTGATTCTTCGTTCTTGAATGGCGCCAAAACTTGAAATAAACACGTACCCAGACTGAGAGACTTTCACAAAGAAAAGCCCCGTCTCCGACAAGAACCCTTTGACGCCGCCCCACTTCGTATCTAAATCTAAGCTTTGCGAGCCCGCTAAGAAACTGTCTCCTTGGATAAGAAGCGTCTCATCCCTTATCTCTCTGTACGCAATATCGCCGACGTAAGGGGGAGCGAGGCCAACGACCGCGTCACCTTGCGCCACGAACGTGTTCAGGAAAATGTCAGCACCGCCGAGCACCGTTCTCTTAAGCCCCCGGAGGACCCCCCCCTTGATTCCGGTGCTCACGCCAAAATTCGGACTCATGTAGGCCATAGATCGCCGATCAGCTTGAATACTTTCGCCATCTGAGAGTTTGACTTCTGCGAGGCTGTAGGTGGGTTTATACAAGATTTCATATTTCATAGGCTTCCTCTACGAATTTTCAGCTTATAGTTTGTGATCACAACGTGCTGCGCAACGACCCCCCGAACAAAGCAGGAGCAAACAAAAACGAAACGAGAGAAGCCGCACAAGCAACGTCGGTGCGCGTTTTATAAAGGATGAATAAGTTGTGAATAATGTGGTTCTTTGACTCGCATAGAACACCTGAAGATAATCCGACTAAAAATCGCAGAACTCAGCGAGCAGACAAATGCCGACGCGCTAAGCAACGCATTTTCAAATAAACATGGGGTCGCTAACGTAGAGATCAACGTCAACAACGCGACTGTCGTCGTCGCCTATGATGACACGCTCACGTCCATCTTCGAAATTGAAGCCCTTATTTACAAGCTGAAATTCAAGCTCGAAGGCGTAAGTTACCTAAGCTGACCTCGCAGTAATCGCGAGCTCTCCTTCGCTAAACCAGCGCGAAATGCCTTGCCGTCGCGCTGATAACTTTTATATAGATACCAACGCATGATCGCATGTTCGATTTTTGCGCTGGTAGTGTAGTGGTTATCACTGAGGCTTGCCAAGCCTCAAACCCGGGTTCGAATCCCGGCTGGCGCATCTGACGTGCCGAGGTAGCCAAGTGGACTACGGCGCCAGCCTGGAAGTCTCGTGATCGGGCAGCTGGTGAGGCTTCTGCCTCGCAGGGGTTCAAATCCCTTCCTCGGCGTCTCGATCATCTCTCTTCTTTTGAGCGATGACGTAGAGTTCGTTTTTTTGCGCGCTAAACAGCTTAACGATTTTGAAGCCTTCATCCTCCATGCGCTTCATAAGATCCCCTACAGCTTGTTCTGCTACTTTCCCTTTAAAAACCTGCAAGACTAGCCCTCCTGTTTTGAGAACCGCTGACAACTTTGCGAGAAGCTTAAGTGCATCAGCTGGTTCCGCCGTTATATCATTTAGCAGAACGTCAAAACGCACCCCAAGACGGCCAAAATCAAAAGAAAATGCGTCAGCGTAAATGAGAGTTACCTGGCCAGGATACCTTCCTGCAACTGCCTCAAGAAATGGCTTGCATGACGAACTGAACTCGACTGCGTAAACTTCGTGCGCTAGTTCCGCCGCGTACCATAAGAAGCCTCCCGCGCTCGCGCCTATGTCGAGTACGGCGTCACCGGTTTTTATCAGCTCAAACGCCTCTTGGATTCCTCTTAGTTTCCAATACCCAGCCGGTCTGTCGGCAGCAGCGCCAACGGTAACCACTTGGTGACGCTTAATGTCAAACGAAGCCTTGACGACAGTCCTTCCGTCAACTGTAACAAACCCACTTTTGATCGCCCTTTGTGCGCGTGAGCGCGATGCAATAAGCTTTTCCCGAACGAGATACGTATCCAGCCGCATGGTGTGCGCAAGCTTCTTGTATGTATCATCCATTAGAGTACAAGCTAAAAAGCTTTACAAAGTCGCTTCTCATGTGGAGTGAAGTGCTCGCAAGGTTTGCCAAGTTTCCCGCTCAAGAGCGGGTTGCAGAGGTTTTGCTTGAGCACGGGTTCCAAGTGAATAGCGAGGGAGAGGTTGTCTCGGGCACCATTAAGATCCCTGACACCGAGATCTCGCGCGCAGCCAAAGTCGATCGGAGAGCGGTCGATGAGGCAACTGCCACTATTCTAGGCGACGACATGCTCAGACACTTTTTTTCAAACCTGAAAACGTTGATATTCCTCCGCGACGTTGCGCCCCTTTTGGGACTTGGCGTGATCGTCATAACACCTCAAGATGCTACTCACATAGGCATCATCGAAGAAGTTGCTGAAACCGTTGCAGCGTTTGATGTGCGCGTCAGGCAGGCCGTCACTGATGATCCTTACTTTATTGATGAGCCCAAGCTGACGATTATCTGCGACACGCGCGTTCCCGGTTCGCTTGTTGACAAGCTCCTACAACTTGCAAGCGTCAAAGGCGTTTCGATCTTCTAAAATAGGCGCTCTTTCGAATGGCTGAGCGGGTCACAGCAGCGGCTAGCGAGCATTTCGGGCGCCTCTGACGCATGCCAGCTCTGATTCCAAGTAAGGGCCGATTTGCGGGACAAGGCCTGGTGCGTCCGTCCCTTTCTTACAGACGATAGAGTGCTCCAAAATGCCGAGCCTTTCGATCGCGTAGACATCTCGTGCGTGGCCACTCCGTTTCAGAGCCGCGTGGATCTGCGCGCGCGTAGCATTGTTGACATTTATCCGGTCGGTCCCTTTTCTCCACCGCCACAAAGCGTCGATTTGGTTTTTCGTAAACTCTGCATCAAATTCTCCTACTAGTCGAACCTGCAGAGGCAAACAATGAATCAGGCCAAATCTTGAGGCGATCTGTTCAACAGTGCCACGCCCGAACGGTTCAAGCCGGACCAAGGGCACCAAAACACGTTTACAGCCTGTGTCGAGGGCAATGCCATTATCGTTGATCCCCGCTAGCCAAGCACGTGCGATATCGCCCGGTTGGGGGTCGCGCAACTCGCCATATTGCTTCACCAGTAAGTCTCCGGCAACCTGTTCTTGACTCCCGGTGATAGTCACCGAGATCCACGAGGTAAGCGTGAGCGAGTATATGACGCGCAATCCATTTAAGTCGTTGCGCAGCATCGCGTCGAACGATTGGGCTGCCTTGCCTGCGTTGCCGCAGACGAGCTGCATAAGATGAATCGTTCTCATAATCGCTGCTTCGCACGCGTTGCGGGGACAGACCGTTTGGCGCTGCCAAAAACTTCGTCGTGAAGACTTCTTATGCGAATTGCAGCTGGATTTCCGTTGAGCTTAGCGTGGAAATCAGCTTCTGCCTTGTCAATGGTGACCCTCTGTGTTCCTTCTATGAGGTTGTCGGCGGCAGCGACGATTTTTTCCTCGAGGGTCTCGGGGATGTAGTTTCCAGGGGGGAGACGCAAGCGTACAGCTTCTTTCTCTGTTATTCCAGCACCGACGTGTTTTTCAGCGATGTTCGCGACGCGTTCGTCGACTCCGAAGCTCCGCAACAGCTTTCCACCTACAATGCCGTGCTCAATGCCGTGAGTCTTGCATCTGCCGATGTCATGCAAAAGCCCACCAATCTGGACAAGCGCCACATCCGCATCCGCCAGAGATTCGGCAACTTCGACCGCGTACTTAGAGACAGCCTCTACGTGTCGTATGAGTCCATCGCTGCAGCCGCTTTCCTCGAGAAGTTGAAGCGCTCTGTCGTACGAGGGGAGGCTACTCGAAGGCACGTCTCAGCTCTTCCAGCTTTCTTCCTACGGCATCGACTAGAACAGAGTTATCTTGATGATCAAGCCCCGCATGACAAACGGGGCAGACAAAATCATAGTCGCTTGCTGTCTCAAATAAAAAACGACCACAGCCGTTCTCGCACGTGTAGCAAACGTTCTGTCCTTCAAAGTCTAAACGCGTATCAAGTCTCCTAATAAGCTTCTGTGCCTCTTCGTCCATGTTGCGCGAAATGTCGCTCAAATCAACTTTCCACAAGTACGTAAGCCACCCACTGTCCTTGTCCCGCTCACGTCGGTAGTTTGCTAATCGGTTTTCATAAAGGATGTACAGGGTCCGCCTTACCATGTTAAGGTTTGAACCCGTCTCTTCAGCTATTTTTTCGTCGGTCAACTCGTTGATGGACGCACGCTCAATCATTTCCAAGCCGTCATCTCCGACAAGATTCTTCAAATAGCCTCGAACCGCAAGATCGTTAACCATCACATTATTTTTGTGCGTTAAGGTGTCTTATACCTACTTATGGTGTGTATTCATGCCAGAGGGGGCCACCATAGTGCCACTCAGCTCTGGTAGGCCTCTTTTGCAGCTTCTATGTAATACGCGGCGTTGTTGAACGCAGAATCTCTCGACTTACCATATCCAATAGCCGAGATGATCGGCTTCGCGCGCTCGATATAAGCTCCTTTTTGGGGGATATCCATGTAATGCGCTCGGTTGCATGCTTTCGTGACTTGCAAATCTTGCTCCGCGAAACAGATCATGCGGCATGAGAATCTCCGATACTTTGCAATGGAGATCAGTTCGCCCTGGCAGCTTTTAATGTGAGCCTCGACCAGGTTGACGCCGAGTGACCCCTCGATCGTGTCGAGAGTTCCTTGAAATCTAGGATTGATCTCAATTACGACCGGGCCCCTTGGACCGATGATGAAATCAATCCCATTCGTACCAACCAAGCCCAGATCGACTGCTAGCGAGTTCGAAATGCTTTCGATTTCCTTCGCATAA
>PMIN01000249.1:26390-35922 GCA_003158275.1 Methanobacteriota archaeon
TCAATGCTCCTCCGGAGTTGCTCTTCATCTTTGACTAGAACGTTCTTAAATCCACCCGCACCTCGCTTCGGTTTCAGAATGACGGGAAATGGCAGATTTTCTTCTAACCCATAATGCTTAGGAACTGGATAGCCTAAGGATTGGAGCTTGTCCCTCATACGACCTTTGTCATTAACGAGGCTCGACAGCGATGGAGGATTTCCAGCCGTGCGCGGGATTTCAAGTGTCTCAAAACCTGCGGCTAGTATTGCGTGGTCGTAGTCCAAGCCTCCCACGAGCGCTTTTACGCCAGCATNNCGCATTTGATCAAGTCACGATCTTTGTAATGGCTTACGGACTCGACATAGTATCCTGCTCGCTTTGCGGAGCATATTATATGCCTTGTGTTGTATCCTATGACAAGGATCCGCTGGTCTCCACCGCTTCGACCGGCAGTGCTAGTTGATCTACTCAGAACGCTTAACACCTGCCTTGTTACTCGTGTTACCGATGATCTTCATTTTCCCTTCGAAATCCGCGTTGAGCTCCTGCCCCCCTTGGAGGTGATCAAGAAAGACGCTTAAGGCTGCTATCTCCGAGTGTGGTTGATTCGTAACCGCTACGTTGTAATCCGCGAGTCGGTAGAGGTCTGGGGGTACCTTTTCCGCGCCTACGACGACCATAAGCTTCTCGCTTTCGAGTTGGCCGATCGCGTTTGGAAGGTTCTCTCCGTACATGGTCAGGTGCACGACCGTGCCCATTTCTCGCTTCCATTTTATGATCTCTCGCCTCCAGTTGGCGTTATCGCGAATCCAGAAGTTCCCCCCCCAACGTTGCACTACATCGCGTATTGTTGAAACGACAGAGCGGTCTGAAGCTGCGAGAAGCATTCCTTGGGCCCCTAATGCTCTGGCACACAGACCCACGTGCGTGGTGACGCGTCGATCGCGATCGATGCGATGACCCATTCTCAAAACCACAATTTCCATAGCTGTTTGCGTACCCCGCGCTTATCGGGGGGCACAGTCTTAATAATTGGTGTATCGTACATAAAGATAGCAGTGCTCAGTTTGAAGACGAGCGTGAAGCTGATTTTACATCACAAGAAAGCTATTGCTGCCGTCTGGATCCTGCTGATTCTTTTTCCAAACACGATGATCTTGCTCGCAGACGTCTACCCCTTCTATGAGATGCCGACCAAGCCTACAAACCATGTGAAACTCGTTGCAGCGTCGCTCCCGAGAAATAGGAGCGCAATCGAGCAATATGTCGACGCTCACGTTCAGTGCGCATATGATTTTCAAGTCTTCGGGGCCGTGCGGTACCTCCCACGCCGAGCGACGTGCTAAAATCGCAACAAGGAGACTGTAAGTCGAAAGCGGTCTCCAGGGCAAGCTTTTTTGAAGCGAAAGGTATTCCTTTCACGTTAATGGTTTCGCCTGTCCGTGTCTAGGTCGGCTGCAGCGGCAAGCCGCTAACCAACTTTAGTGAACACTACGAAACCTCAAGTTGCCTTCGTTGACGACGGCTAATCAAAGCTGCTAGACAAAACAAATGCGTTGCTTTATCTAAATACGTATAAAGATATAGTGCGGACTCCGATGCCGTTCTTGAGAAAGATCGCGCTGATAAGTGGGCTAGCAATTATCATTCAATTTGGCTATTGTCAGCAGCCAAAGAAACGCTTGCGGCAATATCTCAGCGAGGCGGTATCTGAGCTGCCCTCAAACACCCAGTCGAAAGCTTTTTTCGGTTCTCGGCGATGGCAGCAACACGTATATATCACGGCGTAAATCACACAGTTAGACGCCTTAAGCGCGGGGGTTGCCAAGCCAGGTCAAAGGCGATAGGTTCAGGGCCTATTCTCGTAGGAGTTCGTGCGTTCGAATCGCACCCCCCGCATATGGCCTCACGGCGATTATCCCTGATCAGCACGATCGCGAGAGGATCGTTCATTGAACTATTGGCCGAATCGTTATAACGATCGCCAAGGGCCGCCGCATTTGTAACGTAATCGTCTTTCAAATAGACGTAAATCGTCAGTCGCCGCGCAATTTTCTCCACCACGTCTACGTCATTATCCGCAACGCGAAACTGCACGCGGTCATCGTCCGGGTGCTCGAAGCTCACTCCTTTTTCGACTAGCGCTGCTTCAAATTCAGCAGGCTTATCAGCATAAAACACTCTCATAGGCACAAGCTGCTAGTTTGCATTTAACGTATTTCTTAAGTGCTCGTTGAGCCTTAATAGATTTACTCTGCCAGCGGTCCTCGCCTGCAAGAGTTTACTTCGAAAAGACCCGCTTGCGGTACACCAATCAGAAATCCGGGGCCTTGAGCACCTCGCTCAAGCTTTTCCACGTGTGAGCGAGGAGGCAGAAACTGGCAAACGCGCCAATGGTCCGGCGCGATAATGCACGCGCGACAAAGCTTTTTTTAGAGCTTTCGTGCAGAAACTTACTACAAAAAAATTCTGGCCCCCACCCGACGTCACGTGCTCCTGCACTCAAGTGTCGTAATAACAGTTTCCAATAACCTTAAGCGATACAACGACGCAAGACTCAGAAGGTGTTGAAGATGAGCAACGAAGGGACTACCGACGCTTCGCGTCTAACGGAGAAACACTGCGTACCGTGCGAAGTCGGCACGCAACCGTTTGACCTGGAGACCATCAATAGACTTCTACCCATGGTGCCCAAGTGGAAGCTAGAAGACACAACAAAGATCGTGCGAAGTTTCAAGTTCAAAAACTTCATCGAGTCGATGCGCTTCATCAATGAAGTGGCACAACTGGCAGAAGCTGAAGGGCACCATCCAGACATTTTCGTGTCCTACAGCTACGTGCGAATCAATCTTACGACCCACAACATAGGGGGGTTGTCTGAAAACGATTTCATAGTGGCAGCTAAGATAGATGAAATATTTGCGAAAACCGCGCCTAGGCCAGAGTAAGCTCGTACCGTAGATACGGAACCCTTTAAACCAAAAATACACGTACACTAAGGCTTAGCGGTTTCGGCCCATAGACCGGCCCCGTAAATTGGTGCACGCGGATAGACAGGGCCGGTGCAGCTGAACGTCAGAGCGACAAGAATGCGTATGGTAGTTGATTGTAATGAGTCCTGGAAGAAAGACTCAAAATAATGAGCTCGGCAGCGTCTTCGGAAAGCTGAAAAGCGACCGCTATTCGAGCTTTTTAGGAATTCAGATTACAAAAATCGAACGAGGCTACGCTCAAGCGAACCTGACAGTTGCTGAACAAATGCTCAATTTTAATGGCTTTGCGCACGGAGGCTTGATTTTTTCGCTCGCTGATGCAGCATTTGCAGCAGCTTGTAACTCATATGATCAGACGGCAGTCGCATTGTCGTTCCACATCGCGTACCGACGGCCAGTCCAAGTTAACACACAGCTGGTAGCAGAGGCTGTGGAAGAGAGCTCGGGAAAAAGCACCGCGCTTTATAAGATCGTAGTAAAAACCGACGATCAACGCGTCGTCGCCATATGTGAAGGTTTGGCGTATAAACTGCAGTCTCGCGCAGTCAAAAATGATGGGCCCGAGGCGATTTGAACGCCTGACCTCACGGTTATCAGCCGTGTGCATATTCTCCGTCCTGAAATAAAACAGGATGGAATCAAACCTGGCTAAGCTACGGGCCCATTCGTTGGCAGCGCAATGCCTATAGGTCAATGCATTATATAACAATTCTTGTGTGCTCCTTAAGCAGACGGCGACGCGCGAATCTTTCTTTCTCGCAAAGTAATGCTTATATGCATTGAGCCAAAAACGCTGTTGAAGTGTTCGGGCAGTCTACTAAAGGCAAACTGAACACAGAGAAGGGCCGGTAGATCAGGGGTAGATCGCTACCTTGGCATGGTAGAGGCCTCGGGTTCAATTCCCGACCGGTCCACTTTTTTTCAATAGGTGATTTTCCTCTTGCGCTTTATCTGCGAGTTCTGTTCATTCAGCTCGCCCTATGTTGGGCCCTTGGCCGCCCCGGCTTCCCGCGATTTATAGATTCGCAAAGATCCTGTTTTCGGTTCGCGCTTTAACAAATTTGATTCGGCGCTTGAGCTGTCCAAGCTACAGCATTATATAACGCAGAGAATAAAACAAATGCGATGAGATTTCGTTGCCCGAGTTGCGGCAGCCTTTCCTGCGTGACTTCTGCCGAGCACGTCCTTGAAATTGCCCCTACAATGTACGCAAAGTGTCAGGCATGTCACGATTTGGTTCTTAAGAAAACAGATGAAATCAATTTGTCGGACATCAATTTTAACGATTTGACGTGCACTAACTGTGGAAGAAGGCCCCTTGATGCCGTGATGGCACACATACTCGCCACGTCGGTTCGGCGCAAAGATCGACCAAAGCTGTCGCTTCGAGAAGTAGGTACCCCGCTGTTGTCACCAGGCGTCCCTACATACGCTCCGCCACATATTGGATACCACAACCTGCTTCTCATGACCAATCAACGACTTATCGCAGATGCGAGCGACAGAATTCTCCGAGAGGTACCTGAAGTCGCAGGAGTGATCTTTGGAGATACAAAGCGAGTAATCGGTCTAGCTCACAGCCAAGCCCAGCCGCACACGTGTCGCGTCTTGGCGGGTTGCGACATCCGAGCCGACCTAGTCGCTTCAGCTTATGGACGGATCCTAATATACAAGAGCCAATCAAAGATTCATATAGAATACGACAATGCGATCAAGATGGCAAAACTCGGAGCGCTTCCAGTATCGGGCCGCGTCGTGCTTGACGCACTCGCCGGGCCAGGTTCCCTCGGTCTTATGAGTGTGCTCATGGGCGCTCAAAGAGTAATTCTAAACGACGCTTGGCTGCCTGCGGTGGAGAATGCGTATCTCAACTTGCGGGTGAACAGAAGAATACTCGGCATACGGATGATAAANNTATCACGGTGATTTTCAGGAGTTCAGTATTCAAGATTGCGAAGTAGATATCATCTTAGTAGACCCGTTCCCCGGTACCGAGGGTAAGTTCAACGCGCTATGCGAGGAGCTTCGCAAAGAACACCCAAAGGTTCAAGTGGTCTACATTTAAGGAGAAACAATCCAAAGGCGCCCCGCACAAGGGCCTTGCACAGCCTCAACAGGCGGCCCTGCAGACAGCAAAACGGATAAGCGGGTTATCCAGGTGCAAAGAAGAGCTAGAACTCGCTTTTTAACCTATTTTTTACTCCGAACGATGCTTTTTAAGAATGGCGCCTTGATCAGGCTAGCCAACAACGTCGTTATTCCAACTTGCGTTGTTGCGATATTTTCGGGTCTTCAGTCCCAGTATTCCCTCAAGGTTGACGGCGAGATTCGCACTAAACCGCCGGACTGCAACGTCTTAGGTCGTAGTACCATATCCAATTCCTAACAAACATTATGTAGAAGCTCATTCCATAGCTGGACTAATAATTCGTACTATAAATAGACAAAAATGCGAACTCGCGCAGCTGTCAGACGAAGTAGGTGCATTATAAGTGTCCATGTTAGCATTTGTCGTCGGGACTCGACCTGAAATAATCAAGATGGCCCCGGTGATCCGCGAATGTGAAAAACAGTCAATAGATGAGTTGATTATACACACCGGGCAGCACTATTCGTACGAGATGGATAAGGTCTTTTTTGAAGAGCTAGAGCTTCGTGATGCAGACTACGCGCTTAGCGTGGGATCCGGCACAGACGCAGAACAAACCGGCAGGATCCTAGTTGGCGTCGAGAAGGCTTTGATTAAAGAGCAGCCAGACGTGGTTTTAGTGGAAGGAGACACGAATTCCGTTTTTGCAAGCGCGTATGCAGCGACGAAGCTGCACGTGGAAGTGGGGCACGTAGAAGCAGGCTTGCGAAGCTACGACAGATTCATGCCAGAAGAAATAAACCGCGTGCTTACTGATCATATCTCCGATTTCCTGTTTGCCCCAACTCCGAAAGCAGAAGCGAATCTCTTAGCCGAAGGAATTCCTTCGAACAGGATATCGGTGACGGGTAACACGATCGTGGACGCAGTCCGCCAGAACCTCGAACTTGCAAAAAAAAGAGCCCGTATTCTCGAAGAGCTGAATATTGACGGAAGAGACTACTTTCTGACAACCGCGCATAGACGAGAGAACGTCGATAACAAAGCACGCCTTAGCGGAATTTTGAAAGGATTGAAAGCGCTGCACGATGAGTTCGACGCGCCGATAATATTCCCGATGCATCCACGAACTAAAAAGCGCGTCGCAGAGTTCGATCTAGCCTTAGACGGCGTCATATCGACTTCTCCTATCGGTTTTCTCGAGTTCTTGCTGTTGGAAGCAAATGCAAAGCTTGTCATCACCGACTCTGGAGGTGTGCAAGAAGAGGCGTGCATTCTAAAAGTCCCGTGCATAACGGTTAGAGATAACACCGAAAGGCCTGAGACGGTGGCAGTCCATAGCAACTTAGTGGTTGGTACCAACGCTGATCAGATCGTAACAGGTGCACGAGCGATGCTAAACAAGCCACGCAATTGGGATAACCCATTCGGTAACGGCGACTCAGGGCAGCGCATCGTGTCTATACTTAAGAGCGCTTTCGAGGCTTGTGGCGTCGACCTGTGACGCAAAAAAAGCTTTTCTGCGCCTGCCGAAGCTCCGCGCCTTCCCGCTTATCGCGCGTACGCCTCAACGACGCGCTACTTCGCTTTTAAGATGTAGTTTGACCTGCTTTTTCTGCTACTTCACGGCAGACCGCCAATAATTCTTCACCGGCCTTTTCCCAGGAAAACTTTCGCGCTTGCGCTACGCCTTTTCTACTCATCTCCCTTTTTAAGTCGTCGTCCCCGAGTACTGTGAGCATTGCGTGCGCTAGCGCTTCGACGTCATAAGGATCAACGAGGAGAGCTGCTTCTCCGACCACTTCTGGCAGCGACGAAACGTTCGATGCAATAACCGGGCACCCGCACGCCATCGCTTCGAGTACAGGAAGTCCAAATCCTTCGTAAAGCGAAGGGTAAACGAAGACGTCAGCCTGCTCATAGAGGGCCAGTATGTCGGCGTCTGGTAAGTAGCCCGCAAATGTGATTTTGCTGTTTTTATTTCGCACTTTGACATCTTGAAGGATGGTCCCCAGTTCAGGAATGGCGGTTCTCATGTATCCTGCGATTACCAATTCCAATGGATTTTGAGATCGTTTTTGTACGAGCTCAAACGCTTTTATCAGCCGTAGATGATTTTTCCGTGGGGAGATATCAGACACGATCAAGATCTTATTGCTTCCAAAATCATTGCGAGGAGCTTTTGGAGCGATGAATGGACCGTGGTGAATCACCACAACTCTATCGGCTTGCAGACCCCAAAAACGCATCGCGTCCTTCTTCGTTGATTCTGAGACCGCGATGTATTTTTCAGGTACGTCGCTGAAGTGCTTTTGGAACGTATTGAAGAGCTTTATCGTCCGCCTGCCTTGGATTCCGTCCTCAGAAAAAATATAAGGGATGAAATCGTGCACTACTTGAACCCATCTTGACCTAGGCAGAAAGCCGTACTTGATGAGTAGAAGAAAAAAATACAATGCCTCTAAGGGGTCTAGCACATCCCACGGTGGAGCCAAGAACAGTACCACATCACTTTCCTTATACAAGCGTATGAGTTTCACCATAGTCTGAGGTGTGAGAAAACGCGCTATCGTAAAAAGTGAGACTTTTTGATTAACGAGGAGAGAAGGAGTGAGGAAGTCCATGCCTTGACGAGCAAGGACTGAAACCGCGTCCACTTCAGTTGCCTCGGATATTCTTTTGAGTAGCTCCTCGGCGACCCGTGGTATCCCATCTTTTTGACGGGGAAAAGGTGCTATGACAGTAACTTTCATAATCCTTTATGCCGTTACAAGCTCCGACTCATAATCGCTTCTGAATCGAAGGTTGAAATGCGTGCACCTTCGATTTCNNAGCAACCATCTGTTCGTCATATTACAAATAAATACAGCTTCGTAACGTTTGTACTGCTTGGTTCAAAAAAATCCGCTTTCTCCGTTTTAGTCGCTAAAAAAATGGTCGATGACATTGAAAATAGCGCAGGTTTGCATTAGGTATCTCGCTCCTGGCGGCGTGGAAACGCATATACAAAAGATTTCAGAGCGGTTGGTGCAACGAGGTCACGACGTAACCGTTTATACAACAAACCTGAAAACACAGGTGCCTTGGCAATGCTTTGAAGATTACGCCGCAGAAAGTTACGTCAACGGCGTGCGGGTAGTGCGACTGCCCGTTAAACGATACCCGTTCCCTTACGCAGCATACCCAACTATTCCTGGCTTGATCAAGACAATTTTCGATGCTGAAGATGATGTCGTGCATGCCCATTCGCACCGCTATTACCAGATTTTTGCATGCGCTGCGGCGAAATTGAAACGGGGCCGTCGACAAGGACGATACCAGATGCCACTAGTGGTCACCCCTCACTTTCATCCGCCGTCTAACGTGGAACCACTCGCGGCACGATTCTTCATGGGACTAGACGACATCCTTTTTTCGCGTCGCGTTTACAGAATGGTCGATAAGGTACTGGTTGTAACCGACAGTGAAAAGCCTTTCATCGGAAGATTCGCGCCCTTAACGAAGTGCGTAACCGTTCCAAATGGACTAGATATAGAAGACTGGACCCCCATTCCCGACGGTCGACTTTTCCGGAGGCGCTATAAGATGGAAGACGATGAGAAGATGGTCCTGTATACTGGAAGACTAGCAGATAATAAGGGACTGGAACACTTGATCGACGCGTCATATGACGTCGTTGCGAAGTACCCTAAAACAAAATTCGTGATAGTAGGGGAAGATTGGGGCGTGCTTAAGAGGCTCAAAAAGAAGATATGGGCAAACAATTTAGATGATTACTTCGAGTTCACTGGCCATATAGACAGTTACGAGCTTTTTAAGTCAGGCTATGCTGCTGCCAACGTTTTCGTTCTGCCGAGCGAGTGGGAAGCTTTTGGCATCGTTTTGCTAGAGGCAATGGCGTGTGGTACTCCAATTGTTGCTTCAGACGTTGGAGGGATTCCCGACGTCCTCGGTGATGTCGGCAGAATATTTAAGTATGGGGATACACGAGCTCTTGCCGAAAATATCATTGATATTCTTGACAATGAGGAGCAGGAACGAGAGAAGAGCATTCAAGGCAGGGCGAAGGTAATTGAACAATTCACGTGGAGCGCTGTGGTCGATAGGCTTGAAGGAATCTATGAGAGCCTCGTCGACGCCAAATGATTTGCACCCTGCCCCCGCTTCGAGTTTTGTGGGCCGCTGTTTTGGTAGACTAGAAGACGTGAGCACATAAGAGATGGCACCAACTAATGACGAAAAAGCAGCAAAGTTGAGCCGCGGGTCAGTGGTACGCGGCATAAAAAACAGCGTGCTTTTGTTTGGTGGAAATGCGATCTCTGCAGTAATCTCGTTTGTCATCACCGTTTACATCGCGCGAGTGCTGTCTGTCCCAGACTTTGGCTCTTACATCACTGTGATCTCGTTCGTCACATTATTTGGCATCTTCACGGATTTCGGGATCAACACAGTCATAATCCGCGAAGGA
>PMIN01000142.1:0-3654 GCA_003158275.1 Methanobacteriota archaeon
GAAGTGCAACACTTTCGGTGTATACTTCGATGCTGAGAATTCAATCGCGATGATCAAAACAGAGAAGGTTATTGCAAACAACGCGGCAAGGCTTTCGGTGAGCGTGCTAAGCAAAAAACTCGCAGAACTCGCATCGCCATTGAACAGAATTCTGGTGCCAGCTAGGTCAAAAACAAAAAGCAGGAAGATTATGCCGCCTGCCGCTAAAAAAAGGAGGTCGATGCGATTTAGTTTAACGTCGTTCAAAGCCATGTTTTTTAGGTACTGCAACACGCTCTCAAATTGAGCTTTTTGACCCGAAACCACTTTTTACTAGAGTAGCCAAAAAGAGAGGACGCAAGGATAAAATAGTTGCGCTCGTCGACTCGCACGCTATTAAGCTGGTGAGCAGCCTAAGCCGATATACCGAAGATGTGGCGTCAAGAATTGGCGTGAAAACGCGCACGATGAGCTGGAATCGGAACACGGCCAATGCGCGCCCGAAACGTTTTCCTGGCGCAGCCCCTACTTAAGCGCGACTCGCGTAGTCAGGATAGTGGAGGAACGGAAGTGAGCGAGATAGAAACGTACAGAGGGAAAGCACTCGAGGTGAAGGCATTGATCGAGTACTCGACCGATTCTGTAGTTAGTAAGACCCTTATCGACACGAAAGCGGGCGTGATCACGTTGTTTTCTTTCGATGCGGGGCAATGCTTGAGCGAACACACCGCACCATATGATGCAGTCGTGCAGATCGTCGAAGGCGAAGCAGAGATCACGATTGGGGGGAACGCCGTCCACGCGCGTGAAGGGACTATGGTCGTGATGCCCGCAAACGTCCCGCACGCGCTTCGAGCTGCAAAGCGGTTCAAGATGCTGCTCACGATGATTCGTGCCTCGCGGACTTTGGAATAAGTCACGCAGGAGTTAAGAATGACACAAGAAAACGAAGAAGGTAAGTACACAGGTGAAGAAGCCCCTGAAAGTCAGGAATTGATCGACAAAGTGCGGCGCCTAAGCTTGGGGGCTCAAAGCGTCTTGTACGCAATGCTGATCGAAGAGGGAGAAGAAGAACCAGCAAAACGCGAAGGGTTGACCTCCGCCGAGATACACGAAGCGTGTGCCTCCTGTAGCTTGGACGACGCGGCAACGCCGCAAACCCTGATTGAAGCTGGCATTTCTGAACTCAAAGAGCAGAGGTTCATCGAAGAGCGAGGCGGAAGACTGTTCCTCACAACGCGCGCCGAGCACATGCGTACCTTTGAAAAGGCAGTCGAGAGCAGCAGGTACGTGGTTCGCAGATAAGTGCTCCATTTCGTCCGCGTGCCGCGGTCCCACACACAGGTTAGGGGGCAAAATGGTCGATTATTTCAAACGAAAAAAGCAGATTCAAGAGCTTATGGGCGCGAAGGACGTCGATGCGATGCTCATTGCCGGGGCTGAGAACTACTACTACACCACCGGCGATTATCGGCGGCAAGCTCGAATGTTGTTCTATCGAGATGCCGATCCAACCCTCATCGTCTTCCAACCTGAGGTGGAGCAAGTTCGTGCGCACACGTGGGTAAATGATGTCCGCGGTTGGAGCAGCGCCACCGAACTCATGCAGCACTTCTTTACCGCGATGAAGGCCCATGACCTTCGTAAAGCTACCGTCGGTTTCGATACGCACACCGCTCCCGGATTCGAAGTATTTCGTTTCAGAAAGCTCAATCCCGACATCACCATGGTCGAGAACGATGATATCATGAGCGAGCTACGCATGGTGAAGTCAGCTGATGAAATCGCTCGTATGAAAAAGACCGCTCACGTCGCAGAGCTCGGAATGGTGGCTGCAGCGGATGCTCTCATCGCCGGCGCAACCGAGAACGACGTTGCTGCAGAGGCCGAATACGCCATGCGAAAGGCAGGCTCAGAGCGTTTGGGGTTTCTTACCTTCGTTAACTCAGGCGAACGCTCGCTCGGCTTGCACGGATTTGTCTCACGCCGGGTTATCAGCGGCGGAGATCCCGTCATCGTAGATCTACACCCTGTCGCAGATCTGTATGCCAGCGACATGGCCCGTACCTTCGTGTGCAGCCAGTCAGCTGGTGGCATAGCAGCACAAGCAGTCAGCACGGAGTTCATCAAGCTTGCGGCAGCCTACGATGAGGCGCAACAAGGGGTCATCGACGCGGTAAAGCCGGGCTGGAAAGTCAAGCAGGTCACCCAGTTCATGGCGGAGTCCATTAACAAGACCGAGTTCGGCAAGTACGTCGTTCCGGGCTACATCCACGGCGTCGGCCTCGAGGCCAAGGAGTACCCCCACCCGAGCCATTATCCGCAGCACGGCGAGATCACGCTTAGACCCAACATGACGGTGAGCATCGGTCACGCCGTATTAGCGGTGCCTGGACTCTGAGGCTACCGACGGGAGGATGTCGTGCGGATCACTGACCACGGCTGCGAGGTATTGACTCGAGGAGACGGACTCCCGGCGATTCTATGAGTTCGATATTCGCAGGGTCACGGGTGGCTGAAGCAATCCGCGCCACACATCGTGGGACTTGCAGAGCTCTAGTTTGAGCATGAGCGAAACTGCGCCCCTCGTCTGGTGATGATGTACACCCCCCCACGTTGCGTCTTCAAGTGCTACACACAGACACGAAAGAAGCCGCATACTTCCCAAGCAGCACGCGCGGTAGGCTTGCGCTGCATCGCCGCTCAACGAACGTGTTACGCTTTTTTACGGCGCGCTCTATTTATGTTATTATAGCTTACGACCGGATATGCTCAAGGAACCTCTACTTGCGGTCGAAAACGAGCGCTTGAAAGCTGAGAACGAAAGGTTACAGCTGAAGCATTCGGAAGAGTTTACCCGCGTGCGCGCCGAAGTTGAACGCCTGAAGAAGGAGAATGACAAATTAAAGACACTGAACAAAGATTTGGAGCGCAAATACCTCCGGATATTGAAACAACTTGAGAAACACACGAAGAGAGCTGCCAGCGTTTAAACACGTCTTCGTGCGACGAAGGACGTCGCGAGGCCATCAGCTTTGAATCTGCAATAAACGCGCGGCAAGACGACTTCTACTATGCGAACAGGTAATCGAAATGGTATGTATTCTCGCTCAAGGCGCTAGAAGCACACGGTGCAGAAACCGCACACTGACAGCGCAATCGTCGTTATCACGCGCCGAGAATCCCGTATCGTCATCTTTACCGACATCAATGAACCGCACCTGCTGGCGGTTGAAAACGGACGCTAAATTACACCAAAGGGAAGCAAGCTGACCCGGCCGGTGCCCGCCTGACCACGGCCCGCGCCGCGTTGGCCCAGATTGCGCTGGGCGAGGCCAGACCGGTCGATAAACTGGCGGCGGGTGAATCCAAAAATAAGGGTCGCTAGGGAAAATTGATCGATTTTCTGTCGTTGATGGAACTTTGAATTTTTGCTCAACATTGTTGCGCCTTGAAGGGCAAAGAATCCCTCTTCCGCGAGGTCGAGATTCAAGCAAGGCAAGCTCCGCGCGTTACTTTGCGCGGTGCCTCTTGCCGAGCAACGCGAGTGCAACAATTGCAAGCCCTGCTACGGTGTAAGTTCCTTCAAATCCCGGAACTCCTGTTCCAGTGCTGTTTTGGCCAACAGTCGTCGTGGCAGTCTGACTGCTCGCCGGTCCTGCAGAAGTGGCGCCG
>PMIN01000142.1:3728-6261 GCA_003158275.1 Methanobacteriota archaeon
CCCATTATAGCAGTAGGTTGGTCAATGAAGTTATTGAGGTATATCTGGTGGTTTGTGGTCTCGATGAGGCATATGCCTTCCTGAGCGTTCGCGCGCACGGTGTTAAAGGTAAACGTGTTGTTGTCCGATTGCCGAAATCTGACGCCGTAATATTCGTTTTGGCTCATCGTGTTCCCTGTAACGATGTTGTTTGACGAGCTGAATATAGAAATGCCAAAAACGTGATTCGCGCTCAGGTCGTTATTGCTCACCTTGTTTGAGCCGCCATAGTCCATGTAGATGCCATCGCCGAGCGCCACGCCGTTGCCGTGCTCCCCAGTTGCCACGTTGTTTGCTATAGAATTAGACGTGGCATAATCACAGTAGACGCCATAACCGTTATTGGATAGGTTGCTGTTCCGCACTTCGCTGTTGGTCGCGGCTGCAAGGTATACGCCGCGGATATTGCCGCTCG
Source organism: Methanobacteriota archaeon (assembly GCA_003158275.1). Classification (GTDB taxonomy): domain Archaea; phylum Halobacteriota; class Bog-38; order Methanoflorentales; family Methanoflorentaceae; genus Methanoflorens; species Methanoflorens stordalenmirensis. The sequence continues at coordinate 4,183 of PMIN01000142.1, forward strand.
CGTTGATATTCGTGATCAGGCAGGAAGAAACATTAGCAACATCTATACCAGATGCGCCGCCGGTTATGGTCAAGCCGTCAATGTGAACGCCGGGACTCGTTACCAGGAACACATCTTTGCTCGAATTGGCTGCTTGCACCGTCGCGGTTCCCGTTATCGTCAGGGGTTTGTTGATCACGACGTTTTCCGTATAGGTGCCGGGCGCAACGAGGACCGTGTCGCCCGGCTTCGCAGCATCCATCGCTTGCTGAATGGTCGTGTACTGCCCTCCGGCACCGACCGTCAGGGTTGCCGCGCTCACCGGGAGTGCCAGAGTGGCACACAAAATTAAAGCGACAAGAGCAAACAGTAAAGAGTTAGAGACCAATTTCGTGCGCGATAATCGCATCGATATACCTCATAAACGTGTCCTTACGGCCACAGATGATACTTACTCCGGAAATATGAGTATGAGTGCGTTGCTGTCAGTAACGATAACCGACGCGTGGAGCGTCGCTCCGTTTATACTCTGCGTACCTGTCCACTGCGTCGGGGTTGTGTGGTTGCCGGAAAAACCGTCCCCACCTATATTTGAGACGGTCTTCGCAAAAATGGTCATCGCATTCGACTGATTGTCGGCTTGTAGGATACTGGCGGAGTAATTCATGCCATCCTTTGTCATCTCACCCGAGTACATCGGATAGGCATCAAAGCCGGTGCCTGTGCTCTTGAAGTTCGAGGTAATTGTGTAGCCATCTGCGACAAGCGAATTTATTGCCGTTTGGGTCGCCCTCGTTATGGGCGTCGTTGTTGCTGTACTCGATGCCGATTGTGCCGTGCTGCTTACCGTTTTGTTGCTGTTGGTTGATGATGTGCAACCCGCTATTGATAACGAGGCAACCATGACCAGCACGATGATAGCTAACAACTTTTTTATTATGCAAGTCCCCCTTGACGTCCAGCGCAGGAAGCCCTCTGCGCTACTTTGCGCGGTGCCTGTTGCCGAGCAGCGCGAGTGCAACAATTGCAAGCCCTGCTACGGTGTAAGTTCCTTCAAATCCCGGAACTCCTGTTCCAGTGCTGCTTTGGCCAGCAGTCGTTGTGGCAGTCTGATTCTGACCTCTTGGCTGCCCTGAAGAGGCTGTTGTAGTTACGGCGCTGACCAGAACGATGGTTCCGTAGCTCGCAACGGGCTGTATGAGTGGGTACTTGTCGCTAGGCCCCTTCGCGGGCCAGGACTCTAACTACTTTATCGGAACCTTGACTCCTTCGAAACTTTCTACTAGAGGTACGGTAACCTTTAAAAGTCCATTGGAGAATGTAGCGTTCGCCTTTTCAGGCTCAATGGCGTGGGCGAGTATCCAGCATCCGATGTATTCAATGTCCTCTCTCGGTGCGGTAAGACAAAAGCCATTCTCAGAGGCTTCAAGTTCTATGTCCTTCTTGTGTACGCCGGGCAGCTCCACTTCAATCGTGTAGATATCTTTGTCGTGATACAACGACGCGTCCGGGACGACGCCGATTCGTTCTTTTTCATCCATTGATAAACCACCGCAAAAATGTTCAATTCAAATCTTTAAATAACTTTCCGGGCATTAGAGTTTTGATTTGCGACGCGCTTCGAGCTGCATATTTTAGTTAGGCATGTCCGATGCCGCAGATGACGCTTTTTTGGACTTAAAAATTTGAGAACGTCTCGAATTCAACCAAATCAATCAAAGCAGCTCTAGCGGGTTTTTAGCCTATTAATAAGTATAAAAAGAAGTTCCATCGAAAATGTCTTTTTTGGGCCTTTGCCACCTTTTTCGGCTATTTTTTGGCCCTGAGGCACGAGAATTACTTGCAAAATATAAAACGAGGTAGTACCATGGTATATGTTACCCTCTATGGGTGATGTGGGGGAGAAAACACCAATTACCAACGGTCGAGTAAGTTAAAATCTGCTCTAGCGCTTCTAGAGGTACCTTGCCTTTAAGCGCGCCGCTGGCAAGAGCTTTTCTCGCCCCACACACCCCATAGAGCCAGATATTTTTTAGCGATGTCTCTTTAGTCTCTTATAGGTCGCGGGCCGCAGTTAAGCGTTGCCGCATCAAGGCGGCG
>PMIN01000031.1 GCA_003158275.1 Methanobacteriota archaeon
TCGAATCCGGCCGAGCCCATCGTTGTTTTTCCAATCAGCCACACTCGAGCCGTCCATTGAGGCTTTCCCGCTAGCGAGGATTATGACGAGAAATAAGCACAACAAGGATAAAAAGTTGCACAACTCTGACGAAAAGTTGCACAACTCTCACGCGCCCGATCTGACGTGGCAAGAGATGACCGATCTATCGCCCGAAGACGAAGTTGAAGGCGGCTCGGAAATCTACTACTTCACCGATGAAGACGGCAACGTTCACTCGCGCGAGTTCCTTACCGAGGAGCTTATTCCCGACGAAAGTGAAGTCGAAGGCTCGCCAGCAGGAAAACCAAGCGGGAAACTTCAAAAACTGAAGCCTGGAGCAGTCGATATAATCAGCCTCCAAGCACCAAACGAACCCTTACAGCAAGTCACGCTGCCAACGCCGAAATCAGGGGAACCTCCGCTCGACATTCGACTATCTAGTGAAGTCGTCCCAGATCTTATCACAAAGGAACAGCCACAGCGGCGGAGCGATGTTCTCGCTGCGGACAAACAGGTGATCGTCCATCTTCACGACGGCTCAGTTGCTACCGAGCCTGTGGGTGTTGCACGTGAGTATCACAAAAATGCTCCTCTCACACTCTACTTCACAAGGGCGGACCTCGATGCATATATCGCATACCGTAGCGAAGGGATGGCGAAGAAATCAAAAGACTGGATCAGCAGATCTTCTGAGGTTCTGTGGCAATCGACAAAAGGCGAGATTTCGCACCAAACCGTTACAGGCCTCAGAACGTTTGTTCTTGATAAATATCAATCACGAGATTCGCATTCGAAAGTGCTGAGCTTCGCAGTCGGATTTCTCAGTTTCTTGGCTCAAACAAAAATCGATCAGCGCTACCTCTCTTTTAGGCTGTTTCTGGAAAGACCGAAGACCATAAAAGTTAAAAAGGCACTTACGGAGAGGATTGTTACTCGTGAAGATATTAAGACAGTGTTTCAGAGGATCGCCGCTAAGGAAGAGAAAGGAACTGATCCTTCGAAGATACGGAACTACCGCGCTTTCACACTCCTAGCATCATACACAGGATTACGACCGAGCACAATCCAGCGCTTGACTGTTGGGCAATTCAAGGCTGCACTCAAGGAAGAGAAGCCAGTGCTTCACGTTCTCGCTGAGCAAGAAAAGAACAGGGTCGAGCATTACGTTCCGCTGCATTCATCTGTTGTTAGCGCAATTAACGAGGTTTTAGCTAGCGATTTTGACGAAAATGACGATGCCAAGCCCTTCTTTATGTTCCACTCGTTTGAAAAGTGGCTTGAACGGCAAAGAATCCCCCTTCCGCGAGTACGAGATGCAAGCAAAGCACATCTGTGGTTAAGCGACTTCCGCAAGTTCGCCGAGCAATTTGGAGACGTCATTGGCTGGGATGCGACAAATCGCAAGTATGTGTTGGCGCACGGTATGACTGGCGTAGATTGGGAGCACTACAAGCACCCCCTTCCGGAGGATGTCTACGATACTTACCTGCGATATTGGCGACAAATCGAACTCGCAGATCGAGATTCAGATTGATGCTTAAACGACAGATAAAAGCGGAAGAAGAAAGAGTTTAGGAAGCTAAGGTTTACATTCATAAGCTAGCCAGCTTTCCGTCTGAAGGCAGAGCATTACAGGCGAGACTTTTACCAAGACAGACAAGCGTGAATACGACTTGCGCCACTTACATTTTTAGCAGGAGCTTCAAGAGGGCATTATTGAAATACTCTTCGGGTCAACCTTTGACGATTCTCTAGTATGTTAAGCGCTGACATAGCAATAGGGGCCGCGCAGCTCTCCTCTTGCATCAGTTGAAATTATCTTCACCACGCTTGACACGCGGTAACCATGTGCAAAAAGAACGAACGAGTTACGAATTCTCAGCAGCTCTAACCAACGTAAATCTGACAGATTACCCAACACGGTTAGTCCAAAACTACTGTGCAGCCTTCTTGCTCGCTCCCTGCTCTCTCTCCTTAAGATATTGAGCTACTTTCTTTAGATATGCCTTATCCGCTTCCGGATCTTCTCCTGGTTTCGTATCCGGAGCCTTCACATAGGGCTTGTCGTGCTTGAAAAGCTTTGGATCACTTAGCATCTCGTCGCTGATTTCTGGGACGCCATCTTTCGGGTCTCCGACAACGATAACCGTATACTCTTTTTTCTTGGGATCTCTTATAATGATAAGTTGATTCTCAACGTCAAATCCGACGTTATCCCAATCGGTATTTTGACCAAGTGAGATGACCTGGCCTTCTCGTTTGGCTTTTGCCCAATCGGTCGGTTCTCTGCCTAGCAATTTTCTCATCGTTTCACGCGTGTGGGAGTAGCGGCGAGAAATGCGGTTATAGTCCGAAGGTTCAACGGTTACACCATCATAGCGTAACTCAAACTCACCTTCGCGGACAAGATGACTTTTCCAGTCAAAAATGACATTCGCTGGTTCGTTAACCGACATCTTATGCCTTACTTTTTCAATGGTGGCAATCCATGTGACGATGAATGGATGTAGGTCATACGATTTCAGGTAGTAGCCTTCTTTCCCTTCCGGATCGAAGCTTCTGTTGTGTATTTTGTGGTGGAAATCTGCGTCATTTTCAAACGTCTCATAAGTGTCCGTGGCCTCAAATTTTACTCGTTTAATTGTATTGGAAGGTGGTCGTGACAGAAACCTGTCTGATTTTAGATTCCGTAGGGCCCACACAGCGGCAGCTTGTTCAACAGCCTCCTCAGGCCAATTCCTATACCGTCCTTGCTTCCCTGGCTTTGAGTACGGCGTTGGCCTTGGGATCAACCCTTCTCGTGCCCAATTGCGAAGAGTGCTTCGTGGTAATTCTTTCGGCCCCAGTCCTACTGCTTTCAGCCGATTGGTGAATTCGTCGTGATCCATGTCATACAAAATAGATGATTGGCTTCTTTATATGGTTTATGTCCAACATCAGGACACAGAAATCTATCTATCCCCAGGAATTGTATACCGATTTGTGCAGATTTTTATCAGTCTGCAAAGGGTGAAAATGGAAAAAAGCGCACCAAAGCCATATTGCGGTTCAAGACGGCTTACGGACGATCTCGATGATGAAGTTCTAGGCTTTGTCTTGCAAGTGGCAGAAGCATCAGCAGGTCGCATCGCTATTGAGATTGAAAGACCCTACTCAACGGTTATGGTCCGCTGTCTCAAGCTGGAGGCCGCAGGGCTTCTGCACAGCATTTGGTACAGCAACACGAGACGGTTCTATGTGGAGAATGCTGAATGACGTGAAAATATCCGGCAAAATTGATATTTAGGTGATTAATCGAAAATGGCAAATCAAGGCCTTGGCAGGGTTACACACGCAGAACCCGACTACACGTCAGTAATCGGGTGCGAAGATGTTACAACGAAGTGCATTGAGCTGTTAACCACGCGAAATGCTTTGCTTGAGTTCTACCTCGATTTGTCTAAAACTCGATTGCTAAGTGAGCCCATAGTACGTGCTTTTGCCTTGCTCTTGTTGCCACGGCTCAAACTCGGTTTGCCCCTTAACTCAAAGTATCTAGATCGATTATTTGCTGATACGCTGGTAAACTCATCTTTGGCAAACCTAGTCTTCGAATACTTACCCCCCAACCTCAAAGAGAGATTTATTGTCAGCAACCCGTTTGCGGGGTTTGGACAGTTCATTGCAACTAGCGATATTAGTTCGAGTGAGAATGACAGAACGCTCAGCATACTGGGCCCGATTAGTTCATGCAGCAGCTTTGAGTATGAAACAAAATCTGCGGCCTTTCGGTCAGCACTCGGAATGTTGCTCGAAGATGAGCATTCCATTAACGAAGAACTCGGAAACCGCAAGTTGCCAGTCTACACGCAACAGCAGTCCGATCATCGAACAGCCAACCTTATTGAGGCGTTGGGTGGGTATTTTGCTCAGCATGACTACAGTGGGCTGCACTATCAGCAACTAATCGTCATAGCTGAGTGCATCGCGTTCGTGAAGCGTTTCTGTCGTTGCTGCTGGCGCGTTGAAACTGAAGATGTCCTTGAAGCGTGGTTTTTCATCAATTTTTTCAAGCAGCCCAGCCCGCCTCTGAGTCAGAACTCTAAGAAGATATTGCATTACATTTGGAGGCAAAACAGTGAAGGAAAGTTCCCAACACAGCGCAGAATCATAAAGAAGACTGGATTGAGCGCTAAGGTTGTTAATAATGCTGTGGGGTTGAAGATTAAACGGCCAGGAGGGTCAGGAAAGCTGATACTTGAGGGATATGTGGAGTACAATATTGATCAGCAAGGTTACCAACTTTCTCAATTAGGAGAATTTGCGCTAACCAACGATTTTCATATAACGGTCGATGGTACGACCTTTCTGCCTAAATCGATTCTGGAGGAATAGTTTGTTAACCCGTTCTCCCCGTTCTACTGTTCTCCATGTTCCCACAGGTGAACTCCGAAAGTGTCAGGGGTTCAAGAAAGAACTCAAAAGTCTTTCTTCAGGTTCAAAAAAGCGCTCGGTTGTAGTGTTTATTCTTTTGGATTATATGTACTTGTGTTCCCACCGTTCTACCTTTTTTTTCGTGTTTTTCGAAAATGTTTACTCTCCTCCTCATTCGCGGAAGAGGATCGAGAACGATAGCAACAGGAGAACATTGGGAACGCTATCAATTCTGCAGCGAGAGCAAACATGAAAATCACTGGCCGGTATTACACGATTGATGGCAAGAACTACCCGAGCGTTACCTCGATACTCAACGTTCTCAACAAACCGCAGCTAGTGAACTGGGCAGTGCGGCTCACACGTGATTCTCTCAAACAGGAACTCTTTGCTCTTCAACGCGCTAATTCGCTTCAAAACCTTAATGCCGATAACCTCCTCGCGAAAAGTGCTTCAGAACACAATCGTGTCAAGAACGCCGCTGCGGATCACGGTATAGATATTCACCGCCGTATTGCGGCATATGTTGGTGATAAATCTAGTTATATGTCAAAAAACGTTCGAGATCCCGTCACAATCGCCTTTCGCGCGTGGCAGGATTCCGTCCAGTTTGTGCCGATCGCCAGCGAAAAGCTTGTGGTAAGTCGCGAACACGCTTATGCAGGGACTGCGGATCTTATTGGCACTTTGAATGGCAGGCTGGCCTTGCTCGATATCAAAACTGGGCGGGGTGTTTATACAGAATACAAACTTCAGTTAGCTGCTTACGCGTTTGCGTGGGGTGAAATGACAGGTAGTTTTCCTGAAGTCTGCATGAACTTGCACATCAGAAGCGACCGCACCATCACAGAGGCGAACACCTTTACAGCCGCTGAGCTGTTTCCACTCTTCCAAACCTTCCTGGCAGCGAAGCGACTATTTGAATGGCTTTCGACGCAATCAACGGCGAGCCAAGACGCTGCAGTTACAACGCAACAGAGGCATATCTTCGCATAACGCACTCTCTTTAAGAATTCATAAAGAAGTCAAATCGAGCAGCAGATCCATCACATCGTTAACAATGTCTGCAGGCACATCTTCACAAAAAAACTCTGCGGTCGGAGTCAAAAACGTTGCGAACCCAACAGATTAGCAAGGCCAAGACGGGCAGGCCTTCGAAGCTAACTGAATCCAGAATGGAAACACTCATCGAAGCCTTACGGGCAGGAGCGTATCGCATCGACGCGTGTCGCGCCGCTGGCATCCACTATAACACGTTGTTGGCTTGGGAGAAGAAAGGTGAGACCCAAAAGAAAGGTGAGTTTTCAGAGTTTTTGGATGCCCTGCGGAAGGCGGAAGCAGAAGCCGTCATTACAAACGTTGAGGTTATCACCAGGGCTGCCCAGGATGGCGATTGGAGAGCGGCCGCTTGGTTCTTAGAACATAAGTATCCGGACAAGTGGGCGAGAGTAGAGAAGCGCGCGGATCAGGTCCAACCGTTCACCATCGTATTTTCCCGCGAGGTAAAAGACGTTTGAGTGCTGGACCTCATAGGTCACTTCCGGAAGCAAGAACCGATTAAGCTGCTCATGCCCAAAATAGATGAATTGGCAAGTGTCTTACCCGTTGCCCAATCTCCTTTCATAGTGATTAGTGGACGTCTTGTCCATGTTTTTTAAATGCTCTTTTTTATCCTAACGCGATAATGGACTCTCACATATGCCCGACATCACAAGTTGGTCGTTACTCTGTTCACGTAGTCGTCGTAGACCAACGTGGTGGCCTTCGCGTTCTGTGGGATTTCAAACGCTACCTGCCCTGTCACCTTTTCTCCGGGATTCGTGTGTGATACGCCGTTGAGTGCGTTGTTGCCGAGATATGACGAAGAAGAGTATTGATATACAGTCCCGTCGCTCGTGGTGAGTTTAAAGTAGTAAGGGTCGCCAATGTCGAAGTTATTCTTGTTAAGATTTGTCACGGTCACATTGAAAACGAGATACGTATTTCCTGGGTTAGGCGTGCTTACTGAAAATCCACTCCCGAGTTGACTGCTTGTTGTCACGGAATTGACCTTGACGGCGACGCCAACTGCACCTGTACCTCCGCCTGACGAGTTCTGCGTTGTATTGCTTGTCACGCAGCCAGTGGTCGCGACCAAAACGAGTGAGCCGATAAACAGCAATGGCAGCGCGTATTTGAGCGGCGTTTTGATATAGCGTTTCATCATCCTAGCTATTGGATTCATATTCTTTCACCCCGTGTTTTGCCCTGTAGTCGCCTGCACTGCCACCTGCTCCTTTTTCTGCGTGAGAATGATGATGCCCCCTACTAAGAACAGGATAAACGTTAGCACACCAAAAATACTGAGCGATATGACGACTCCAAACGCTCCGATTATCATAAGAGCTGCACCGACGATTTTCCGTTTTCATCTCGACATGCACCTGAACAAGGAGGACGCGCACCTCTACCGGATTTTCAAGGAACGGGTCTCAGTGCCCGAGCAAGGGAAGGCGATCGGTATCATGGCAAGCAAGATCCCCCAGGGACGATTCTCGGAAGTGGTCGCATGGCTGTTTCCGCTAGTGGGACTGGACGATCGTGAGACCATGGTTCACATCTATCAGATGATGATGCCTGAACCTGTCTTCGCCTCAACAAAGGAACTCATCAAAAAGTCCATCGGCAGCGACTGGGCCGAACTCGCGCAGCGCATCCCGACGTTATAGCCCCCCACTTTTAGTAAGTGAAGGATATGGTATTTCCTGAGTCCAGGTCTGCATAGTCTAGCAGTCCAGTTAGTCTTTCCTACAGGCAGTTCCAAGGCAGTCACTCGTGTGGACTTCTGCGTCAGCCAGTGAACGGGCCCTGTAAATCAAAGGAAATCGAAAAAAGAAACAAATAGCTAGGAGATAAGGACGGATCAGAAGGAACTCGCTATGTTCCTGGCTCATGCCTACACAAAAATTGGGGAGAGTTGCGCCACCCTTAACCAACTCTCATTTTGACCGTTATTCCTAGCGGCGAGAGTTAAGCGAGCTTCAATAGATAAAGCTCAGTGATACAAAGATGCCGCTGCCAAAAGTAGTTATTTCTCAGCAAACGACACGGGCCAACCAACCTTCTACTCCAGAAAATGGCAATGTGTTCTTACGAGATTTTCCAAGTTATCGTATGCAGATAAATCCACTAGAGAATCATCAATCATGTTTATGATATCAGTTTTAAGACCGTCATCACTCAGATATTTCTTGTCCTCATCTATTAAGCGCTTTAATTGTAAGAATAAGAGCAGCGAGCGACGGGCATAATCAACCACCTTTCTTGCAAGGTCAGAACTTTTTTTGAGATTTTTTTCTTCTATGAAGGAGCCGTGCGCGAAGCTACTACGTATACCATACGCGATTTTTACGTCTTCTCGAATATCTGACGGGGTTGTTGGGTCATCGAATCTAGCAAATCTTAGTAACCCCGCTACCCGCAGCTGTAACCTATATGAGAGCTCCGCCTCACCCGTGAGGTATAATGCTTCCAAGCACGTTACTGCAGAGGAGATCTGGTGATCCACACCTTCCATATCTGATAGCGAGTCGTAATATCTCTGAAGAGCAATGTGCAAGGGTCTATCTGGATTGCGCTTCTTATTTTCAGCTTCTGAGAGGCTCTCCGTTGTTGGAAACAGCGCTTTAACTTGCTTAACAAAGTCCGTCAATCTGTCTTTGTCTTCTTTGCCCAAGACGTATTTGTATAATGACTTTGCAGCCGCTGTCCTATCCACGCGGTTCCCAATGAGAAGAAGATTCTTTGTGAGTTGGTCATATTCAATATAAAAGAGATTTATGGACCCCAATTTGAAAAGCCGCAAACAGTTAATTAGATTATCCACTTCATTCATTACCTGCGCATCCATGGGCCCCTTATCGCTCACTTTTGACGCGTATGATAATTCAAGAATAGCGTCCGACCCCTGATAATTCAGAAGTATGTCGTGATCGGAAGACCGATCATAATCGGGCACCGCATACTCAAAATCAGAAGGCAGCGGCTTTCGAATAACCAATTCGTCGCCGATCGCGAACCGACAGTTTTGAGGGTCGTCGCACTCAAGCAAGATGCCTTCGATCCAAACCTTCGGCGCCCAATCGACGACTAATTCTTCCCAAAGACGGAGAAATCTCGCGATGTATTCCTTGATCCCCTCCTTTCCCTCGCAATCAATTGGAATATTGTGCATAAGCTGATCTACTAGGGAGAGACCACGATCTTCGTCGGTCTTACATCTGATTGATACGTCCCTTGAAACTTCTCTGTAATCTTCTCGTTGCTTGAGCCAAGCGCTTAGCTGGTCCATCCCATCAAAAGTAAGATCAGTCCGGTCCAATCGCAGATCTCTTGAGCGTGCAGGGACACCATCCTTGTAATCGAACTCAGTCACTTCAAATTTCTTGTAGGAGACTATTTCAGACTCGATGGTACCTACTTGTATCGCAGCTCTCACTTTTTTCCAGAGATTTGCGAGCTTCGATAAGAGTTCATCAGTTTCATTCATTCATTCCACCGTCTTCCCTGTCGCAAAGGTGACCTGTGCAAAAAGATACAATTTTTTATGTAGGTAGCGTTGCTGTTGCGTGGGTGATATCTTTCCGGCAAATCAACACCGCCCATTAGGATCACAACCACATTGAAGGTGATAATATTGACGCTCAAGGGCTTCTTTTGGCTCCTATCGCATAGATGCTGCGCAAGCAAACAACAATTAGACTCCCGCGGTATCTCAGCCGCCGAAGCTTGCTTTTTGGCCGAATGCGGTTAACGATTTGCCGACTTGTCAACAGATTTCTTGACACTACTGCACTGCGAAGAACCACGCTCAAAATCGCAACCGTTATTGCCGATAAGATGCCTTTTCGGCAATCGTGAAGAACACCACCGACTACCTCGAGAGAGCAGGTCGATCAGGAGATTGCAGCCGCGCACGAAACGCCGCGCGTGTATCGCGTTAGCTGTTAACGATCACAACCGGTTTAGTGTAATTGCTTCTCAATCGTCGGTCGGGCTGTCTCATTCATCATTTAATCATCATTTAATCATCATTTAATCATCAGATTTACGCAACGTATAACGAACACTTCGACCCTTCCCCGTAACTTTTAGGACACTTTTTGCGACCAAGTTTCTAAGATCTTTGAAAGCGCCGTCATGTGAAAGTCCAGTTAATTGACGGTATTCGCTGTTGGTAATGCTCCCTTCTTCTTTTACCCACATGACCGCTTTAATCTGTCTTTCAGTTAGTCCCTTCTCGCGCAGCTTCTCTTCTGTATAGATATCTTTGTAGAGATACACAGAAAAGCCCCCCATCTCTTCCTTGAACTCAGGCTCAGGCAGGCCCGCCTTTTTCATCTCTTCTACCATTCTGAGCGTTCCGGTGCCGTACTCCTCGGCGTATCCCGCAAGGCGCAGCACACGAGCGATCAAAGGGTTACGCCCGATCGATTTGTGATCCCTCTTAAGGTCCTCAACGGTGAGGCCGTCGGGAAGGCCACCCGGATTTGATATCCACAAATGGTCGTCGTACGCGTTTATCTGGATGAAGTTAGCGATGTTAAAATAATCACGGTGCATCAGCGCGTTAACAACGGCCTCACGAAGCGCCGGAAAAGGATACTCCCGCACATCCTCACGTTCTATCGTTTCGATTCTATAGCGCACACTGACTTACTGTTGTAAGACGGTGAGTGCTCTTTCGAGCTGGTGAAAGACGTTTCCATCTGCCCACTGATCATCGATGATTTCAGTAGCAGTCTTGAACCGCCCAAGACGGATCCTCAAGTTAACGTAGTATTTCTGAGGGTTCTTGCCAAAGAGCAGCAGGGCACCGTTGGTGAGTTTCCCGTCAACGAGAAGATTCAACTTCTCTAAGAGCGTTTCATGGTTCTCGCTTAGCGATTCACGCGGCAGTCGCTCCTTGCTTACCGCTTCATTGATGAAACGACCAACCGCGCCATCATCGATCTCATCGACGGGACATTGTGTGGGAAGGGCGTCCCACGTCTTTGTCCATATGAGCCGCTCCCGCAGCCGCGCCTGACTCATTCTCCTGTCAGTTGCCCCCACGCGCTCCCAGTACTGGCCCTTGTACGAGATGAGAACGTCAGGGGACTCATCGACTGTGATGACGACTGCTCGCTTGCCTTCGTTATCGACGACCTCTATTTTTGGATGAATGGACAAAAGAGAGACGATTTGATTGGTAATTTT
>PMIN01000203.1 GCA_003158275.1 Methanobacteriota archaeon
CGCTTTGGATCAGGGAAAGCGTCGCAGTTGTACAATCTTTCAGCCGGGTAGGCGTCACATTTGTCCCCCGTATAGAAATGTTTGCAGTTGAAACACTGCGGAAGCATTTGTGTTATTCTCTCACCTCCGTGCTGCGTGCGTACCGTCTCTTTCACGCATATAGGTTTTGATGATGGCAGTTGACCGCCAGCACCGCAGACGAAACGCCGCCGCTTCGATAAGGCCGGAACGCAAGAAAAGCTGAGAAAGAGTTATCGTTCCAGAATGTTATTCTTTTAGCGATGCTCTCATCAAAAACCGATGGCGTAAGCTATTCCGAACATCGAAGGGGTTTTCTAAATCGAGAGCGACGCGCTCAACGAGGAGCGTGTTGAATTCAACTACGTAAAGGAAGTGGAGAAATGCTATTTGTTTTATGGTATAAATTCGATCCCGAACATACTGAACGGGTTCGCGAGCTGTGGAAGCACTTTAAGTTTCCAGAAAGCGTCAAGGTGATAGGCCGTTACGTTCTCATAGGCAGACATATGTCCGTGGCAATCTTCGATGCACCAGATGAAGCATCATTGCTGAAGATTACCGGCCCGTTCAGCAGCTTTGGCGTGGCCCACATCGCGCCGGCTATGCCGCTCGAAGAGGCGAACCAAGTAACGTGGTGAGGAAAGAAGAGCAGACGAGCACAAACCGATTCCTCGATTTATCCGTTTGAAGAACGTAGGCGCCGAGAAGCGTCTCGCATAAGTCAGCCGCTAGAAAAGCTACATCCTACAACCAAGTCGAAAGGACGGGAAGGCGTCTTTGCCAACCTGTGGGAGGTACAGAAACAATAGTTCAGCGACTTATCGTTCGCACTTCAGATTTCCAAATACAAACGCATAGCCCGCAACAAATGAACGCATTTTTCGAGAGACTGTAGCCGCCCTCTTCTCACTGTGCTATGGCAACGCACTAAAAATCCACTCCGTTTTATTGGTGCGTGAAAAAAAAGAAAAGGCGGGTGTGCGCCCGCCTGCGATGTTGCAAGCGCTAGACAGCGCTGGGACCGCGGTCGCCTGTTCTGATGCGGATCACGTCGTCTACCGGGGCGATGAATATTTTCCCATCTCCTATGTTGCCGGTTTTCGCAGTTTCCAAGATCGTGCGGACAATACGCTCCACGTCTTCTGTCTGGACGACCATGTCAATCTGCGATTTGGGTAAGAGATCGAGGCAGTACTCGCTGCCTCGGTAGACCTCCATAATGCCCTTCTGCCTGCCCTGGCCTTTGACGTCCGTAACCGTCATCCCAGGGCCGAGCTCTCGCATCGCGTGCTTTACTGCGTCGAGTTTTTCCCGTCTTATAATGGCCGTGATTCTTTTCATACGCTCACCTCCACGCTGTTTGTTAGACTCCCCGCCCACGCGGACGTGGTGCGGGGACACACTTTCGGCCTGAGACACGGCGAGCAACTTCTTTTTCGAGGTTGCCTGTCCAGCTCAGAGCCCGTAGCCACCATCGTACCCTCCTACCCCCATTTCTGGGACGTCTAGGCCGTCTACTTCGGTTTGCGATCCGACCCTCAGTCCGACAACTTTGTCTATGAACGCGAAGATCGCAAGTGAGATCGCCGCTGTATAAACGAAGCATGTCGCCACTCCGATGCACTGTGCAGTCAACTGACTGGGATTTCCGTAGAGAAGACCGGTTACCGCGCCGGAAACGCCGTTCCAGCCCGCGCCGTACGTGCCATCTGCGAAGAGTCCTAGACTGAGACACCCCCACGCGCCGCACACGCCGTGCACGGCCACCGCTCCGACCGGGTCATCAACTTTTAGCCTTTTGTCAATGAAAAGCGCGGCTTCAACTACGAGAACCCCAGCGACCAATCCGATGAGGACAGCGCTTTGCGAGTTAACGAACGCACAAGGGCCGGTTATTGCGACGAGTCCGGCAAGCATCCCGTTGCACATGAAGCTTACATCAGGTTTGTTGCCGCGCACGCGCCAAACCCAGATTGTTGCCATCACCATGCCAGCGCACGACGCAAGCATTGTGTTGACGGCGATGACGCTGATACGGAGGTCGGTCCCTGCGAGCGTGGAGCCCGGATTGAACCCGAACCATCCGAATGCGAGGATGAGCGTTCCGAGCACGGCCATAGGGATGCTGTGCGGCGGAATGGCGCGGACCTTCCCGTTGACGTACTTACCGATACGAGGGCCGAGCATCCAAGCGCCTACAAAGCCGATCGTACCACCTACCATGTGCACGACCGTGGAACCTGCAAAGTCGACGTATCCGTTGCCTAAGCCAAAGTTCGTGCCGAGCTGCGAAAGCCATCCACCGCCCCAAACCCAGTTGCCAAAGAGCGGGTAAATGATTGTCCCTATGAATAGACCGTAGATGCAGAATGCCAAGAATTTCCACCGTTCGGCCATGGCCCCGGTCGGAATCGTGGCCGCGGTATCCATGAAGACAACTTCGAAGAGGAACAGCGCAAACACGCCAACGTCATAGGCACCGGTCAGCGCAAAACCGTGAGCACCGAGCAGTCCGAACGGATGTCCCAGTAAATTGACCGTCACCTCGCTGCCAAGTCCGGTAAACCCGCCCAAGGTACCAAGCGACTTCAATCCGCCGAACATGATGGCGAATCCGCAGAAATACCACCCGAGCACGCCAAGCCCGTAGATCAATATGTTCATGCCCATCGTGTGAGCCACGTTCTTTGAGCGCGTGAAGCCGGTTTCAACGAGTGCAAACCCTGCCTGCATAAAGAAGACGAGGAAGCCGGCCATGAGCGTCCATACGAAGTTAATGGCCACTATATTGTGGCCGACAGCATTGGCGAGCTCAGTTAACGTCGGTTGGCCAGTTACGTTTGCTGGGACGTTAGCCGAGCCGATGCTGCTGCCCGTTGGGTCGGGTTGACTTCTGTCAGGCAGCGCCTGCGTAGCGGCAATTGGCGTTGAGGCGTTCAGCGCTGAGTTTGTGGGCTGTTGGGCCATTCCTGTGATGTACCCCGATTTTGCCATCATCAAACTCACGAATACGAGTATCAAAAGGCAATTTATTACCAATTTTTTACTTGGTTTCCATGTCATTTTGAAACCTCACGTTCTGCGGAATGTGGGCCGGTTTTCGG